>DAIUCF010000020.1:23213-26985 GCA_036846305.1 Candidatus Poseidoniaceae archaeon | reverse complement strand
CGGGTCAAAGGAATGAGAGTCCTTTATGATGGGCCACTACACTATACGAGCGTGGGTGTTTGTGCCACCGTCATCCCGTATTTAGCCATCACGGACTACGAACATTGCACAAAAACCACTCTTTGCTCAATTTAAGTTCACTTTAACTCAAAGTTGAAAGTGAAAAAGGGGGTGCTGCAAAGCAGATAGAGTCTTAACTTTCAATTGAGGGGTGTTTCCTCGCTTCATATACTGGTGGCATCGAGTTTGGTTCATGCACAAGAACGCTAACTCCCTTGAAAATCTAAGTTTGGGTCAACTCACATCGAGTGTAAACCTAGACGAAAAGAACGACTGGTCTCAGAAGTCAACAACACTCTATGCCCACCCCAGCGGTAAACTCCCATCTCGGTTTGCCGCTGTAGGGTGGCAACCTTGGCATCGCCCAGGCGATTCAAACACAGCTCTGGTGAGCACGACCGTTGCGGGACTCACACGCCGCAGTCAAAATGCTATACGAGGTGAGGCTTGATGGGAAGAACTCAACGCCTGCGCCAGGAAATTTCTACCTACCTTTCCAAAGTCGGTGAAGCAAACACCACTGATATCCTCGATCATGTCAACAAGCGATTCCGTTGGGGTGCAACGATGAACCAACTCGGTAATGTTCTAGCACGCGACCGAAGATTCGTTAAAGTCGGATTTGATGAAGGAACGGATGTCGGTGGATTTCGAATGCGTGTATGCGTTTGGTCCATCGCCAGCGCCTGAAACAAAGGAATCAAGACCTTTGTACAACAGGCAACATCATGTCGGCAGATGTTCGAGCGTACATTGAGTTGATGCGCCCTAAGAACATGGTTCTGGCAGCAATCACGGTCCCGCTTGGCGCATTGTTTGGACTCAGCGGGACTCTGGAACCTGAGCAATTTCCCGTTATTGCGCTTCAAATTTTAGCGGTTTTAACCTTCATGGGTGCTGGAAATGCTATGAACGATATCAAAGATTCAGCAATTGATTTACAAGCCCATCCCACTAGGCCAATACCTTCTCAACGCGTGACGGTCGCAGGAGCAAAAAAATTCGTTGTTGGACTCTGGATAATCAGTGGGTCTTGCATGATGTATGGCGTCTACACTTTGGGACAAAATGATTCAACTTGGTGGCCACTTGCAGCAATCTACATTTGCGCAGTCGCCCTTATGCTAACTTATGACCTTGGACCAGAAACTAAGTCAAAGGGTTTGATTGGAAACATATCAATCTCGCTCATGGTTGCAGCGGTAATACTCTACGGTGCTGCCACTATCGACTCAATCACACTGCTGTGTGTGTTGATTGCAGGGGTCGTGTTCTTTACCAATCTGGCTCGAGAAATCGTAAAAGATTGTCAGGACATTTTGGCCGATGCAGGAGAACGTTCTACTCTTCCAATGAAAATAGGCGTTGAAAAGGCACGTATGCTTGCCTATGTCCTCATTATGGCCGGACTCGTGTGCCTCTACATTCCTTATTGGAGAGGACCCTTTGGTTTTGGACAACTGATTCTACAAACACCGGCTATACTTGTACTCATCACACTCAATGGACCACTCTTCAATGGGAATGACGTACTGGTTTCTGCACGTATCCGAATCGCCATGCTCCTTGGATTGATGGGTTTTCTTCTCACCATCTATCTCTGATTACTCGAGATTCATGAACTCGCCCATTGCATCCCAAGCACCGTCGTTGATGAAGTAAGCAAGAAGGGACATCTGCGCCCACATTCGATTTTCAGCTTGGTCAAAAACAATTGATTGAGAATGGTCCATGACCCAGTCGGTAACTTCATCGCCACGATGCGCAGGCAAACAATGCATGAATTTCCATTTTGCATCCATGTGTGAAGTCATTTCTTCGTTCACTTGAAAGCCCTCAAACGACTTGATTTTATCTTTCAAGTGTTCCTCGCCCATCGAAATGAATACATCTGTGTAAACAACATGCGCATCCGTTACAGCCTCGATGGGGTCATTGGTCATGATCACTTTGCTGCCGTTCTTAGATGCAAGTTTTTCAGATCTTTGAACTATATCTTCGTCTGGTTCATATCCTTCGGGAACCGCATAGTGAATATCTATTCCGAGCATGGCACAAGCCAGCATTAAGTCGTGTAGAACATTGTTACCATCTCCAACCCAAGATACCTTGAGGTCTTCAGTATTATCGAAATGTTCCAGCACGGTCATTAAATCCGCAGCAGCTTGGCAAGGGTGATGCTTGTCTGAAAGAGCATTAATCACCGGAACGTCGGCATGTTTTGCCAATTCTTCTACATCATTATGAGAAAAGCAACGATAAGTCATTCCACCCAAAAAACGTGAGAGAACTTGTGATGTATCGCCGACGGTTTCTGACTTACCCAATTGTATGTCGTTTTTTAGCAGCGTCAAAGGGTAACCGCCTAGACGGTTTATCCCAACCTCAAAAGAAACCCGAGTACGTGTAGAAGGCTTTTCATAAATCGAGCCAATGGCTAAAGTATCCAAAGGCATGAAGTTTTGAGCGACCTCGTCGCCTTGTTTCCATAGTCTCTTGAATTCAATAGCCCATTTCAAAATTTTCTCGAAGTCTTCCTCGACATCGTCGATTGCCAGCAGATGTTGTGCCATAACCCCTCCATTGAAAGGAGGCTTCTAAGGGTTATGAAGGGTCTACCATTTCAGTTCTTTTCGTGTTCGATGTCACTAGCAAAACCGTCTCGTGCATCACTCATTCCACCAAAGAGGGCTTGAGCGAATGTCAAAATGTCTGCTAGTCCTTCTTCAAGTTCCGAAGATAAAGGTGTTAGCCCCGGTGCTTGTGCGAATTCTTGCATCATTCGAAGTTGATTGATTGCAAATTCTGTTCTTTGACCACCTGCTTCGTCATAGAGGGCCATTTCTAGAATTTCAAGCCGTTCGGACCATTCAAGAATTTTCTCAAGTTCCTCTGGATCGAGCAAATCGGACTTTGAAAGGAAATTCTTGGTCGGCAAACCGAGACGGAATTCAACAATACTGGATAGAAGCATTTGAGATACGAAACCTGAAGGAGATCTGGAAAGCATGGGGTCAAACAGGTAAATTATTGCAGACTGCTCTCTTCCAAGAACTTCAATGAGGTGGTTACTCGCTTCCCTGAAGGCAAAGAGTTCGACTTGACCAGGAGTGTCAACAATCATTACTTCTCCGGTCAAAGTGTGAAGTTGAGCTGCAACATCACCTGCTTGAGCGGCAAGCAAATCTGCTGCTAGAATTTGTGCACCATTTGGGCCAAGGTCATACTCTGCCATCACCTCGGTTAGTGAAATTAAGTCACGTACATCAAATTCTGCATCATAATGAACCCGTTCAGCTCCAGGATCAAGATTGACAGCAATAGCATCAGTCTCCAAAAACCGTGACCAGCGTTGAAAAGAAGTTACTAGCGAAGATTTTCCCGCACCGGCTGTTCCTACCACAAAAAGCACTGGGGGTGTGCCACTATCCATTCCGACCATGTACGATGCTCCAAACCACCCTACATCAAGATGATGGAGTTCATCATGGTTCACAAGACAAACTGCACTTTTTTTGAAAACTATGGGGGAGAACGGTTATGTGCTCTTTGAGTATGGGGGTGTTGCTGCTTGAGCAGCCGAACCGGAGGAAATGAAAATGAGCGAAGAAAAACCACCTATGCCACCTGGATTACCGCCTATGCCACCAATGCCACCTGCACCACCTGGTATGGACACACCTCCAGCACCTCCGGCACCACCAGGCATGGA
>DAIUCF010000020.1:9100-23113 GCA_036846305.1 Candidatus Poseidoniaceae archaeon | reverse complement strand
GCACCTCCAGCACCTCCTGGCATGGACATGCCGCCAATGCCACCTATGGATGCTCCACCAATGGACGCACCTCCAGCACCACCAGAAATGGCTGCAATGGACCTCTTGTCATCCGGACCAGATGCACCAGCAGTTGAAGAATCGACTGACAACGCAGCATCTCTGATTGGTGGCGCCGCACTTCTTGGTGGCGCTGCACTACTTGATTCTCCCCCGCAAAGCGAAGAAATCGAAGAGTCTACTGAACCTGCAGAACTACCTGCTACACTTGAATCAGATCCAGTCCTTGGAGTCCCAGATAATCTTGTCGGAGAACAGGCTGGAGCGACTATCCGCAGCAGTGCGGAAGTTGACGAAGTCGTTGGCGATAAACTTGAAGGAACCCTTCACGAAGTTGAAAAATCGACTCTCACCGCAGATGGTGAAATTGTTAAGCAATCCGTAAAGGGAGTTTTGACGGTTAACAATCCATCTTCTGAAGATAGAATTTACGATATTGACGTCATGCTCGACCAAGCTGATGCGACTGATATTGGCGGAGACCATGTCTCTGTTGATGAGTTAGAAGCTGGTTCAAACTACAGCATGAAATACAAAGTTACTGGAAAGAGAATGCTAGTACTTCGTGAACGCTTAGACACAAATCCTGCCCGCTCTCAAGAAAACTCTCTCTCTGTAGCCTCAAGTGACGAAGGTGGACCTATCGCATTAGAGCTTGAAGTTGAAAATACTGCACATGTCGCAATCAGTGGCGTTACTGTAACTCGCCAACTACCTGATGAGTTGACTTTCGAAAACACTGGGGTTGCAACGCTTGAAGGTAACGAACTTACATGGACAGTCGGCGACCTTGGAGCCGGAGAAAAGCAGGTCCTCAGCATCGAGGGTTCAATCATGGTTTCGGGAACAAAAGCAATTGACGCAGGTGTTGCATCCGCAACATACACTTCCGACGCCACACTCTCGAATCTTAATTTCAGAGAACTCGATGCCTTCTGTCGAGGTTTCTCATACATGAGAGTTCGAGAAGACGAACGACCGGATAACTGGATTTGTCGAACAACCTTCGAAAATCGCTCATCCTTTGCAGTGGACCTTGTGAAACTGCAGGTTCGAATGAAAGGTAGCGAAGATTTACTGTTCGATATCGGGGATGTTCACCAGGATGTCAAGCCTCACGGTAAGTGGGAAAGTGAAGAACGCTCTGTCATGGCACTTTCTAAGCCAGACTTTACAACCAATTTGGCATATACGATTCTTCCACGCGCATCAAGAAGCACAGAAGGAAGTATTTCTCTGCAATCAAAGAAATTCGAAGTTGTTGAAGCTGAACTTGAAAAGACGTATTCTACATCTGGCCTGCGTTCGTTTAGAGCCCAGCAAGTTGGAGCATGTCTAACGCTCACCAACAACGGTTCGGCTGACATCAATTTGATGCGCATAACCGATGATATACCCGGTCTGTTTGAAGCACCGGATGTGTCGAAGATTACCATTAAAGTGAACGGAAAGGAAATCGATTCAGATCAAATTAAAGCAGAAATTAATGCTGGAATTACTCTTGAGAAGAACAACCGTTCACCTGATGGAGACGGTTTTACTCTAACCATTACGGTAGGCGCACGAGGACCTGTTGGCCTCAAACCTGGTAAGAATATGACCATTGAATACGAGTTACAAGCTCCAGGCCCTACAGAACACGAGAACATGATTATTTCAGCTCCGGCTCGAACTGAATTTAGTGCAGAACGCTACGGCCCAGTTTGCACCCGTGATTCAACCGTTGCTCCGACAATCAAGATTATCCACAACCGCAGAAAGTTCGGTGCTGGAAAGATGACCCAGAAGATTGGAGGAAAGGGACGACATGAAGTCCTTATCATGTTCAATAACGAAGGAGACACAGGTTTGAAAGACGTTACACTTAAGGACGTAATTCCTGAAAACTTTGAGATTAAAGAATGGATTGTGCGTGGAAATGGCGACAAGCGTGATGATTGTGAAATGACCAGCGAAGTTGGGGAAGATGGAACACATCTAGCATGGCACATACCGCTTGTTGGAAAAGATGAAGAGATCATGATTTCCTTTGATATTACTGGACCTGGTGCCATTGATGGAGAACTCGGGAACATATTCCACGGTGTTCATTTCGGTGACGAAGATGAATCAGGAAGTGAAGACCTTCCAGCCAAGGTTGAGGCTGTTGAAGAGGCTGTTGAAGAAGAATCTAACGAGTCATCCCCATCCGATGAAGAATCAGTTGAAGAGTCCTCCGAAGAGGAGTCGGAGAGTAAGGTTTCGTGGAGAGAGGATGTATTGCTGCGAGTTATGTCTGCAGCAGGAATCGATGAAAAGCACCGTGACGACTTTGTTTCTCACGCAGCCAACTTTGACCTAGATGACAACGGTTATCTCAAAAAGGCAGAATTAGAGGCAGCGGCTGAAGCATGGAATGAAAATTCATCCGACGAGGTTGCTGAAGATTCGAGTGAAGAGGTAGAGGCCCCTGAAGAGGCTCCATCCGCCGAATCGTCAGAAGAACCAGTTGCTGATGAGAAAGCATGCCCAATTTGTGCTGTTATGAATCCACAAGAGGCAACAAGTTGTTCAGTTTGTTCGTTCACCTTTGTTTGATTATTCAAACAATTAAAGTTCGGGTAAAACCCATTGTGGCCAATCTTCGTTATCGGATGAATTGCTGACCAAAATAAGGACTGAACGTCCAACACTCGAGAGAACAACATCGAGGCTACGCTGCGTCGATGGAGTAACCACACCGTCTCGCATATCCACTGCGAGCCACGCCTCTGGATATTGACCCATCCAAGCCTCAAGCTCTGCTTCTATTCCTTCGGGGGGAATACCTTGGCGAACACTCGCAATGAATCCCCACCCAGGAGGACATCGACGTTCTGAGTCAGTCCATAGGAAAATGCGTGGGTTTGTAGGTAACTTTCCAAGTTGAGAAAGAGCTTCGTCCACTGTAACACAAACTGGACGATTCGGCATCGGCATCGGCAATGAGTGTCGCCATGTTCGGTCTAAATCAAGCGGCTCTCGGCGGCGCATGTATGTCCTAGCATTGACTCTCGTTTCAATCCCTCGGAACGGTAAGTTGGTCCATTAGCGAATGAAACCAAGCGAACCTTCATGGATATTGTCCAACGCCCGTGGTATATGGCCAGCGGTAATGCGCCTCCACCACCCCAGCCACCTGGGGGCTCGATGTTGATGATGCTAGGTGTCATGGTGATGATGACTTTACTCATCATGAACCCTGAAATTCGTAATACCCTTGGAGATGTCGCAGATCCTATTCTTGACCCAATTCTACCTCAAGAAGCATATTTCGTTCTTACAGTCCTCATATTAGGAAGTTTTTCGATGACGATGAACACTGTACTTCGAAACTTTTTCACCGACCCAATGGCCCAAGCCCATATTGGCCATCGTCAAGGCCAAGTTCGTCGAATGATGAATGATGCCCGCCTATCACGTGACCCAATCCTTCAGGAAAAGGCTACTACCTTACAGCAGCAAATGATGCCCGAACAATTGAAAGTCCAAATGGGTGCAATGAAGCCAATGATGTTCACAATGGTATTCATCATTGGGATTTTTGCATGGCTCACCACAGCTGTTGAAACATTCCGAGTGGATTATGTATCCCTGCCTTGGGCCTCGGAATGGAATCTGCTTGAAGATAAATTTCTCTTCTTTCCAGCATGGATTTGTGCATACATCTGCATGAGTGCGCCTCTGGGCAGAGTTATTGACAGGCACATCAAACTGTTTCGATATAGAAAACATCCACTGGTTACTGCCGGTGAAACTTTGAAAGAACCTCTGCTTCATCTTGTTGCATCTACAACTGCCTCAAAGGGTAACGACGCACGCAGAAGACAACAACGTAGTCAAAGAAACTCCAGCCGTAAGAATTCAAAACCATCCAAAACTTCTACATCCACTGAGAGTGAAGTAAAGTCACAATCTTCAGATTCAGTTTGGGATACGAATTCGAAAGAATGCCCCAAGTGCGGACTCACCATGGTATCCAAAATGGGGCCACGTACGAAACGCTGTGATGTTTGTCGCCATGAGTGGGTGTAGACATGATGAAAATCTCGGTATCGGGTCATCCCGGTAGCGGAACCAGTACTCTTGTCAAAGGCCTTATGTCGTATTTTAACTGGACAGCTCTCAACGGTGGAGATATTTTTCGTCAAGAGGCGAAAAGAAGAGGAATGAGTTTGCAAGATTTTGGAGAATTGTGCAAGCACGATCTCGACGTTGATAGAGAGTTAGACCGTCTTCTTAAGCAACAAATGTCCGAGGGTTCTGCCCATATTGTTGAATCACGACTTGCAGGGTGGTGGGCCTATCGTCTTGAGATTCCATGTGTCCGGCTTTGGCTCGAAGTTGACGAAAACGAAAGGGCTCGGAGAGTCGTAGCAAGGGAAGAGATTTCTATAGAAAAGGCTCTTGAGGATAATCGATTGAGAGCATCGGTTGATGGAGAGCGATTTATGGAATTGTATCAGATTCTGCCTGAGCAGCGAGAACCCTATACAACAGTACTTGACGCAACTCAACTAGGCGCTGATGAAGTTCTGGCTGCGGCAATAAAAATCTTGGAGGAAAACACATGACACAACACATTCTTGATTCGTCTGCCAAAACAAATCCTGCCGTCGGCGGTTTGCCTGATGAGCGCTCTGTGGAGGAGCGACTCGCATCAGGATTTATTCTCATTGACAAGCCTGCTGGACCGACATCACACCAACTTGCCTCTTGGGCTAGGGACCTGTTCGGCTTGGAGCGCTTAGGCCATGGTGGTACTTTGGATCCATTTGCGACTGGAGTTCTGCCTTTAATGTCGGGTAAGGCAATGAAGATTACAAAGAAAATCTTGACGCACAAAAAAACCTACATTTGCATCTTCAGATTCAAGGAAACTCCCGATGCAAAAAAACTTGAAGAAGCCATGAAAAGACTCAAGGGTCGAGTGTACAATGTTCCACCAGAAGTGTCTGCAGTTAAGGTTCAGGTTCGTACACGTAAGATTTTCACTTTCGAGCACATCGAAATGGAGGGTAATGATCTGGTTGCTAGGGTTTACTGTGAAGCGGGAACATACATTCGTACAATGGCGCGAGATCTTGGCTTATTGCTAGGTATGAAAGTAGAATTGAAGGAGTTGAGAAGAGAAACCTCCGGAGCGTTCACTCTTGATGACTGTATTACAATGCAAGAACTTGCAGACGCAGTTTGGCTCTGGAAGGAATGCAACCAACCCGATGCCTTGCTACGAGTTATTCACCCCATTGAGAAAATGCTTCTCGACTTACCTTCAGCGACGGTCAAAGATAGTGCAGCTGCAGCATTAGCGCACGGTGCCCCTCTTCTTCGACCCGGCCTTATCAGCATCCAAAGCGGAGTCATTTCTGGTAAAGAAGTCCTCATTGAAACCCTCAAGGGAGAAGCTGTAGGAATCGTAACGCTAACGCTCAACTCGGATGAACTCGTTGGGATTGACGAAGGAGAAATTGCACGACCAAATATGGTCTTACTCGACGAGGGACTCTACCCTCGTCGATGGAAGTCTCCTGAGTAAATCAGGTTAAGCTTCCACATATTCCTCGTAAATATATTCTTCAGTTTCTATACGTATTTTCAATACTGACATATGTTCCCACATCCACTTTGTCAACAGGTGTTGAACGGTCCCCACGACCTCAAAGTATCCTCTTCTGAGTCGGTCACCATATCAAGTTTGAGGCAGAAATATGCGTTATCCGACATGCGGTGAGTATTTTCATCACCTTTTCAACACCGAGTGTTTTATTCTAATTTCTTAATTTTTGCTGGCATCAAAAATACAAAGGCGACCCCGATGGCGACCACCACGAGTATTGACGAGCCCCAAAACACTCCGTCAGCCAAAGCGCTGCTCTGGTCATTTTCTACTTCAATCGAAAGAGATGGTTCGATGGCAACCGCTAGCAATGCTTCGTTGTTTGACTCATCACCTTCAGCGATTTCCGAACTGCGATCTACAATTGCTCGCAGTTGAACTTGCGTCATTCCATCTGGAACCTGCCAATCGAAAGTAACGTAGGCAACAGAACCTGGTTGCAATTGTGGCAATGTATCGTAATCAATAAGTTGTGAACCTGCCTCACATCGAACTGAAATCATACTTGCCTCGGCTTGGCCAAGGTTTCGAACCAATACCCGAATCGAAAGAATATCTCCTGAACGAACCGTACTTGAACCAACATCAATCTCTTCCACAATTAAATCCGGTAGTGAAAGAACCTCGAGGTCGATAATACGCTCACTGCATGAAGTCTGATCGCAGAGGCTCACTAAAACTGAGGAAAAGCCGAGAACTGGTGCAACGACTGTGATTGTTTTGTTGAACATATCAACAGATGCCCACGAACGGTTGGTTGAGGCGATTAGCCCTGATGAGTCTAGGTCGGAGTAATCAAAAGAAATGGTTGATGGGACTTCCAACTCAACAGGAATTAATGCCGGAAATTCCTGAAGAACTGGTGCATCATCGACATTGGCCACATTAACAATGAATGTTTCAGTCCAAGTGTTCCCCGCAGAATCTGAGACTGTTGTTTGAATACTTGCCTGGCCTGAGGCTTCAGGGAGTAGGGATAAACGAATATCTCCTTGGGTTAAATCAACGTTGACAAGTTCGGGATTAGAATTTTCGAAAACTACGCTGAGGTCATCTGGTACTGTTCGATCATCCGTGCACCGGTTGAGGAATGGAAGAATTCTACCGCCCCCATCCTCGGTCAACTGCTGTTCACCTACTGGTATGCAAACAGGATTCTCATCCCATTCAATATCGTACCCACCGGTAACGCCCATCGATGAAATTTCAAAGGCGGTAGTGCTTGGTCCACCTTGAGATTCCCAAATGAACTGAGACTTAACTTCGATTTTTAGTGAGGTATCATCTTCAGACATGTATCGGCCAATGGGGAATGCCATCGACAACGACGGGTTAATGGCAACAGGTTCGTTGGTAACTAATTCATTGTTAACAAACAAATACCATCGTGAATAATCCGAATTCAACCCATCGACATCCCCAAAAATCCGGCCTTGTAGAGAAAGTGTAGGATCGTTGACATCAACCTTCAGTTTGGTAATACAAGCGTCAGTGGTCGATACTCGCAACTGAGTGAACTTTTGATTCGGCAGCAGCATGTGTTCATTCATCTGTTCAAAGTTTGAAAAACTCACGCCATCATCGGATGAGGAATATTCGAGTAAGACATCATCCTGTGACTCGTTTTCAAGAGCATAATGTACTCTTCCAATACGTTGGTTGGGCGGAGTTTCAATCACTTCGCTCGTCCATGAACCGGTAGTACCTGCAATGCTTGGTTCAAGACCACAAGTAGATAGTGCTAGGTTTTCCGAAACTCCGGAGGACAAATCAAGTTCTGTTACTGGCATCGAATGGCCTGAAAACTCAGCTTGTGCAACTCCGTATTCACCACCATACCAGGGCGTTTTCATTTCGACACGCATACCGACGGCATCAACATTGAGACGTGAATCATCGGTTCCACCAATTGAGACATAGTCGAGTGTTAAGACTGAGTTTTGAATGTCATCCCATGTCCAATTCATCAAACCAGAAACATTGTATGCCCAAACTGTAGACAAGAAGTCAAGACTACTCTGAGTATTTGAGAACGTTACTAGAGATTCGTATTGACCGTCATAGTTCATAGAGAACCGGACTGAGTCTTGGTACAACGGGTCAGGAACAGAGAATGCTACAACGACTTCGACATTCAAGATGTCATAATCAGTTGAACCAATTGCACTGAATGTCGACAACTGTATTTCTGGACCTGCTGACCATGTCACTGCTCCGTCAGGCTGCCCAAGTGAATTGTTCGAATCGGTTGGAGTTGATTGTGCCCAAAATGTCATCGAATCTTGGTTGAGCGGGCGGTCATGAAGGAATGTCAATCGTTGATCAGCAACCATTGCGTCAGTAAAACTTGCAGCATCTTCAGAAAATGAGGTAAATGTACCGAGACTCCAATTTGAAGGAGAAATAAAATCGCCCTCTGGGAATAAATCAACTGTGCTGGTGTTATGAACTGAACGCCCAGAAACACTTGTCAGAGGGGCAATGAGCAGCAGTAGGAGAAGAAATGTGGCAACGCTATAACGATGAGCAGTCCCTCGCATAATCTGTCGACGGAAGCGAACACACTTGAATGCGAGGGTAATTCGTGTTTCTAACAAAGGGTTTGAGAGAAAGTTAACTGAACGGACTATTGAAATACCACGCGCATAACCGCGAGTTACCTCTCATGGCTGTGATGGTGTAGGGGTTAGCACGGCAGATTGTGGTTCTGCCAGCCCGAGTTCGATTCTCGGTCACGGCCCCTCAATTTAGATTCAGTTTGTCTTGGTCGATTTGATGACCCATTCTATCCACCTTCGTTTCAAGATAGAACTGGTTTTTCTCACTCACCCCGACGACGAGAGGAATTAATTCGCAAACCTCTATTCCTAAGTTTATGAGCTGTTCTTTCTTGTCAGGATTATTCGACATGAGATTTACACGTGGTATGTCCAAAGCAGAGAGCATACTCGCTGCAATGCTGTAATCTCTACCATCAGCAGGTAAGCCTAACATCAAGTTAGCATCAAGGGTATCTGCCCCTTTGTCTTGCAGATGGTAGGCTTGAATCTTAGCATGGAGCCCGATTCCACGACCTTCTTGGCGAAGGTAAAGCAAACATCCCCACCCATGGTCTACAATAGATTGTAACGCAGATTGGAGTTGCGGGCCGCAATCACATCGCAAACTTCCTAGCGCATCACCGGTTAGGCATTCCGAATGCATTCGAATAAGAACAGGGTCTGGACCACTCATGTCTCCGAGTGTGAGAGCAACATGGTCGAATCCTGTTGATTCTTCGTGAAAAACTCGTATTTGAAAATCTCCATGGACAGTCGGAAGGTCTGCTTCACTTGGAACTGAACTTTTTTCGACTAGAGTAATGTTATGTTTAGGTTGAGTCACTGTTTCACCTCAATTAGAAATCGATACTCTCCGGCGAGATGCTCGACAGAAAGTAGATTCGAGTAACTACGATCTATGAGCAGGGGCATATCGTGAAGTGTTTCGGGGTCATCTGCCCATACTTCCAGTACCTCACCTTTCTTCATCGTGAGTAAAGCTCTCTTGGCTTCAGAAACCGGTACCGGACAAAAGAAGCCAATGACATTAAGACTGTGGGTTGGAAGAACATTTGCAACATCGCCTTGGAACACAGCCTCCTCCATGTCTGATGCAATGCATCCACCCTTTTCAAGTCCTCCAAAAAAACACCGGGGTATAGTCTCTTGCAACCCATAATTCAACCGCAACTTGATGAAGAAGGTACATGTAGGCATATCCATGACCAAGAATGCCAAGTCGTCATCCTCCAGAGAGGACTTGTCATGGTCTGAAGTCGGACAACTTGGCCTACGGTATGCCCGAATTCCACTGGCTTTACTGTTGGTCGAAGCATTTTACTGGTTTTTAACCCAGCCATCTGACACGCTTGCCCCTTTGCAAGTTACCGAAGCGTGGCTATGGAATGAAATCACCAATCTACTGTACAGCGATGGTGAATATGTCGCATCGACCTTGTCCTCACACAACGGTTGGCAAACTCGAATTGACTTCTACCATCCAAAGTTCCCTGGCAATTTTGATACTGTTGGCTTGTACGTTTCTGATGAATGTGCCGGAGTTCATGAAATGATTTTCCTTTCCACACTGGTTGCAATGACTGAAGGAGTTCCGCAAAGAGTCAAAATTCGCTCAATTGCTGTAATGTGTAGTATCGTCTATGTTCTTAATTTAATGCGACTAGTGATGTTCTATCCCATTGCGCGTAATGATTGCATTGCTAATCCAAACCAAGCAGAATGTCTTTCAGGCATGTGGAACTTCCACACTGCGGTCTACGAGTGGGGTTTCCTGCTGGTGCTGGTAACCATGTGGCTAGCATGGTTTTGGAAAGTTGGCGGTCCTGCCCGAACTTTAAACGCCAGTAGTGCAGGACAAGACAAATGGAGATTCCAATTTCGATCCACTTGGAGTCAAAAGCATATTTTACTCATCGTTGGTGCTGCTTTGTTGATGATTTTCGCAGTTCAAAATGTCACCTCTAATGAGGAGGCAATGTTGGCGAAAGAGACCTTGGACTATTGCTACTTCTCCGAACTGGTCACCTCTGAATGTGGTCAAGCACAAAACCGATGGGATGACGCCATTGGGTATGCATGGTCGCTTTCAGCATTGGGAATCATGGTCCTGGGTGCAACTTCCTTTGTGATCCAACGACCTGACGATAACGGGAACTGGCCAAACAAAAAAAGTTCAAAGTCATCGGAAGAGGTTGTTGAAATGGTAAATCGAACTTCCCGACATGACAAAAAGAAATCAGGTTCATGGAAGAACAAGAGAAGTGAAGAAGAGTAATTATTCGACGACTGAACCGGTAACATTGTTACCTGCCATTTCATGCTTTTCAAGAGCCTTGAGAGCCAATCCAACCTTGCTCGTATGGATGCTGATGAAGGTAGAATTTTCACTAAAATGAACATCTCCGATGGCCATCTCATCACATCGTAGGGAATCCTGGAACCACTTGGCAACGGATAAAGATGAACCTGCATCACTTTGTGAAATATTCAATTCAAGGGTAACAAAGCCGAAAACATCCGCGGTTTCTCCGAAATCATCCTGCCGAGTCACCGGGTCTCGTTCAACACCATCCGGCAATTCAGGTACTTCAGTTGCGACAATATCAAGGCCATATGTGGCCATGATCTTGGAAAGCTGGGGGGCATCGTCACGAGACACGAGACTCCAAGCCGCTCCTTTTCGCCCAATACGGCCAGTTCGACCTATTCTGTGAACGAAGGAATCCAAATCGACCGGAAGGTCGTAGTTGACAACGAGTGTGATTCCATCAACATCTATGCCGCGGGCAGCAACATCAGTTGCAACGATGGTTTTGACTTCAGCATCTTTGAATCGTTTGAGAATTCGTTCACGCTGATTTTGATTGAGGTCTCCATGAAGTCCTTCTGCTTCAAATCGATGTTTCTTGAGTCGCTGTACAGCCAAATCAACCATTCGCTTGGTGTTACAAAAGATAATTGTTTGATCTTCATCGTTCATGTGAACGAGTAGACGGCCAAGAGCCCACAGTTTGTTGGCCCGACCGATATTTACACTGTACATTTCGATTGGAGGGATATCAAGTTCTTCGGAATTTGTGAGGACGAATTCGGGTTCGTTCATAAATTCATGAGCAGCATCAATAATTTCTTGAGGGAATGTCGCTGAGAAGAGCAGGGTTTGTTGACGATTCTTCATGCGCTCAACAACCCACATGATGTCTGGGAAGAATCCCATATCAAGCATTCTGTCAGCTTCATCAAGACAGAAAAGGGTGGGTGCTTCGAGATTGATATGCCCACGTTCAGTCATGTCCATTACTCGGCCAGGTGTGCCTACAATGATGTCAACGCCATCAGAGAGTTTCTTGGCTTGTTTGTCAAGGTCTGTTCCACCGTATACAGTTTGAATCGACAGTCCTGAATCTCCTTGTAAAGTGTGAAATTCTTGCGCTACTTGGTTTGCCAACTCACGCGTGGGTGTCAACACAAGGGCTTGTAGTTTTCCAGTGGGTTGACATCTTTCTATGATTGGGATTCCAAACGCAGCGGTTTTTCCAGAACCGGTTCGTGCTTGACCGATGACATCACGTTCTTGTCGTGCAAGAGGGATAGTGTCTTTCTGTACTTGTGTAGCAAATTCCCATTCGACAGCATTCAAAGCATTGAGTATATTTTCGGGTAGGTCCCAAGAGTCAAAGCGGGTTTTTGTGAACATATCATCATCTCCGTCTCGGTGGGTCGAGTGGGTCGCCGAGACGGTGGCAACCCCTTCGTATGGAATCAGTAGTTGTCACGTTCTTTAATCTCGGCTTGGAGAACACCCATCCAATACTTGCGTGCATTTTCTCGGGTGAGAGGGCGTTTCATTTGTCGAACGTGTTCTAAAATGTACTGTCTGAATTTAAGAGACTTGTTTCGGTTGATGCCTTTAGGGGTTATTCCATCCCACAAGCGTTCGAACTGCTCGGCCTTATCATTGAATGCTTCATCCATCATATTCACCTGTAAGCAATCGGCCCACTGACCCTCCCCTCTTAACCATACCGACATAGTATGTGGCGATTTATGTTCAACAATTCAATGCTAATCAAAAATATTCTTCATCATCATCGCTCTCTTCGACATCAAAATCATCATCATATCCCATCAGCTCATCCTGACTAACAGCACGGTACAATGGTTCTTTAGCACCCGTTTTTGGCGATTTATCTACTTCAGAGTCCTGCTTTCCGGGAGGGACCTCCAGAGAGTTCTGTTTTTCGTTTGATGAATCAAGAGAACGCATTGGCTCAAGTCCAACGCGCTGACCTTGTGCCTCCGCAACTTCACGGTCGATAGCGGGGACCGGAGCCGAAGGTGCGAGTTGAGCATTCTTTTGTGCTTCAGTTCCATCAAGTGATGCATCAAATACCATCTCCTTGAGCGAAGCAATAATCTTACTATCTGTTTCAACGTTGAGTAATTCATTGGCCATCGTCCGCAAAACCTCCTCTCCAAACAAGCGTGGAAGCATATCAATACACGCAAAACGGACTTTAACATCCTTCGATTTGGTTCCTCGAACAACCAACTCACGAGCTCGACCATGGTCTGTATCAAGGGTTTGGACTGCTTTAATTGCTGACAAACGTACTTCGGAATCGGGATCTACCAGTGCGCGCTCAGCGAACAAGGTCGCCATTCGAGATTCCTTTCGTGCTAACGCTGGCAAATTCTTTGCTGCAACCCTTCGAACCTCGACTTCTGAGTCATTCAAGGACCAAGAGATGAGGTCCCATACCGCAGAATCACCCTTATTGACAATTCTTTTCAGCAGCGCAGTTCCTTTTTTGCGGAGAGTCATTTCTTCTTCAAGTAAAAGTGAATCAACATGATCAACAACCACTTCTGGCCAAGTATCGCATAGACCTTTCAGCCCAGCCCATGCTGCATCGCTTCTGCTGCGAACTGGTGAGCGAAGTTCATTCGCTAGAATTGAATGAACGCCAGACGGAAATACAGGGGAGGTACTGGTCAAGCAACGACTTGCGGCTTTCCGAACTTCAGCATGGTCGTCATCCAAAAGAACTGAAAGCCAATCAAACAATTCGTCGGATTTTAAAACAGCAACCTCCGGCAGTACATCCAGAGCAGCAACACGTTCGGCAGCGACATCCGATTCGAGGTAACGGAGCAATAATGAATGGGCCTGATGAATCCGTGCCCCGTGAAAACGACCGAGTGCGCGAAGCGCATCCACACGGCGAAGATCAAGTGAATTACTGTTCCAGCGTATTGTAGCGGTTTCAATTTCGTTATTCAGCAGGGCGAAAACCTCGTGTTCACTAAGCGCTGTCCAAGGACCTGATGTTGTTTTGATTTTCTTCTTAGATTTTCGTTGCTTGGTAACCGCAATTGGGAGACCAGTGCGCGGGTCTCTTGCAATATATTCACGCGTCATGATTGTCTCCCTCCGGTGCTGGCAAAGTCGCAAACTGCATGAACCTATGGTCCATTCACTCTCCCTTACAAACGACACTTGATGAACTCTCTAATGATTGGAGTACACTTCACTCTTAATGCTTAACTTCTTGAACATGAAACCATTGAACGCTCTATGTCGAGCGCAGATGTGGATGATGTCCGCCGAGTCCTCGCCATTTGCTTCCGTAACGGAGAACCGCTTGAAGCCCTTGATTTAGAACGAATTCTATCGTTTGACATGGAGTGGATTTCTCCCGATGAGGCAGAGGGAGCAGTTCAACAACTCATTGCCGCAGGCTGGCTTTCGGG
>DAIUCF010000020.1:705-9090 GCA_036846305.1 Candidatus Poseidoniaceae archaeon | reverse complement strand
GCTGAAAGGGAGATGGAGTCAAAAACTACCCCAACTCCAGAACATCCCCCGAAAAAACCTTCTCCAGTGGAAAAATCAGTATCCATCATTCATGAAAACAGCACTTCTGACCCTCGAATGCGTGTTGTTGGACGTTTAACAAAATTCATTGCTAAATCATCTGAAATTTCAGTTGAAGAAGTCGAGCGCCGTGCAAAACGAAAACATGGAGCGCTCGGTTATGCCAGCACTTGGATGTGCTTGGCACTCGTTGCTCGTGAGCAAGGCCTCGCTATGAAAGAAATTATTGAAGCATTATCAACACTGTAGTTATGCTTCGAAGACCAAGTCTTCGTTGACTTCAACCACTTCTTCCTGATTACGGGCCGTAAGTTCAATCAGCACCGGGAGCAACAACAACGCCAAGAGCAACGAGAAGAATACCGTTACAGCAGTAATTAGTCCGAAGTCTTGAATCACTGGCATTGGAGAAAACAGCAAAACCAGGAATCCAAATGCGGTGGTTAAAGCACTCATGATCAAGGCAACACCAGTCGTGGAAAGAGCTGCCCTTAGTGCGTCCCAATGATTATCTCTGCGCGAAAGTTCAACCTCAATCCTGCGCCACATGTGAATCGAATAGTCAATCCCTATACCGATAGTTAATGCCGTGACCATAACGGTCAGTACATTCCATTTGAGGCCCAGGACAATCATTGAACCGGCTACCCAAAGAGATGCAATAGCCACTGGCAGCAAGACTGCCACCGCTGGAACTACTCTACGAGTGAGAATAAACAAGACAAAACAAGATACACTCAAAGAGATTGCAGTTGACTTAATTTGTGAGGAATTCAAACCGTCCAAAACTGATTGTAAAATTACTAAATCGCCAGTCACGTGCAAATTAGCATGACCATCCAAATTATACCTCAAAGTTCCAGACTGGGATGATGTTCCGAGTTGCTCCTCAATACTCTCAATGACAATTTCAGATTCCGCAGAAGTTGAGGCCTCCACGCGAACTTCAGTTCTGAAATAGACCATCTCGCCCTCAGAGAGGTGAACTGTTTGAGAGACACGTTGTGCCCAAGTCTCTCCCGTGAGGACGTCTGCTACTGTATCATTGGTTGAAAGGTAGGTGAATAGCGGGGCCAAGTCACATTCGAGAGAGGTATTTTTGATGAATACGTCTCCAGCGTAAATCTCGAGGTTGTACAGTTCACCAAGAGATGAATTTCGTAGTATTGCATCCCTTAGGACCACATATGGGCCTTCGTAAGAGGGGGCGGGTGGTGAATCATCAGTTCCAACGACATAGTGGTTCGTCTCCAAGTCAATGTGCAAACCTCGTAGTTCATTCAACATCGATGAGTCGCCAGGGATGCTGGAGGCTGAATCTGCGGGTTCAAACAAGATGTATATCAATTTCCAACCTGCACTATCGTAGCCCTGATCCATGTCCTCACGAACACTCATAATCTCCATGTCTTCATCAACAAAGTCAGCTAAATCAAAATCAGTCTCCAACGATAATGCTCCGAAAAGAGAAATTCCGGAAATCAAAATAGCCGCTAAAAGAACCATGACCTGTTGTTTTTGTTGTACGGCAACAATTGAACCAACCAATCGTGGCATAGTAATGGAGTGGACAGTCGTAACACTGGAAATTTTATTTCTGACTACATGCAAGGAACCGACGATAACCGTTGATGAAGCAAAAGCACAAAATACGCCGAAAGCAAGAGCATATCCAAAGGTAGCCAACGGTGGCAAAGGTGAAATGACATTAGCAAGGAATGCTGCAACGGTAGTTACCACCGCTAGTGAAAGTGGAACTGATAACCGAGCACAGGACCTTAACCATGCTTCAGCAGGGTCTTCTACCTCTTTACTGATTGCAGAGAAAGCCCGTTGAAGATGTATAGCATAATCAATTCCTAGACCCAAGACCAGAGGTGCAACTGCGACCTCAAGGGCGGTGAAGCGGACTCCAAGCAAATTGAGTACTCCATAGGTCCAAACCAAGGCAAATGACAGACCAATAAGCGGGAAAGCCACGTCGTTAATTGAACGAAAAGCGATTGCTAACAGGACAACGACGACGACCAAGGCCAGAACGACCAGCAGAGCTAGATTATCAAAGGTGCCTTTATCGATATCATACGAAATCAAATCCAGCGATGCCACACCGTAATGAAGACTAGAATCTTCTGAAAGTTCCGCAAATTCCGAACGTAATTGATCTTGAATAACTTTCCTCTCTTCTTCAGGCAATTCAGGATCGATTTCCAGTACCCACAATGTCGATGTGGCTCGTGGTGCTCCGCTACCAGTGCCGTCTTTCAAGTACGTGCAGGTATCATCAATGTTCAAATCCTTGTGTAACAATGCCGAAGAAGCATACCTGGCCGCAGAGAGTAATTGATCATCAGCCGTCAACGTACATTCTGTGTCATCATCAAAAAGAAGGTCAAGTATCTCGGTCCAGGATTCTACCGTATTCAAGTTCGTACCGTTACCCTCCTCATCCAATGCCAGTTGAACAATGCCAGGGGCGGTCGTCCAAACATCAACAGCGTTTTGACGTTTTTCAGAGGTATTTTCCATGTGTGAAAGATGTTCATTCATTACTTTCAAATTTTCTATAGAAAGAATATTATCGCCGTTATCTGCTGTGACATGGACAAACATTGGTCGTGCTTCATCAGGAAAGTACTCATGGATTCGGTCATGTGCATCGCGAGAGTCTGATTCCGGAGCAAAGTCTGCCAAGTCGGTATTGAATGTTGGTGGAGACACGACCAAATGAGATGCGAGGGCAACAGTACAAAGGACAACAAACACCAAAAAAACGGGCGCCAATTGTTTGAATCGAGATGACCAAAGGGCCATCCGTTCTTCCAACACAGAGGTATCCATTGGTCGTGCGACACAAAGACAGTAAAAAAGAAGCGGGGTTGATTTGTACGAGTATTAGGCAATATTCACATTGAACCAATTCAATGGCTCTGCTGACTTCGGCTATGGAGAAGGTTCAAATCAAGTGGGTAGGTGGGATGGCTGATTGCAATGCCTGTCAAAGTCCTCCTCCATGAAAAAAATGAACTGCGATTGAGAGTTGTTGGCGAAAGCCATACTGCCTTGCAAATGCTTCGAGAACGCCTCAACATTAACGCTAAGGTAGATTATGCAAACTATTTCCCAGGTCATCCAGAACTCGACGATCCGGAATTCTACATCCGTACAACTGGGAAAAATGATTCTGAAAAAGTCTTGAAGGACATTGTTGCCGGAATCTCATCAGAATTCTCAAGCATCAACCTCTGAATGGGGTGGTCCAGTGGCAAATTGGTCGGATTCTCTCGCAGAATCCATTGGACTTGACGGATATTCTACCTCGACTAGCGGCATTGGCGGAGTTCTCAAAGCCCGAGTTGCAGACTTTCGTGTTGAAGAAATATCTACTTCAATTCACCTCGATAACCGAGGACGATTTACCGTAGCCAAAGTAATGCTCACTAATTGGGAAACAAACCGTTTTTGTAACACGCTTGCAAAGGCTCTTTCAATCCCCCGAAATCGAATTTTCTTTGCTGGAACCAAAGACAAGAGAGCGGTTACACAACAGTTGTTTGTCATAGACGCTCCAAAAGCAAAAGTTGCCGCTGTCGAGATACCTGATGTCGAGATAGAAGTATTAGGTCGAACTCACCAAAAAATAGGATTCGGTAACCACCGGGGTAACAGATTCACCATAGTGGTGCGAGGATGTGCGCATCAAGACGGTTCTCCGATGAGCGCAGAGGATGCCCTCGAGCAAGTGGAATTGATTCAGAACGAAATGGCTGAAAAACTCGGCCAAAACATGTTCCCAAACTGGATTGGTCCGCAGAGATTTGGCTCAGGGAGGCCCGTCACAGCGGAAGTAGGAAGACATGTTGTTGAAGGCGACTGGGAAAAAGCAGTTTTGACATACATCGCAATGGAGGGCAATTCTGAAAACGATGATGTTGCTAAATTTAGGAAACATGTACGTGAAAATGGACCCACACAAGAGGGGCTTGAACTCGCTCCGCGTTGGTTGGGTTTCGAACGGAAAATGCTCGAACAACTTTTACATCGCCCGGATGACTATGTAGGGGCATTTAGAAAACTACCTGGCAATCTGCAATTAATGACTGTCCATGCTTTGCAATCGGTTGTCTTCAACAAATCCCTGCACGCTCGACTTGAAGCTCAACATCCAATCAGTTGGCCAGTTGCGGGTGACCTTGTCGGAAGAATCGACGAAAAAGGCCAACTTGATGCCTCAAGTTGTGTCGTGGTTGAAGAACGAACATTACCTCGGATAATTCGTAATTGTCAACTCGGTCGTCTATCTCCAACTGGTCCATTACCTGGAACCGAAATTCAAACCTGTCAAGGCAAAAGTGGAGATATTGAAAAAGAAACTATGAATCAAATGGGACTTTCAGATGCCGATTGGAATATCGAAAAGATTCCAAGACTCTCAACACGAGGTACACGAAGATCACTTGTGACCAGTTTCAATGAACTCAGTATTGACACAGTTCCTCTCGCAAACGATGAAACAATGGGTGAGAGATGGAAGTCTGGCCCTGCTGAAAACAGCAGATGGCACCCTGATGGAGCATGTGTGCGTTTCCGGTTTACCCTTTCCTCTGGAAGTTATGCAACCACACTACTTCGAGAATTTATGCAGTGTCCACTGCATCAACTTTGAAATCAAAGAAGGCCCATTGAGAGGACTTCTATTTCTCCAACGCCACTAATTTCTGAAATTTTGCTTTCAAGGGCGTCTGCGAGTCCTTCCCCATCGTCCATAACGACATGAACTTGAACAAATTTAAGACCGAATGCTAAGGGCTTAACTTCTACAGATTGAACGTTGTAAACTTCGTTACCGAGTGATTGAACCGATGCAGCAATAGCATCTGCATCAACATCTTCAACATCAGCATCAGGATTAATCTTGTACGTCATAGCTACCATACCCATGCAATCACCTCAGGGCCCCTGATATTGGCACTTGGAGCAGGTGTACAGGACACCTTGATTTCTGCATCGTGGACTGCGTCCAATAGATGCTTCGTCGCAACCCGGACAAGGAAATGATGTTGAACCAGTCTCTTCAAGCGGGACACCGGATGATGTACAATTTGCTGCTCTGTCTGCCATAATAACTCCTCAGGAACAAACGGCCCACGCCCTCTCCTTCTTTATGGTTGTGTGCTCAAACTCCTCAGGACAGTCCGTTCAAATTCTCTAAAAACAATGCATTTAGCGATTAATTATCTGTAATCGACCGTTTTTACCCGTACTTACGACCAATTCGCCATCTTGCGAGCGGCACCACCCAGATTCAATTCTCAGAACATCTCCAACAGCGACTTTATCGATTTGTTCGTTCCATAGAACAAGCCCAACAATTCCAGTCTCATCCCTACCGCAAGCGGCTGCAACTGGACCTATGTATTGGTCTGAATAAACCATTCTTCGTGGATACTTTCGAAGCAGCACTAATTCTATTCGGAGTACTGCAGAATCAGCGACCAGTTCAGATACTTTCTGTCGGTAAGATTGAATTTTGCTTGCATTGTGGGCCGGTGTTGATTGCGTCATGAGGGGGAAATATACCTCAACGCCCTTGAATCTATTCGACTTTCTTCCTTTTCATGACCCGAAATGAGGAGGTGACTATATCTGGAGCATCTTCGATGTCATCGCCACCAAGTTTGAGGTTTAGTGCAGTTTCGTAATTTTCAAGTATGCTTTCCTTTTTCAGTTTCCACGGCATGAAATTTCTACAGACCAAGTACACCTCAGATGATGAGTTACGAGAAGCATGTGGAGAAAACCTTCGTACATCGGAGAAGAACGGTTTGACAACTTGAATAAGCTCCTCTACTCCGACTCCCTGAAATAATTTTGTCACAAAAGAACCTCCCTTACATAACAGCGGTAACGAAAAGTCAAACACAAGTGCGACCAATGTCATAGCCACCGCTTGATCCATATCCCATTTACCGGTAATGTTTGGAGATATATCTGAGACAATAGAATTCAACGGCCGATTGTTAAGTTCGTCGAGTACTCGTTGCTGGGTGTGAGGGTCGGTGATGTCCCCCACCAGCAGTATAGAGCCGTCAACTGGTTGGCATGCTTCTAAATCTACACCAATTACCCAGCCACCTTCGCCAACCAACTCAGTGGCGACTTGGGCCCATCCACCTGGGTGGCAACCGACATCCAAAACAATATCACCTTCGCGAAGGAGAGTAAACCGTTCTTGGATTTGTTTTAACTTGAACGCTGAGCGTGCACGATATCCGCTCGCTTTCGCTTGACGCCGCCATGAATCACGCTTGTGATTTTCAATCCAGTGGTCTGCCATACGATGCCTCCATGTTCTTGGCGTCAACTCATGTTGAAGAAACCTCCCTTCATTTTCAAGAGAATCAAAGGGATGAAGGGGGTCGGCATCTTCGCCAACACATCGAGGGGATTGAAATTGCGAAGTGCCGGTCTTGCTTTCTTTATGTTCATGGTACTCATGTGCAGTGGGATTACGAGCAACACGGCGTATGCCATCGTCATCGACCCTTCACAATCGCTTGTTGAAGGCCGAACAACAGAAAAAATTGGGAGGACACTGCTTGTCGAAGAAGTAACAACGACTTGGTGTCCAACATGTGCTGACATCGACCCGTATCTGAAAGGTGTTGCTGATGCCCACGGTTCACGTATTGCTATGGTCGCTTATCACCCATCTGACGGAGAAGATGCTTTTCAACCCCCTGCGGCACAACATCGGCTCGAACGACTCGGTATTCTTCACGGAAATTCACTCCCGTCACCTACTTTCTTTGTTGAAGGAAAAAATCCGCGTTCAGGTGTCGATGCATGGAGTGATGTTCAACGAGACATCCTCAACGAGGAGATTATCAGACAAGATACTTCGTCAATCCAATTTGAAATTGCTCAAAACGGGAGTGAAATCACTGCTAGAATCCTATCTTTTGAATCACCGAACATAAATCTCAACGGAACGCAACTAACATTTTTGGTAATCGAACATAACAAAAGAGTTCCAGAAAATACGGTCAACCCCGGCGAGAAAACCCGTGACAGGGTACTGGTTGCAACAGCAGAGTGTAAGTTCAAGACAACCACCGTTGATGTGGAATTTGGACTCTCCGAAGCGTCTGTGAATGAGTCATGCGGTACCGATTTTTCAATATCCTTTGCACTGTTAGAGCAATTTAGTGTTCTTCTTCTCCATGAAAATACTGAGGAGGTAATTGTCGATTCAAACGCTTCACTAGGCACCTATGGGTCTGTAGAATTTGCCTACAGAACTCGTGACAGCAGTGAACAAAGTTGGCCACTCAGTTCGGGAATCATCGTTCTGTCAGTCGGCGCCGGACTATGGGCAATACTTCCTCGGAAAGACGAGAAATCTTAATCATCTCGCGTTGAATGTCTCGAAAAGGTCCTTTTGGTTACAGAAAACGGAAAAATGTATGCGCATTTTAGGCGAGGATTCATAACCTACCGTAACAATGTATTACCATGGCAGAATCATGGGAGGACGTAACATGGGACCAAAGCAATCCGAAAAAGGAATGGGTAGTCGAATACACTGTTTCGGTAAATGGAAAGAAGAATCACCACCT
The DNA here is from genome assembly GCA_036846305.1 of Candidatus Poseidoniaceae archaeon. Taxonomy (GTDB): domain Archaea; phylum Thermoplasmatota; class Poseidoniia; order Poseidoniales; family Poseidoniaceae; genus MGIIa-L1. Next base: position 1,411 of record DAIUCF010000020.1, on the reverse strand, counting down.
CAGTATCTTATACGGTGAAGATATGAGCGAAATCCAGAAGAGTTTACTCAATGAACTGCGCAACACATATGTTCAGGATGAGAAGATCGAAGTTACAGTTCACAGGATGGAGGAAGTACAGGACACTTCAGAATCCGTGAGTTTCGAAGGGTGCTTTTCACCTTAATCGGCTTTCACTCGGAAATGAAGTTCAATGACTTCTCCGTTCAAGATGAGATAGTCGTCAAAACTCGTAACACGATGCTCTTCTGTTGCATTTTCGTTTGATGCGTGAACATACATTGCGAATTCATGCGTTGAGTTTACCCTGTAATCAAAAATACCTGTTTCGTTAAAGTGGTAGCCCCAAATGTCAAAAAACACACCAAGAGGTACATCTCCAGGTTCATTAAGTTCAACATGAAGCACGCCATTATCGCTGTGCGTGTGTACAGCATGCATGTTGTTTTGGTTGCCATTACAAACATCGGTTTGTATTCCAACAGCTGCCTCGACAGTATGGGGCTCACCATCAATGAAAATTTGAAGAGTTACATGGTCATGACGTGCAAGACCATCATGGTCAAGACATTCCAATGCCAGTGGGTCGGGAGAATCTGCGGTTGAGTTGGACGAACTTTCTGAAGAGGTGCTGTTTGAAGATTCATTCGTAGAATTCTCAGCTGTTACCTGTCCTTCTGTCGAGTTGCTAGAACTATCCGGCGAT
>DAIUCF010000020.1:0-695 GCA_036846305.1 Candidatus Poseidoniaceae archaeon | reverse complement strand
ATTCGATGAATTAGTATCGTCCTCGAACCATCCACGATCTTGTGCCAAGAGGACAAGTAACAATGCCAAAGAAATCGCTGTCACAGCACCCCAAAATGTTGCTTCACGCTCCATGTTGAGTCACCTTAACTTTGGTTCCAGTCCTCTGAGTCGTTGAGTTTCATCAATCGGAAAAAGCCGATGAAGGCTGCCACATTGGCGAAGTGAGCCGTTGTACAGTATTGACAAATCTTTTCCATTTGGAATTCGTAGAAGACCAACAGAGCGATGATAAAAAATCCACCAAAGGTAAGTAAACTACCTAATTTCAAATGAGAATCAACCCATTCTGCATTTGGTTCTTTCGAAGTTGAGTAGACTAAATAAAGCAGTACACAGAACACGACTGCACCTACACCGCCCCAAGGGAGGCCGAAAATCGGGTCGGTATTGTACTGTGCATTTCCAATAACATCATCGCAAGAAAAGACCGAACTTGAGGCACAGAAATTTCCACCTTCGCTGACTTTAGAGGAAATCCAAAGTGTTTGGATAGATACAGCAAAACCTGCAATGGAGGTTAAAATTAATCCGAAAAAGATCCGTCCACGTTCGTTGGAAAGCGAGGGGAATCGTTCCTCTAGTGGCCCTGAAAGTTTGCTACTAAGAGGCGTGACAAACATGAAACCTATCACAGTTGGAATAACATATAACAG
>DAIUCF010000019.1:0-28357 GCA_036846305.1 Candidatus Poseidoniaceae archaeon | reverse complement strand
AGAAAATTCTTCTTCGCCTCGACCCTGCATTGCATGAACAGTTGCGATTGTGGGCAGAACGTGACTTCCGTTCACTTAACGCACACATTGAATTCCTACTGAGAAAGGCTGTACGCAAAGAGAAGGATTGAGTGACATGCAAGAAAAGCGCGGATTCTTTTCAACTTGGTTTGGTTTTACCGGATGGCGCGTTATGTCTGCGAAAGCACAAATTTTCACCCAAATTCTCTATCGAGTAATTTTCTTGCTCGGGCTAGGGTGTCTCATCGCTGGATACGGATACATCACAAATTCTGATCCAGGTGGCATCACCCTTGCAGGGATGATCGTGATCTGGTATCTTGTCTTCCAAGCAATGATTAATTTCATCTTTGTTGAAGGTTCTAGATAAGTGATTATTCCGACGAGCGAGGTCCTGTCATCTCTTCTGGACGAACCCATGCATCAAATTCTTCATTGGTCAAGTATCCAAGTTCTAGAGCCGATTCTCGCAGAGTCGTTCCGTTTTCATGCGCTTTTTTGGCAATCTTTGCTGCCTTATCATAACCGATATGGTTGTTTAAAGCAGTAACAAGCATCAACGAATTCTCGAGGTGTGAGGCAATGTTCTCTCGAACCGGTTCGAGCCCCTCTGCGCACTTCGTGCGGAATGCCGTACATGAATCGGTCAAAAGACGAATTGAATGCAGCAGGTTGTGAATCATCATCGGTTTGAAGACATTAAGTTCAAAATTTCCTTGGCTCCCCCCAACCGTAATTGCGGTATTGTTCCCCATCACTTGACAGCAAACCATCGTCATTGCCTCGGCTTGGGTTGGGTTGACCTTGCCGGGCATAATGGACGAGCCTGGTTCGTTAGCAGGAAGGGCCAGTTCACCTATCCCGCATCGTGGACCAGAGCCGAGCCACCGTATATCATTGGCAATCTTCATCAACGAAACAGCGAGCGTATTCAAGGCGCCAGAGGCGGCTACAATAGCATCGTGTGCAGCGAGTTGAGCGAACTTGTTTTCAGCAGAACAGAACGTCAGGCCAGTTATGTTGGCAATCTCATCTGCAACCATTTGTGCGAAGAGCGGATGGGTGTTGAGTCCAGTTCCAACAGCAGTTCCGCCCAATGCCAGTTCGAACAAATCGTCCAATGCAAAGTCAATACGGCGCAGGTCAGCGTCAAGTTGAGCAACCCACCCCGATGCTTCTTGGCCAAGTGTAAGAGGGACAGCATCCATCAAATGAGTGCGGCCAATCTTAACGATGTCCTTCCAAGCATCTGCTTTGGTAGCCAAAGCATCCCGCAAAGCACGAACGCTGGGCAAGAGGTTGTGGGTTATTGCTTCTGCAGCAGCAATGTGCATTGCCGTGGGAAAAGTGTCGTTTGAGGATTGAGCCCGATTGACATGGTCGTTCGGATGAACGGGCGTTTTGGAACCAAGTACGCCGCCTGCCATTTCAATTGCGCGATTGGCAATAACTTCGTTTGTATTCATGTTGGATTGAGTCCCACTTCCTGTTTGCCAAACCCTTAGTGGGAAATGCTCATCAAGGCAATTATCAAGAACTTCTTGAGATGCAGCAATAATGAGTTCACCAACTTCTGGATCGAGTTGCTTGAGAGCGACATTGGTTTTCGCAGCTGCTTGTTTAAGAATTCCAAATGCACGAATAACTCCGGCCGGCATGGTGTCTTCTCCAATATCAAAATTGATGAGGGAACGAGCAGTTTGGCAACCGTAGTATTTGTCTGAAGGGACTTCAAGTTCGCCCATGGTGTCGGCTTCAATACGTACATCGGCCATGGTCAACCCTTGGGGATGAACTTCTTCACAGTTCGCACAAAAGACCCAAATGAATCACTAAAAAAGTTCGATTGGCAAAAAGAGTATGCAGTGGGGCGTTTAGAATCCAAAAAGGGATGATTTATTCGATTCGGTTTAAACCTAACCCGATATGCATGATGTGGGCCTTTTAGGTCGGTGAGACTAGAAAAAGGTTCACTTAAGGCTCACTCGAATGATTTGCTGCGGAGTACGAGGGCGGTCTCCTGACAGTTTATCACAACGCTCGATTGCTTGGACAACATCCATTCCGTCAATGACCTCTCCAAATACAGCATGGTTTCCATCGAGCCAAGGAGTCGGGACGGTGGTAAGGAAGAATTGGGAGCCGCCTGTGTTGCGTCCTGCATTAGCCATGGAAAACATTCCAGGCTTATCATGGCGAAGGCCGAGTGCTGATGGTTCACAAGGGATTTTCCATCCGGGCCCACCGGTTCCGGCGTTTCGAGCCATAGGGTCGGCAGAATGAGGGCAACCGCCTTGAATCATGAAGTTCTCAATGACTCGGTGAAAGTGAAGGCCATCATAGTAGCCACTCTCAACCAACCGGACGAAGTTGGCCACGGTGTCTGGTGCTTTGTCATTGTACAATTGAATGGTAATGTTACCTGCGCTGGTTTCCATAAGGGCTTGCATGACCTGTCCAAGAAGAGGAGGGTCAAGAGCATTCGCATCTATGAGCATTGGTTTCTCAACTAAACTACTGACTAAGCCAAGGCCGGAAATGTTGGTCTGCATATGTTCGAGCATAATCGGCTGGGTAGCCGGCAGCAACCAGCTGCTGTTCATATGCAAGCTGTTCTGGCGTAATGGTTGCATCTGCAGGTGGTGCAACTGCACCCATTGAAGAGTAAGCCATTTGTTGTTGGTCAAACAATTTGTCCTCTTTACTTGCTCCACGTCCACGGGCAACAACGACCATTGTTAATGTCAAAAGAACAATCGTTGCCACAATGAGGCCGAAAGTTAGGTAGGACATACCGAGCACCCCTGAATCAGATTGAGTGGTATCTGTATCTGTAGAACCGTCATCGCCGCTGTTGTCATTCGTGCCATCATCGATGACGGTTTGATTCGTGTCGGTTTGGTTTTGATCGGTGTTGTCAGGATTGGTTGGCTCAACTGTTCCGTTTATTGGCTCGTCTTGCTCACATCCATCTGCCCCAACCGTTACCCCTGCTGAAGTGTTTAGACAGTCGTCAAGGGCATTACTCACCCCGTCACCATCGTCATCTGCAGGAGGGCAGCCGTTTCCACCATCCCCGCCAGCAATACCTGCCACATCTGGACAGGCATCGCCGTCAACACCGTCTGGGAGATCTCCATATGAATCGCCATCCGTATCGAGGGCTTGGGATTTGTCAAACGGCCATAGGTCATTGAGGTTAGAGACGCCGTCACCATCTAAATCTGCGCAACCCACCCGATCTACGGTAGAATTGCCGTACGTTGTGGGGCAATCATCGACTATGCCATCGCCAGCATCAGTTGTGTTGTATCCATCGCGGTCAGCATCGTTGGCCCACAATTCTTCTTCATTTTGAATGTAGAACGGTATGCCAATGCGTTCATTGTTGGATTCGTTGGATTCTGTTAAGGTATCTTCAGTATCAATGCTAAGGCGACAGTTGTAGTAGCCACTGGCTCGCTCATCCAAGGTCGTGTAGTACTCACTACCTGAGCCGAACGTAGTATTGTAAACGCCATTTACCACTGCAGTCTTGGTTGACATTCGTGTAATTTGTGTACCGTTTGTATCGATAAGGTCGAGGTGAAGCGTAATTGATGTTGAAAATGCCTCGCCACGTAGACTTACAAGTTCCCAAGTAATTTGATTTTCTGAACCCGATGTGTGATTTGTCGGACACACAAGAGATGAGACAGCAATGTCTGCAGGAGCCGAGTCGAGACTCTCGATTGTTAAGTTGTAATTCCCTGCATCGCCACCTGATTGTATTGTGAGAATGTAATCCTTGGTATCTCCTTCAACATCAGTGTTGTATGAGTTAAACAGGAGTCCGAAACTTGTGTTATCAATGCTGGCCATAGTGTTGCCGTTTGCGTCTTCTAAGGTCGCAGTAAACGCTAATGCTGTGTCTGCATTGAAGTTGATTTCAAAATTTTTCCCACCGTTAACTGTGAACGCATAAACATCCATATTGTCTTGGCCACTAAAACACCCTTCAGCGTCGACAACTGGATTCTGCCCAATATTTGAGCCCGTACCGGATGATGCGTCTTGACCAAGGCCTATATCGTCTTGCTGTCCACAATTGAATGAATCTGGGTCGACTCCTTCTGTCTCAATAATAAGTGAATAGACTCCAAGGCTGGAGTAACTGTCGACGCTGATGTAAAAAGTGCCTCCTGTGCCTGAAAAGGAGGTGCTGTCTGCTGTCATCACAATTTCGTCATTTGAGCCGCTTAGGTAAGGCCGGTCAAACCATTCTCCTTGGTCATCACGAAGATATAAATCGGCATCTTGATCTGCAGAGTTAACCAGTGTGACCGTCAAATTCAGACCAGGAGAAATGTCAATTTCATACCAGTCTTCATCATCGACACCCGTATGGACGCAACCGGTGATTGTCAGGGATACATCAGCGCCCAGAGGAATCGCGCCCGCTGGGTTGGGTGGCGTGGTAAATGAACCCGCGTCACCACCGGCATCACCGCCCGAGCCAGCATCATTTTGTGTTGGGCATGAAGTCGCTTTAGAACCAATTAGAATCTCTTCTTCGATTGCAAATGCATTGTCCTCTTCGTTCTTCTCGTCGATTTGCTCATCGAAGTCAACAACCACAAGAAGTGTGTAGTTTCCACCAGGGGTGTTTGAAGGGATTACAACCGTAAGTTGGTACATTCCGCTTTCGTTGATTTCGAGAGCTGGGATGCTCGTATTGCCAATCTCAATATCGTGGTCTGCAAGTCCGGTATCAACCGATAATAAGACACTGACTTGGGCAGATGGGGCGGTAAGGGTACCCACATTGGATGCTTCAAAATCAACGACAACATTGCTACCTGCTGATGAAGTGTTGAACGACGTTGCATTATCAATCACCAAATTAGCCCTCGGTATAGAATAATTTGTCCATACATCCATGGTCCAATTTACTCCTGTACCAGAACGCGACAAATTAACAAAATATGTGTCTCCGATACCGTCATATATTGTTCCTAAAGTAGAAACTCCTCCAGATAATCCAGAAAATACTGTTGCGGCGTCAACAGAATCCAATTCACTGTCGACTAATCTCAAGTAAGCCGTCACGTTAGATTCTAAAGTTACAGAGATTTCAATGGTGTGATTTTCTGGCACGTCAAAAGCAAAAACGTCATTCTTTTCGATACCGTCAATACAACCGGTATAAGATGCTGTTACGTTCGTACCGAGAGGAGTTGTTGCGTTCGCCTCATCTGCAGGCGCATCTGAACCTAAGCCAGCGTCATCTTTGCCGTTTGGATGCAAGTCATCGCATGAGTCTCCGACAAGCATGAATCCATCAGAGGCAAGATTGTTATTTGTATCGTTGAACTCGGTTAAATTGTTATAACCATCTGCCCAGATTATCCAATAATAGGTGCCGTTTGACAAGTCGCTTGGCAAAGTAACTGAGGCGTTAGTGGTTCGACTGGTGTTTTCAGCAAGAGCAGCTTCTGATTGAGAGACGGAGAGGAGTTCATCTACGAATTGCCCGTCATAAGTTCGGTCCGTAGAGAGGATGAATTGGACTTCAAAGGGGTCTGATGTTGCATTGTACACATTTTCAACAACATACTCAATATTTACCGTCGCTCCTGCCTCTCCAGTGGCTGGTTCTGCAATGGAGGAAATGATGAGGTCGGGGCGCGGGGGAGTGCTGTTTGTCCATGTTCGTAACGAGTACTGTCCGTCGCCACTGTAGACAGAAACCTCAACGTAGAATGTGCTTGCTACCCCTGACAAGGAAGTTGATTGTGTCGTAACTTTTTCAAGGGATGTAGCGGTTATTGAACTATCAATAGCAGTCCCTGATGAGTCGCGGAGAAATAGGTCGAAATCTGTTCCTGTTGGACCGACCAATTCAATGTCGACATCTTTGCCAGCCGTGGTTGTGATTTCGTACCAATCTTCACCATCAGCAGAGTCTACACAGCCTTGAATTCCACTTTGGCCGTTGTTCGGATCGGTCCCGAGACTGCGCGCAGTCGCCGAATTGTTTCCGGCATCACCAGGAACGCCGGCATCAGTTTGGGTAACACATGCTGCACGGCCACTGGTTGAGCCTGTTTTCGGCACCAAGAGTTCCAGTGATTCAAGACCAATGAGTTCGGTTTGGTCATACAAGCGTATGGGTTCTTCAAGGGAAGTAGTATTGAAGTCGTTATGATTTTTCTCAACTTCAACGAGTGCTGCAGCCAAGGGGGAAGTGGTTGCAATAAGGAACAAGAAAATTAGGCTCAAGGCTGTAAAGCGGCCGTTCTGCATAAGAAACGGGTGTTCATGGTCCGTTATCAAACCTCGGATGTGAGGTCATGGGAGTTCAAGCAAAAGCTCTCTCAATATCTGATGACAAATTGTCGAAACGACCTTGCAGTTCCTTCATTGCACCATTAAAAGCTTGTTCAGGTGTAAGACTACCATCAGTTTCGTAGGTGAAGATGTATGAGCCTTCAACAGGTTCGAGAATAATTGCGTCATCAAAATCGCCGTCCCTGTTGGTACCTGGTCCAACTTGGTGAAGGGCATTCTCAAGATCAATGAGGTGGTTTACGTCGGTCATTGTCTTATCTTTGCCGAAGAGTTTTGCGTCAATCGCTTTTCCATCAGATGTTGTTAAACCGAGATCGAATAATATCTTCGCTTTCTTTGGTTTCTCGAGTTTTGCAATTCGGTGTTGGCGGAACCCAACTGCGGCAACTGGAGACCACTTTGAATGCTGACGGCCTCGTCCAAGAGTCGCAAAAGCATACAATTCAAGGAACTGTCCTTTAGAAAGAACTGTCAGAGGTATTCGCTTGTGTTCTTCTCGAATGTCGAACATCTGGTCAGAAATATTGGTTAAGTCTCCAGCATAAACAGTTCGTACGGTCTCATCAGAATCCTCTGAGGGGCCTTCTTTTCGGATGTGGTAGAGAACTTGACACGTCATGCATCCCTTGGATTCTTCTGCCATATCTTTGCAGTTAGGACAATCCTCTGGGAATTTCATTCCCTCTTCAGGATGAGTAGGGATAGGTATCATTGCTAAACGGTGAGCGATTACTTCGTCCGGTAAAACGTTGACCGATTCGAGTACTTCGCCCTTGTTATCTTGGTTAACGCCTTGTGTAAAGTTCACTTTGTCAACGGCAAGTTTGGGGACGTCTGCAATAAGTGCGCGACGGACAGCATTGACTTGCGCTGCATCAGTGTTTGACAAAATAATTCGAATTTCGTTGCCTTTGGGCCAGCCATCTACAATTTGTACATCCATATTATTCACCTCAAAAAATCAAACACGGCGACCTCGACGGCCACCTTTCTTTTTGGTACCGTCGTGAGCAATAGGCGTCACATCTTCGATACGTGTGATTGTCATTCCAGCACGAGTCAGTGCTCGGATTGCTGCTTGGGCCCCAGGACCGGTGTTGTTGGAAAGATTTCCTCCCGGTGCTCGGTATTTGATGATGAGTTGCGTGAATTCTTTGTCTTTGAGGTCATCTGCCATTTTTTCAGCAGCACGGGTCGCAGCGAATTGTCCGCCACTGTCCTTTGAGGACTTCACAACTTGGCCGCCAGAGCATGTGGTAATGGTTTCAGCGCCTGTTAGATCGGTAGCAGTCATCAGGATGTTGTTGTATGAGCTAAATATGTTCACAATAGCACGTCGTGTCATCACTGTTCACCTCCAGCATTCTCGTCGCCAGCAGATGGTGCGGATTCGGCAGCATCTTTGACTTCAGTTGCAAAGTCTGGTGTTGCTTCAGGGTCGACTTCTTCTTCCTCAACTCCATATTCAGCAGAAGATGCACGTCCATCAATTGCCTTTCGAATTGGGTGTTCTGGGTTTGAGGCCCAAGGACAGGATGGATGCCATGTTAGAATTTCTTCTTCGTCTCGAGAAATTGGGTATGATGGGATGGTGACTTTTTGGTTACCAATTACAATTTTACCGTGAGTCACAAACTGACGAGCCTGTTTCATCGAGATTGCAAGGCCCTTGTAGTACACTTGAGCCTGTAAACGACGGTTGAGAATGTCTTCCGTGCTCAATGACAAAATGTCGTCAAGTGATGCATCGGATGCAATGAGTCCTTTGTTGTGCAAAGAGCGGAGTAAATCATCCATCTCTCTCTTTCCATGGGCCTCACTGGTGTCGACCATACCAATCAAACGCATTGCTTGGCGGCGATGTCGGCGAAGTTGGGACTTTGCCTTCCAAATCTCACGCATGTTTTTCAGACCGTGATTCGCCCTGATAGCGTGTTCTTCTTCGATACGAGCAGCCTTCCACGGGTGAGAAGGCGTGTCGAATTTAGGTCGTGCAAACTTTGGTTCTCCCATTCATCATCCCTCCAATCACTTCTTTCGGCTAACACCGAGAGTAAGGCCACCACGGCCGTTTGAGCGTCCACGTTGACCACGAACCTTATTGCCGCTTGCATGGCGAACGCCACGGTAGCATTTCATGGTACGAAGTCGGTTAATATCGTCTTCAAAGGTGAGAGAAACTTGCTGTCCTGTGAGGTGAAGTTCGTCTCCAGTCTCAAGGTCTCGCTGACGGTTCAGCATCCAAAGAGGTACTGTTTCTGCATAGCCTTCGATTGCTTCACGGAGTGTTTCCTGTTGCTCTGCCGAGAGGTGGCCGGCAAGTGAAGCAGGGTCGAATCCGGTGTTTTTGCAAATCTGGACTGCTGTGCGAGCACCTACTCCCTTTACTGCTGTCAAAGCAGTTGCAAGGGTCTTCAGTCCGTCCATATCAGTATCTGCCATTCGCAAGATGTAAGAGAAATCTTCTCCCAAATCTTCTTCCTTTGGTCGTGCCATAGTGTTTCACCTCTCCTCAACACGCAGTGTCAAGCAGGTTCCCGACCAACCTCCCCTATATCAAGAGCGCGATGTAGCAACGCGATACTGCGCGTCAAAAATGCTAGGTAAATTGTGGTAAAATTAACATTACTCGATAATGCAAATCAACAGCGTTTCAATGCCGGGGCGCTGGACAAGGAAAGCCTCCCTACGCCCATGTCGGCGAGAGAGTTGTCTATCAAAAGCGCCTTGAATTTTCGGCTGAAGTTCCGGAGCAAGTGAAACTCGAACCGTCATTCGAGAAATATCATTTTCCAAACACATCTCAACCACTTGGTCGACCGTGTCAAGAGTAAGATTCATGTGCGCAAGAGCAACGATTCGCCCCGTAGCTTGAACCAGCAAAGCGTTGTTTGTATTGTTAATTTCAAGAGGTTTTTTGTGGTGTATTTGAGGGCGACGGCCCTCAACGACACTCCACGTAAATTCATCAGATTTGGATACTGATTCAAGCCAATCGGGAGCAAGTCCGCTCTCGACCAAAGCTGCGTCAAGAATTGTGACGAATTCGCCTCGATGAGGGGTCTTTGGAGTCAGTGTTGGAAGGGGATTGCCACTTTGGATAGGTCTGCCACCGGAAACGACTTTTGCTTCTTCTGAAATGCTGGGAGGAATTCTAACAAAACGCCGCGCGTGATTTGCATTTGCAGCACTGCCTAGCCAAAGCGCTAATCTGTCAATTCGACCCCTGCCCCTTGAAGTCCATACCCAGGTGCGGTCAATGCCTGTCCAAACCTCATCAACCATGGACTCGACTTCGAGACGTTGCTCGTGAGTAAGACGGGGCGATAAATCCAGTAAAAGGGCTGGACCGTTTGGACCATTAGCAAGATATCTCTTCCATCCATGAAAGACTTCGTCAAGGCGAGGAGCCATCTCATCTAGGCCGTGTGTCCTGCTGTTTCTAGGTCGGGCTGGATCAAGATGCAGGAGGGCAATTGGAGGTAGTTCTTGGTGGTGGAAGTGGTCTGCAATAGTTGCGCTGACTGCTGCTCCGTCTCTGCCATCAGCAGCGAGGACTCGAGTGCCAAGGAAATGGTCTGATGCAACCTCGTTGCGATAATTGGCAATCGAACGGAGGTTTACTGCACTTGCTTGAGCCCGTGCTAAATTTAATTCAACGCCAATTCCGGGGCGCTGAAGTAAAGCAATGTGAGCTCCAAGCTGAATTCCACTACCGCATGCACAATCCAAAATATAGCCATCCGGAAGTATGAGTTCTGCCAAGAGTTTTGACCGGGCAAGGGCGACTTGCCAAGGTGTGGCGAGCGGCTGCCCTTCATCTGCGTGATAAAATATCAATTCCTTTCCAGCCGTTTTGTCTGGAGAGAATTCGACCAAGCCTTCGATTGAGGCGGATTTTGGGTCAAAAATTTGAATCATCTTTACGCCTCAAAGTCCAGCAACGTCGGAACGAGTCAAAAGGCTCTCAAAATGTATTCCAACGTTTTGAAACGCCTCTTTGGCCCCTTCTTGACGGTCAACGATACTAATGACTCCAATCACTTTGCATGAAGTATCGCTGTGAATCCTCTCCACAGCTCGAATTGCAGAGCCTCCAGTTGTTGTCACATCCTCGACTATGATGATGTCGCCTCCCGACTCCAAAGAACTGCCTTCAATCCCTGGCGGGTTGTTGGTTTTCCGGCCGCCTCGCCCCTTCGATTCTTTTCGAACCATGAACCCTCGACGTGGAGAATCTATTGGAGAAGTTGCAATGGCTAAGGCAGTCAATGGCACCGCGCCCAGTTCAAGCCCGCCGACGAAATCCGCCCCTAATGCGTCCATTCGCATATTGAAAAGTTTGCCAAGTAGGTGTGTTGATTCAGGATGCATCATGACCGGTTTTGTATCAAAAAACCATCGCGATTGGCGTCCGCTAGCAAGCGTGAATGCATCATTAGAACCACCGTCGATAAACGCTAACTCGCGAACCAACTCCACAAGGCGAGGCCAGGTGTGGTGTTCGCGAACACTGGAATGTACTGTCATGGTTCTCTGCTCTCATCCAGCGTCAATGAACTTTGTTCTCACTCTTGCTTGGTTTTGCACCATCAAAAAAGAACGCGGCACTCATAAACGGTCGGCCATATGGTCCTTCGAAGTCACATGTCTGATTCGACTGATTCGAGCCAAAAGCGCGGGATTAATCCCCTCGTTGGACTCGACATTGAACGCCTAGAGAGTGAAATGGAGCGATATCATCAGTGGCTCGATGAACACGCAGATGAGGCATATATCGTCGCTGAAAAGGCACGCAATTTGGGTTATGACCACAAAGAATTTGTTGAAATTCCTCGTGCTGCAGACCTAGCGGGTCGTACAGAAAAATTGCTTGTTGAATACCTCGATGGTTACGAAGTGGCTGATGACATTCGCAAACTTTTGGCGGAGCACGACCGTGAAACTACTTCGATTATGATGGCCCAAAGCGTTGCACGTGGTTTTCGCGAAAAAGGCTACGACCTCATTACTGCAATCGATGTCGGCCTTCGAGTAGGCCTTGCTGTTCTTACCGAAGCTGTTCTTGTTGCTCCGTTGGAGGGAATTAGTGAAGTTCGCCTCTTGAACAATGTCGATGGTTCACAGTTTGTATCTGTTCATTTTGCTGGGCCTATTCGTGCTGCTGGAGGGACTGCTCAAGCATTAGCAGTACTCATTGCCGATATGATTCGAAGGGAGCTCAATATCGGCCACTATCAACCAACGGACCCAGAAGTTGAACGAGTTAAGGAGGAGTTTGGGTTGTACCGTGGCAATCTGCAATACAGACCTTCTCCGGCAGAAATTGATGAAATTGTTCGAGCGTGTCCAATAATGATCAATGGCGAATCTACTGAACGAATTGAATGCGCAGGTTATGGGCGTGTTCGGAACATTGACGAGGCGCGTATACGGGGTGGTGTTTTGCTTGTTATCGGGGAGGGGATGTGCCTCAAAGCCCCAAAAATTCAGAAACACACCGAACGACTAGAAGTCCCCGGGTGGGATTTCATATCTAAATTTGCTTCGAAAGGCAAGGATTCAGCATCAAAAGGCGATGGGGACCAATTCAAATCCAGGAAAGTACCGCCAATTTCAAAATTCATGAAGGATATTATCGCTGGTAGGCCCGTTTTTGGGGCACCGCTGCAGCCTGGGGGTTTTCGTTTACGCTATGGCCGTGCACGACCGTCGGGACTAGCAGCCGCCTCAACGAACACAGCGTCGATGTTAGCGATGGACGATTTTATCACAATCGGCACTCAAATGAAAATTGAACGCCCCGGTAAAGCATGTGCAATTACACCTTCTGACAACACCGACGGCCCATGGATTGTTCTCAATGACGGACGGTTTTTACGCGTTGATGATGCTGGAAGTTACGTTGCTGTTCGTTCGCAAGTAGGATGTGTTTGGGACAATGGTGAGTTGGTTCTAGGATATGGGGAGTTCATGGAGAACAACAAAAAATTGGTTCCCGCTGGCTACAGTAACGATTGGTGGGCCAGTGACCTCATCGAAGAGTTAAACTCTGTCTCCAATGTTGAAGAGTTTGCTTCGCTCAGTGGGCTTTCAGCCGATACTTTTCCAGAGGGCATACCGGGCATTCAACCAGAAGATGCTGATGATGCAAATGCACAATTCCACATTCGGCGGAAATGGCACGCTTTTTTGACCGAATGTACGCTAAATTGGAAACAATTTAGAGCCATTTCATTACGGTTTAAAACCGCAATACCAAATCCGCACAATCCTTGGTTTCTAGACCTCCCGATTGAGTGGGTTCCGGCGCTTTTGGAATTATTGGAAACTGCAGTAATCGAGCCTACAGGTACATGTAATCATGACGGGATTCAAGAGGAAGAGGCTCTCATTGCTCATCCGATTCATGAAAAAAGACAACTTAGGATTGTGGATGGAGTCAAGGGCTGGTCGTCCAGCGCCATGGATGTATTAAGGCCCGAATCTTTTGAAGACATGTCCAAGTTTCAAATCCCTGGGCCTCATCAAAGACCTGTAAAAACAATATTCTCAGATGAAATTCCCGAAGTTTGGGCTCTCATTCAACATGGAATTGCAAAAGCATCTGCAATGATTCTTGGGCTCCGACACCACCATGACGGTGATGATTTGATTATTACCTCGGGTTGGCCTGCAGTGTTAGAAGCGTTCGGATATGGGGACGAGGGGGTCAATCCGTTACGGATTGTCGATGCGCATTCGAAATTCAGTTCTAGAATCGAACAATTGCGTGAATGCCAAGTCACTTTAACTGAAGAACGGCGGCGTTTAAACGAGCTTGAACAGGCGCGTGCAACCGTTCGTATAGCAGCAGAAACCGATGCTCGACAAAGGGGTTTAGGGATTGCAGAAACTGATGAGGTTGGGCGTCTTGCTGAAGCAAAAGTCGTAGATAGTGGCCCAGCAGACCCGCAAAAATATCTCGCTGCGCAAATTCACGAGGATGATCATGCTGTGGATGGTGTGCTCCAAATTGTTCGTAAAATTTCAGATCTGCGATGGGAACATTCTGCGCCTGTACGGATTGGCTGTCGAATGGGTCGCCCAGAAAAAGCGGCTCCACGGGTTATGAATCCCATGACACACGCGTTGTTCCCTATCGAACTCAACGGAGGAAATCAGCGGTTATTGGCAAACGCTGCTGAAAAACAAAGTATTCGGGTCCAATTAGGACGTAGAATTTGCAAGGAATGTGGAAAGGAGTCTCCGTTCATTCTTTGCCATCACAGACTGGTTGATTCAGATGGGATGGAAAGAGTTGGTGAAAAGTGTGGTGGACGCACATCGATGAAAGAAAACGAAAATTCGAAACGTCGTAGAAGGGGGGAATTGCAGACCGTCAGACTGGATACTATGATTGAAGATGCTCGAATTCGACTGGGGATTGACAGAATTCCTCGTCAGGTTAAATGTATGAAGAAAATTGCAAGCAGAGATCAAACTCCTGAAGCCATCGAAAAAGGCCTGCTACGTGCAAAACATCAGCTTCCGGTCTTTAGGGATGGTACAGTTCGATTCGATATGAGTGATGTGCCCATTACTCACTTCACACCACGAGAAATTGATGTTTCTTGGAAAACTCTACACTCTTTAGGATACACTCACGACTTTGAAGGAACGCCTCTTACGAACAATGAACAGATGTTGGAAATATTCCCTCAAGATTTCATCGTTAGCAAAGGCGCAGGCGATTTCTTCGTGCGTACTGCCCAGTTTATCGATGAACTTCTTGTTCGATATTATGGTTTGGAACCTTACTATAATGTCGATACGCCAGATGACCTTGTCGGGCACTTGATTTGCGCACTTGCACCTCACACTTCAGGAGGGGTACTAAGCAGAATTATTGGATGGGCTGATTGTTCTGGCGGATATGCTCATCCATTGTTCCACGCAGCGAAAAGAAGGAATTGTGATGGCGATGAAGATGCAATAATGCTCTTGATGGATGGTTTGCTCAACTTTAGTAGAGAGATCCTTCCTGCAAATCGTGGCGGTTTGATGGATGCTCCGCTTGTTTTAACAACACGGCTTAACCCTACTGAAGTGGATAAAGAGGCTTTGAATGTCGATTCTGGGTGGTTCTACAGTCGAGATTTCTATGAGACCACACTCTCACAGCCCCATCCCAAGGATTGTGCAGAACGCATGGATTTTGTAGAGCGAAGATTGGGTTCTGTTGCAGCTGTACGAGGTTATGGGTATACGCACGACTGCAAGGCTCTTGACCATGGGCCGGCACTTTGCGCCTACAAGACACTCGACACAATGATTGACAAGATGAATGGCCAATTAGATCTCGGCCACCGATTAAGAGGGGTTGATGTTCGAACCGTTGCCTCAAGTGTTGTGCGTTCGCACTTTTTACCGGATTTACGGGGCAATCTCAATGCATATGCGAGGCAAAAAATAAGATGTTTGAAATGTGCACATTCATACCGCAGAATGCCTGTAGCGGGTGCATGTATTCAACCAAAAAAGGAAACGGGGCGTGGCCTTTCAAGTGTCGGGGTTTCGAAATCAGAAGGTGGGTTGTGTGGTGGAAACCTTGCATTGACCGTCTCGGAGGGCGCTGTACGAAAATACATCAAAGTTACAAAGCACGTTATGGCAACATACGGCGTAGACACATACACAAAACAGAATGTGGAGTGGTTAGCCGATAGTGCTGACTCATTATTCAACAACGATCGAGCAAAACAACTCTCTTTAGCTGACTTTCTTTGAGTAATGCTCAGTTTACCCTGAGACCGGAATTGTCTTTTTATCAAATGAGGGGTTCGTGTTACTGAGGGGCGACTATGGACGAGGCTACGCTGGTTCTGTACATGATACTGTATGTGCTCTTACCATTGTGGGGGCTTGCAAGTATGCTCGATTGGTGGTGTCATAAACAGACGTCTATCGAATCGACCTCAGGGCTTCATGAAGCAAATATTCACTGCTTAATGGGTTTCCAAATAGCGATTCCGCTTGTTCTCTCTCTGATTTTCGAAGTCAATGTATTGGTACTTATCCTGTGCCTTGCAGCACTCATTGCCCATGAATTGGTCGCCCATTATGATGTGCATTTCACGACCGACAAGCGAGAGATTAGCATATGGGAGGTGCATGCGCACAATTATTTAGCAACATTACCGTTTTTCCTGTTTTTACTCATTGTGGTTCGGAAATGGGACGTTTTTATTGATCTTATAACGCTGAATTGGTCTGGTGGTTTCGGGCTAGAATGGCGAAAAGAGCCGTTAGGTGCTACTGGAAATTATGCTGCATTTTACATCGGAACGATGGCTATCCTAGTAGTCGTACCTTATTTTCAGGAATGGTGGCGATGCTGGAGTTACCAGCGAAGACAAATGAATGAGGTGCCAGAATGAGTGTTTACATTACCAGTACTGGGCGGTTTCTTCCTGGCCCACCAATCACCGTTGATGAAGTCGAAAGTATTCTTGGCGCTGTTCACGATAAACCATCATCGCTTCGGGTTCAAATTCAGAAAGCAAACAAAATTCAAACTCGCCATTATGCGATTGATGAACATCAACAAACTACTCACAGCAATACCGATATGGCCGCTAAAGCAGCTGAAGAATGCCTCGATCGAGCCTACATTGGTCGGGAAAAGGTTGGAATGCTTGCAGTCGCATCTACTCAAGGTGACTTACCAGCACCTGGCATGGCAAGTATGGTTCAGGCAGAACTCGAATTGCCTGAAGTTGAAATTTTAACAACGCATGGAATCTGCTCATCATCGATTATGGCCCTCAAAGCAGCATGGAACAGTATGCGCCTTGAAGAGCACGATGCTGCGTTGGTTGTATCTAGCGAACTTGCAAGCCGGTTGCTGAAGAAGCAACGGTATGAAGCTGCGACGACATCAACATTTGCTACGAAACGTATCGACTTTAGTACTGAATTTCTAAGATGGATGCTCTCTGATGGTGCTGGCGCCCTCCTACTGCAAAATAAACCGGCTCCAAAAGGACTCAGTTTGAGAATCGATTGGATTCGGGCTTTTTCACACGCTCATGCGCTCCCAACATGCATGAGTGTTGGTTCAGCAGGGCGAACTGAGGACAAGCGTACATGGCAAGATTACAACACATATGCTGAGGCGGAAAAAGACGGGGCACTGTTGCTACGGCAGGATGTTCGATTGCTAGAAAATCTCATGCGAATGGGGGTTGATGGATATCTCCGCCTCGTAGAAGAAGGCGTTAGTAATCCTAACAACGTCGACCACTTTTTATGCCACTATTCAAGCCACCATTTCCGAAACAAAATTCTCAATTTGCTCGATAAAGCAGGAGTGGGCATTCCAGAAGAAAAATGGTGGACAAACCTGTATTCTCGCGGCAATACGGGGTCGGCATCACTGTTTATCATGCTTGATGAATTTCTCCGAACTGATGAAGTCACGGTTAAAGAAGGAGAGAGTGTTCTGTGCTTTGTCCCCGAAAGTGGTCGTTTCAATACGACATACTTGCATCTCACGGTGGTGAGTCAATGAAGAATGGTGAAATAAAAATTGAAAGCGATGAAAAACTGATATCTGAGGAGCACTCGGAAGATGCGGGATTAAACCCTCATGCTCAAGTTTGTTTGCAGCATCTATTGCGAGTATGGCTTGGGTTTGAGAGAGACCTTGCCAAAGTCCCTCTTTTGCGTCGGATTGATTTAGGAACTTATACTGCCGAAGACCACCAGCTGTTTTTACTAAATATTCGACAACAAGTCATCGAAGGTTCGAGGTGGATTACGCGTACGGCGAGTAGTTTTGACCGAAACCATGCTGAAATTCGTTCGACCGTTATCAGCCATGCAGTAGACGAGCATAGGGACTACGAGATGCTGGAGAAAGATTTCGTTGCATCTGGAGGTCAACTTGACGATATCCTCAACATGGAGAGAAATATTGGTTCGGAAGCACTTCATGGATTCCTCATGCATAAATCGTCACAACCAAACCCTATCGATTTATTAGGTGCGATGTGGATTATTGAAGGGCTTGGCGAAAAGATGGCAACATCCTGGGCTGAAAGAATACAAGAGTTGACCGGACTAGGCGAAGACTCGACACGATTCATGACCTATCATGGGCATAACGATAGCGAACACATGGAACGATTTTATCAAACACTGGACAGCGTTTGTACCAGTGAAAAGGCTATTCAACGCATAGTCAAAACAGCGAAGGTTGTAGCACGCCTTTATCGATTACAATTGGAGGAATTAGAACATGGCGGCGAATGATAAAGTTCTATCGCGAAAAGAACGTCGCGCTGAGAGAAGGCTGCAGAAAGCATTGGCGAAAAATCATGGCCGAATGCCTGCATCATTGAGCGACGCATTGGGTGGCGATGATAGCCTGCCATTGGACTTAGAAGCCAAAGAATATTGGCTAAAAGACCTACAGAATCCTCTTCGAATAATCATCCTTCCGACACTTAAAATCCTCCTCAGCATCACTCTCCACATTACGTATTATTTGAAGCGCCTATCGCCGATTCAATGGCGTGCTCACAGATTTTTGCAGTGGCAAATCTGCTTTTTCATGAAATACTTTGTTCGTCCTGAAGCGAATGTTTTGATTCTAAGGCACTTTCAAGCTGAAAGCAATCTGTTGAACTTCGTGATTGACAATTCTGGTAAAGAGGGGGTTGCACCAGTTGAAATCTATCCAAAAGAAATTCAAGACTTGATGGTGCAAACTTTTGTTCACCATGATCAAGGTATTTTGATGACCATGAGAGACTTAGGAAAAATGGATACTTCAAACTGGCCAATAAAAGAACAGGACCTTTCTTGGAAAAACTGGGAGCCGGTTCGCATTGATCACGGTCCAAAGAAGAGAAGGTGGACTCAATTTCTTGACTTTGAAACCGCTCATGAGTTGTTCAAAACAACGTTCTGTTTCTGGTTAACCGCAAAAGAGTACGAAGCGGCAATCAACTCCTTCCAATTTGACCATTCTGTCGGTATACGAATTGATGAAATTGTTGGGGCCGCACATTTTGCAGACCTTGCCTACAATCGTTTCCCAATGATATTAGTTGGACCAACCGGTCTATCTTATCGCTTTTTGATGCATGGTTTCTTTGTCGAACATGCGCACGCACATCTTGAACGAATGCGTTTGGGAATGGGTTTGAAAAACTAATAGCCAATGTGGCTAAATTCACTTCCGATGATGAATGGACACTGTTCCGCAAACCTTGCACCAAACTTTGGTTCCATCTTTACGAGGAGTGGCCCCTGCAACATCTATTTTCACGCCGCACACACAAGTCACTGTGGTCTCCATGATGTAGCGGAACAGGTTCGGCTTGATGAACTCAACGCTTAGACAGGTAGATTCATCCATGATTCAAAACATACGAAGATTCTCGTAGTTGAGAATCCTTTGATTTCGGTTACTGTCGTCATTTCTACAGCCCCTCCTGCTGTGAAAATTGCCTTGTTGATGGAATCTTCTATTTCTGTGATTGCAGTTTTATCGACAATGGACCAGCCGCGTACTACGGTTGTGTGGCCTCTACTCATCAATGGTAAAAGCGAAGGGAAATGCTCAACGCTTAAGTGCGGAAGATTGACCAGCAACAGGTCCACTTTGCCATGATTTTCAGCCGATTTAGGCCAATCCTTTGCATCGCAGCATGCTATTTTACTCGGTTCCAAAGGTTCTGGGGCGTTACCATGAGCGTCCTTGCGCCTTGATGAAAAATATTCTATGTTCAATTTGAGAAGTTCGACCGCATCGGGATTAAGATCTCCTGCATAATATCCGGCCATGAGTTCGGGTTCTCTCAGTAATGACGCCATACTCGGGCCGACCCCTGCATAAGGATCGGCAACAACCAAAGCTCTTCCAAGTTTGGTTCGTAATTTTTTTGAGGTTTTCAAAGTCTCAGACCTTTGAGTAGACAGCCGCATTGAAAAATAGACTTTAGACGGGTCGACCCATAAAAGATACCCGTTTTCTCGGACGCGTGTTCTAGGCGATGTGCTTCCATCTCGGCTGGAAAAAGGTACGAGTTCTCGGACGCGAAATTCTCCCTTTATTCCCGAATAGTACGGAGTGCCACAAACAAGGCGAACATGAGGGAACTGGGTTAACATTGCATCCCCAATCAGTTCCCCGTATTGCCATATGGATTCTCGTAACTTAACAAGGAGAACATCTCCTTGGATTTCAAAAGAACGTGGTAGTTCTTCTTTAAATTCAGTGACGAATCCTTCGTCAAGGTGGTTTCGCCAATGTGCAGGGTTGGGTTTAGGTTGAATGTTGCCCGATAATTCGAGATGTGGGTTATGCTCCCAAATCGAATCGCTACCGTTGGGTGCTGACTCGTTTAATGGAATTGCGTTTCTGTCATCTTCCAAATTCATGATTCGTGCGCCAATGAAGAACCATTGATTCGTACGGCACAACTCAAGCCATCGTTGGGTTTGCGCTCTCGGCACACTCAAATGACGCATGACACTCGCTCTATCCAAGGGCGCTGGGGGTTTGAGCATGGCGGAAGATTCGTTTGTATTGCAAAACATTCCCAAAACTGGACTGTTGCTCATTGGAATGGGTCCGGGTTCAGTAGGTGGAATGAGTCTTGAAGCGATTGAGGCAGCAAAAAGAGCCGATCACCGCAGATATGAAGCATATACTGCGCTTTGGCCTGAGCCAGAACTGGAATTGTTAGAGAAAAGGATTGGAACTATACAGCGCGTCATGCGCCCTGAAGTCGAGCAGCCCAACGAAATCTTCGCTTTAGCACGTGATTCGTTGGTTGCTCTGTTGGTGGTTGGCGACCCGTTGCAGGCTACAACCCACGTTGACTTGCAGTTGCAAGCCTTAGAGCAAGACATTGAATGTCGAATATTTCATGGAGTATCAATAACCACTATTGTCACAGGCGCAGTCGGACTGTCCAATTACCGCTTTGGACGGCAGACTACCGTAACATACCCATACGATGGTTGGATAGCAACCTCTCCGCTCGAAATGATTGCCGTCAACAAATCCCGGGGTCTGCATTCCCTTGTACTCTTGGACCTTGACCCTACTGGACAAGGGATTGGCCAGCAAAAACCAATGTCTCCAAAAGACGCAAAACACTCGATTGAATTGATGTGGGATAAACTCGATGAACATTTGAAACAATTTTCTGAACCTACTGAATCCCCCCTCATTGCATTGCAAGAGGCAGCATTCAAGCTCTTTCTCGATCAAAACAGGGACGAAATACCGCTCGTACTTTGTTCAGATATGGGGACTCCTGAGCAGAATATCCTTTTCACTACGCTTGGAGGTCTTGAGGATTGTGAGGGGGGTCGACTTAATTGCCTTCTCGTCCCGGCACGGACTAGTGAAGTTGAAGAGAAAGCCCTCCTTCGTTGGAAACTGGAGTAAGTGATTGTATGTCGAGTGGCTTTCTTTTGTTGGCTTCATTTCTGCTTTTTATGTTGTTCTTTGCCGGCGTTGGCCTTGCATCGATGCGGGTGAAAGAAGACACTACTGACGATTATCTGGTCGCTGGACGCGGAATGCATCCTGCTTTAGCCGCGTTATCTGCCGTTAGTACGTGGAACTCGGGATACATGTTTATCGGATTTATCGGCTTCATATTCCTCAACGGATATTCTGCTGTTTGGATTGCTCTCGTATCCACTATTGGACAACTTGTTGCATGGATATGGCTCTACAAATACATCCAGAAAGAGGGAGAAACACGTGGAATTCGTTCGCTTTCTTCACTGGTTTCAAGCACCACTGGTTCGCCTGAAGCGAAGACGGCCGCAGTACTCTCTGTTCTCTTCCTTTCAATCTACGCTGCGGCGCAGTTGACAGCCGGCGGAGTTGCACTTGAAACGATGCTCAATTGGTCACCAATTGTTGGAATTCTCATTGGGTTTGTCCTTGTCGTCGCCTACTGTTACGCTGGGGGAATTCGCGCGTCGATATGGACTGACGCTGCACAATCCTGCGTGATGATTATTGGTTCAACAATTCTGTGTGTAGTGGCTTTAAACGGTGCTGGGGGATTCTCAGGATTACACGGTCAATTATCAGATATTGACCCAGCGATGGTTAGTCTGTTTCCAAGTGATTTGAAGTTCGGAGCAACGCTTTGGATTGCTGCCTTTTTCCTTGGGGGATTAGGTGTTGCAGGACAACCGCAAGTTGTTTCCCGTGTCATGACGCTTAAAGATGATAATGACCGCAAGCAAGCTATGATGTGGTTCTTCGTCTGGCAAACTCCATTTATTGCACTCATGTTCCTTATTGGCCTAGCATGCCGTGTTTTGTTACCCGAATTGGGTGCAGAAGGTGCTGAGTCCGGCCTCCCTATGCTTGCCATGGAACAACTGCATCCCTTCTTGGGTGGGCTGATTTTGGCATCGATTTTTGCAGCAACGATGTCCACTGCTGACAGTCAAGTTCTTGCATGCACTGCCGCTATAACGGATGACGTTCGCCCAGAATGGAGTCAAGACCACAAGACGACAAAGAAAGTTACACTCGCAGTGGCTGCTTTTGCAACAATCATCTCACTTGTCGGATATACTACTGGCATTGGAGATTCTGTTTTCAAACTGGTCGTCCTTGCAGTGTATGGTTTAGGTGGAATATTTGTCCCCTTGCTTTTAGTTCGAATGTCCGGTTATGAGCCCGACTCAAATCACACGATTGCGATGATGATTGCTGCAATGTCTGGGGTAATTATCTGGACTCTACTTGGTTTTGGGGACGATGTGTTTCCTTCCGTCCCTGGCATGGGTGCTGCCTTTGCAACGCACTTCGCGTTCTGCCAGTTTCGCAGCGAATCGCCGGACAATCCATTTGGCAGGTATGCAATTCCATCAAGAAAAGTCGCTACTATTGGGGCAGTAATCCTACTTGCAGTAGTTGGGGGAATGGAAGGTTCGTATCAAAAGTTTTCACCCGGAGCTCATGCACTAAACGGAGCATCGTCTGGATATCAGTTGAACTATTCGGTGATACAAAATGTGAATTCAGAAACCATCTTTATCGCAGATGGAGACACAGTGCAGTCTAATTTTGAAATTATGGAGTCCTCGAATGCCATTATATTGCTCGAGTTGTTCATCTCATTTGGAGAAACTGCAAATGAAGGGTTTGGGGAAGAATGTGACGAAGTTATTACCGTTCCTGATTTCTCTGGAGTGAACGGTCCGCATGACCAAATATCTGATTCGGCACGTACTTCGACAAATTGCGATGAAACTGATAGTTTGTCAGGCTCGGTTCAAACTAACGCTGAACTTACCTACCGGTGGGCCGAAAACGGTAGTGGAAATTACTCAATCACTGGCAGCAAAGACGATTTGAATTCAGTTTTGGATACCATGACTGAATCCTACAGGATGCAGGGGACTTATTCTACGGAAATTAGTGTTGAAACAAATCACGCTCTACCTTTTGCCAATGACCCTGGTGAAACCGTCACTGTTTCTTGGATCACCTTGGAATTTGTACCTGAAGAAGTTATCAAAAGCTGAATGTTAATGCTATTCACAAGGCAAACCGCTGACCTTGATGTGCAACACTCCAACAGAGTCGTTCAACTTCAGCCCATTCCTCACTCTGTCGATTGTATAGGGGGTTGGTATGGTTCAAATGTGTGAATAGAATATCAGGATCTCCCTGTTTTCTAGCACCAAGCATCTTGAGAGAATGAGATACTGGTGGGTGAGGTACATCCTTTTGATTGCGCCCGCCTAGTTCATCTTCAGACCAAAAAGTTCCGTCAATGAGTGCGATGTCGATGGCCATTTTCGACAACCACTCCCGAATTGAAGGACTGTTGTGAATTGCGAGGGTCTCATCCCAGGTATCGTGGTCTGGCAAAAACAGCAGTGATTTGCTTGGCCCCCGGATAATGAAGGCATGCATGTCCGACAATTCGTCTCGATGGGGGATTCGGATTGCTTCAACTGAGGTGTCACTTTGTTCAAAAAGGACAGCCCCAGAAACAAATGTATGGATATTAAAAACACCTTGTTGAACCATCAAATTCCATTGTGGGGTGCGATCGACAAGATGGTACATTTCATCTGAGATATGTAGCTGAATATCTCTAGCTGCAAGTGTCTCACGCCCGAACAATCCCAGCCCGTCAACGTGCCCAAAGTGAGCATGTGTGAGCATAAGATGGTCGACTTTGGTTTGGCCCCAAAGCGTGAATTGATCGCCAAGATGGCGAGTTGCCTCGATAAGAATATTGGTTCCATCTGCAGTGCGAATTCCCAGAGAAACTGGGTAATGTTGTTCTACTACATTTGCACAACAAGGCCTTAGACAACCAGGTTGAGGGTGGCCACCATCTTGGGCTACTCCGAGTACCGTGACCTCGACCATACCTATCCCAAAGCGGGGGACATCATCAATCCATCAGTTCAATTACTGGACATAGACATCGGCCTTTGCTTTAGCTTGTGGAGGGGCATAAGGTGCGACTCGATATGCCATACCTCGGCGTTCCATGACGTCCTTGAGAGCATCAAACAAGTGCTCCTTCGCAATCTTATCCTTGTCCTTACTCAAAGCAAGAATCAAACTGTCTTGGACCACGGCTCGAATCCAAGCACCAGTTAGGCCTTCTGTCATCTTTGCCAACTTCTCTTTGACCTCCAGAGTAACGTTGCGGGACAGGTCAAGCTTCTTGAGCAGGTGGTGGAAGATGTGGAACCGTTGGTCTTTACCTGGCAACCCAACCTCAATGATACGGTCAAAGCGACCTGGGCGGTCGGCAATAGCGGGGTCGATTTTGTTAGAGTGGTTAGTGGTTGCAAGTGTAATGACGCCGTGGTTTGGGACTACACCGTCCATGGATTGAAGAAATTCGCCTAATAGTGGGTGGTCTGACGCTCTGCGGTCAAGAGCTCCTGCAGTATCAATGTCCTCGATAATGAGAAGAGTTGGGGATAATTTCCGAGCCATTTCAAAACAGGATTTGATATCGTTTCGACCTGTAATCATTTCTGCTGAAATCAAAATACAAGTGATATCGGAGTGGGCTGCTAGCCACTTTGCAATCATGGTTTTACCAGTTCCTGGGGGGCCGGCAAGGATGACGCCGCGTGAATTTGGTACGCCGGACTCTCGTAGTTTTGGCATGGCTTTTTGAAAGCCGATAATGTCCTTCCACAATGCTTCCTTAACATCCTCATCCCAAGCAATCAAGTCGTCGATGTTTTTGTCCCGGGAGATGAAATTATATCTCAAATCAAAAAAAGCACCTTTGAGAACACCACATTGGTAAAAATCCAATTCAATGTTTGAGATTAATTCATCACCATTCTTTCCACAAATTTGAACTTCCAAATCTGAGGGGGTATATACGGAAATCCTCTGGTCCCCATCGTGGTCTACACTTGAGATAGTGATGAAGCGATTCTTTGCATCGGTTTTGGATTTGTAAAAACGAGTGCCAGCAGCAAGAAAACGAATTCTTTGCTCGCCATGAAGTTCGACTGTTTCGTAAACTGCAGCTCGTATTTTTCCCTGGTCAATCATAAATTCCTCAACAATTTCAAATTCTTGGTCAAGATATGTGTCGAAATGTTTCTTCATCAAAACCCCAAGTTTTCCACCCCAGTATCGTGAATCTCGCTTATGCTTGCCGCCGATGAAGGCGTTCATCATCTGGTCTCCTAGAGGTTTAGAGGATGGTTGAGTTCGAGTGGCTGCTACAGCCAATTTAGCTTGTTCAACCATTTTCAAGTCAACAGAAAATGGGCCCATCGGCGTTTGGATTTCAATCACCATTGTGGAGGGGTCTACCTCAACTGAAGAGTCAAATTCCTCTTCATAGTGTTGCTCCATTGTGAATTCTTCTTCATACCTATAATCATCTGACATTCTCATACACTCCTTTGCCGAAAGTTGGAAATGTTGCATTCACAAAACTCTTGTTTCCGGCGGACTTATCATACCTGTCGAGAGTATATGAAGCCGCGAAGCACTCAAACGACAGTGGTGGGTGGGACGCATTGAGGGGAGTATATGGCAGGTCCATCGAAAGTTGAATTTCCCGGGCAGAAAAAACAACGCGTTCGTATGCGTGGAACTAAGCATGCCAATGAAGCAACTGCCAATAAACTCAAGCGTGAATTAGCAAGTTTGCTTGAAAATCCTAGAGCCCACTTACCAATTATGACTTGGAAAGGAAAGTTGAGTTGGGGCAGGACCGACCCAGTCACCAAGACGATGAGAGAACTTGAAACGGTCATTAGAAAAAAGGACAACCTCGCATGGCTAAGTAAGAAAATGATGTCAAAACGTGGAGACCCGGTGGCAAAGGCCTTTGCGGGCTCATTACATGCTGCGCATGATGAAGACATAACCCTAGTAGGGAATTTTACCTCCGATTCGTTTGGATCCGCTTCGTTCATTCGACGGGGAGATGGAAAACAAGGATACCTTGCTGGTCTTCAAAATTATTCGAACTTGACGCTTAGGATGCTGCCATGGGAGGACCATGCAAAACGCGGAATGTATTTCTTTACTTGGAAGGGGGGTTTTGTTTGTACTGGACCAAAACCGGCACCACCGGATGAATGGTTGGATGATGTGTTGAGTCGTTCACGGTTCTCATTTACGAAAAGTACTGATTTAAGCGTACCTGTTTGGGTTACAGAAGGACTCGATGCACAGGCAGTCCTCGACTTTAAATCAGCAAATGACGGGTATCTTCGGTTTACTTTCAAGCATGGTCCTGTGCTCGCTATAGGTTTCGATCTACTCGAAGATAGTCCAAAAAAAGAGGCGTCGTTTATTCATCATTTGGCACTATCAATGCTACCGCCTTTCCTACCAGCAATTGCCGACATTGATGCAAATTGGTCTCCAAAAGGATGGGATATAGACGCCCCATTGCCGAAGGCTGCATTCGAGAGTATGGACAAAATCATCGATGCCTGGCAAGGACTTGTGATGAACGAGGGAGTCATTTCCCTAGCCCTCAAAAGAGCTGTTTTGGATTCTATCGACTCGGGACTTGTTGTTGGAGATGCTTGGGTTAATGGTGATAATTTCGAAGAAATAGAAGAGGCTCTACAAGCACATTCTGGTTCAAAGGATGAGCGAAATCTTGCCGCCCATATGTTGTTTGCATCCATGAAGAAAGCCATCCCTGACAGCGAAGGGATCCGAATCACAGCGAAAGGTGATGTTTCGGAAAGAAATGCTGCGGCTCTCGAAGTCATGACTGGTACAAGTTGTGGGAATATCCTTGGCGCATTATGGGAAGATTGGGGTCTTGAAGGATTGGACGGCCTTGGCATAACTGGTGATGAAGCGGAAGAAATCTGGAAAAAACAATTGAGAAAGCCTCAGCCTTTTGGAAATTTTCTCAAAAGTCTCGATTCTGCTCGTGCACTTGCCCAGAAAGTTTCACGATTCCCTACTCGAAAACAACAACTGTCAGGTGCAACTGGCGCAGTACATGACTTGATTCTCAAAAGTCTGCTTGAAGGTATTGGAAAGGCCGAGCGAACTGCTACGCAACGGCATGATTCTATCGACTCCGCTGCTGCTTCATGGGCATGGCTCCAAGCAGCAAATCGCTCCACGGGACAAGAGTGGCACTTTGACATTAACGCACGTGATCGAGGGGGGGCTTGGCTAAGTGCTACGAAACAACTCCTTGAAGTGGGTAAACGGCTGTTTGATTGCTCTGATGAAGAAGTTGATGGTGTTCAGCAACAGTGGTTGGATGCCTTTGACGCATTGAAAACCGCTACTGGAGAAAGAAACTGATTCAAACGCTAGATAGAGCAGATTCAATATCAGCCCACAAGTCTTCAACATCTTCTATACCGATACTCATACGAACGAAGCCGGGAACCAAACCTGCTGCATGGCGTACATCTTCTGGAATCATCATATGGCTCGAGTTAAACGGACATTCGATAAGTGATTCTACGCCACCGAGGCTGGTTGCCTCGTAAATTATGTTAAGGCCCTTCATGAATTTGAGAGCTGCTTCATCTCCTCCTTTGACAACAAAAGCAACCATGCCAGACCCCTTTGGAATTACTCTTTGGGCAACATCGTAGTCTTGATGTGATTGAAGACTTGTGTGGTTGACCTTCTCAATGAGTGGGTGGGTTTCAAGGCGCTGAGCGAGGGTTGCCGCATTATTGCTTAGAACCGGCATTCGGACATGGAGTGTGCGCATACCGCGTTCTAACAGGTAGCAATTGTGTGGGTCTGGGCTTCCACCAAAATGCACCTTGCGAGGGAATATTTGTGCAATTAGTTCCTTTGAGCCTACGACCGCTCCACCGATTATATCTGAATGTCCACCAAGATACTTTGTGGTAGAATGTATCACCAAATCAACCCCCATGGAAAGTGGTTGGCAAGCCCAAGGCGAGGCGAAAGTGTTGTCAATAATACACATGAGATTGTGTCGCCTAGCGACTTCGACCATCGCAGGAATATCGCAGACCTTGAGCACCGGATTAGTGAGTGTTTCAATATAGAGAATCTTGGTGTTTGGTTGTATTGCAGCCTCGTAAGCCGCCGGATCTCGCATATCAGTCATGGTTGTTTCAATTCCGAAACGTGGAAGTTCCTCAGTCAACAAACCGTATGTGCCACCGTAGACGTCTGGTGATGCAACAATATGATCCCCGGATGAAAGAAACGACAGAAGGGTAGTCGAAATAGCCGCCATGCCGGAAGCAAAAACTTCAGCATCTTCCCCACCCTCGAGAGCCGTTAGTTTTTGAGCGACTGCATCTGAATTCACTGATGAGAGTCGCGCATAGAGCAGGGTGTGTTGAGCTCCTGCAGCCCATCCTGCATACCGTTCATCGGTCAATTTATAGGTCGAAGATTGGAATATCGGCGTATTGACCGCATCACCAATGTGATTGGTTCCGCTATGAACCGCCTTGCTTCCGAATCCTTTCAAATCATGATTTTTGTCCGCCGACA
>DAIUCF010000018.1:0-31428 GCA_036846305.1 Candidatus Poseidoniaceae archaeon | reverse complement strand
CATGCTAGTTTTCGTCGTCTCGTTGAACTGTTACGAATCGACCCTCCGTGTCTGGTCTTTGTCAACAGCAGAAGTGATGCTGAAACCATAGCTAACCGACTCCAAACGATGGCCCCAGATGTCAACATTGGCGTTCACCATGGCTCTCTAGCAGCAGAAACCCGCAGAGATATGGAGGACCGACTGAGAAGTGGAGATTTGTCAGGACTTGTGTGTACTTCAAGCCTAGAACTTGGGATTGATGTAGGAAAAATACGACGCATACTACAGATAAAGAGTCCGCGCTCGGTCGACAGAATGTTACAACGTGTCGGTCGAGCCGACCACCGTCTTGGTGGAGTCGGTAAAGGGAATTTACTCTCATGGGATTTTGACGACATCGCTGAAAGTGCTGTCGTAGGAAGGCGAGCAATGCTGGGACAAATTGAATCCATCGAATGGAGACAACGGCCTCTTTCTGTTGCAGCAAATCAACTCGTTTTGATGGCTCATTCGTTTAACGCAGTACCAATTGACGAAGCTACAGAAATTCTATCCAAAGTAGCACAGTTTGAAGGATGGAGTCGCAAAGATACTGAATCAATTTTGGCAGTTTTGGCAGATGGGTGGATTGTGCGTTCTACCCCTCACCCAGAAGATTTGCCATGGTATCGTTGGCCAAAGGCAGTGTATTCTGCTGCAATGGAAGAGGCGAAGAGCAAAAATATCTCTCTACCAGAAGAAAGACCTCTGTATTCAGTCCCTGATGAAGAGATTCCAGACGCCATCAAACTGCTCTCTGTCAAAGTACCATCACGGTTCAAGAAAGGTTGGTTTTCAACTGCCGGAAGAACTCGGCAGTGGGTAACAAATCACCTCTCAATGATTCCAGATAAGCAATCATACCGAGTTCGAGATGCAGTAACCCGACGTAGTCTTGGCAGTGTCGATGAAGCATTTGTGTTGTCGTTGAACGATAGTGGTGAAGATGATGATGGAAGCAGAAGACAATTTGTCATGGCAGGCCGAACATGGTTGATTATCGATGCAGACCCTGAACAGTCTGAACTTCTAGTAGCACCTGTCTCGGACAAAGCTCAAGCCCCACGGTGGGTCGGTGAATTGCCGCCGGTTCCAAAGGCAATTGGCAGAGATATTGGCCGACTACGTCAACTAATTGCTGAAGATTTAGGCCTCTTTGAAGAGCATGAAAATGTCTTAAAATCACCAAATATTATAGACACTGAAGGTATTTTTTCGGAACGGGATTCCATCTTGTCCGAGCACCCCGTCGACCAAGAAGCATTGGGTGTCATGGCAGAACATATCGCTGCCCATGTTGAGGCGACAGGTCATGTTCCAACCGACCGATTGATGACTCTAGAACGCCGTGAAGATGCTATCGTGATTAATTCCTGTCACGGTTCTCGGATCAATGAAGGACTCGGACATTACCTCATGGCTATGGCCTCAACAAAAACAGGAAAATGGGGGAGGCTGTTGGTTGAACCAACTCGAATCGCACTTCAGACCGGTGCAGTAGAACCCGAAGAAATCCTGGATTGGTTGATGACGACCCCTCCCGATGCCATTGAAGGCGTTCTTAGTGTCACTCTACCAAATTCTCGGCAAGTACGATGGAGATTTGCTCAAGTTGCCAAAACATTTGGAATCTTACGACACGGTGTTGATCCTCGTAAAATCAACCTCCAGGCCCTACTCAGAAAATATCGTGGGACTGTTGTAATGGAAGAGGTTCTTTCAAAGCTCTTTCATGAACGAATGGATGTGGTTGGTGTTAGAGATGTACTACGCTCTATTCAAAACGGTAATATCCATGTCAAGATAACTGCATCTGGGCCCTTAGGATTATCTAACTATTCAAGCAGGGACATGTTACTACCAAATTGGGACAATTCCCAGGTTCGAAGTCAATTGCGTGGTAGACTGACCAATGAGAGAGCCGTCTTGTGTTGTCTAAAATGCATGAGTGTGAGGAGATTTCGAGTTGCTCGCTATCAAGAGCTGAAATCAATTCAATCTTGTTTGAAATGTAAAGGCACAATGCTGGCATGTGCCCCCGAACGCATGCAGTCAATGCTCCTTGAATGGGTAAAATCTGATGATGAAAAAGACCAAGGACGAATGATGAAAAATGCATCTATCGTTCAGTCACGAGGCATAGAGGCTATTCTTTGCCTCATGGGCAGGGGTATTGGGGAGGCTACTGCACAACGAATCCTACGCAAAGTTCAACGAGGAAATTTAGAGGGTTTGCTTGAAACAATTCACCATGCAGAAATTGAATACGCCCGTACACGACGGTTCTGGAATTGATTACTGAGTCAATTCCATTTCATTGACCGCCTTGGCAGCTGCTACAACATCCCCATCCTCCCACCAGTCTACAGCGAGAAATGTTGGACGCTTTCCATGCTGTTGCAAGCATTCAATCGCTCTTTGAATAAGGAAATCGACATTGTTTGCCTCTTCTCCTCGAGTCGGGTCAGACAGTCCAAGTGGGCCTCTTAACCAGTTGTTCATATGATAGACTTCTTGTTCGACATCCCCGCGTAGTACATCGCAATTCATATCCTCAGTGTTCTCCTCAGCAAAGTTCGTAGTCCAACTATGCGTCAAAAAATCATGAACCCAGGGGTGGCCCAAATCTTCTCCTTGCTCCCAAAAAACCACCAATGTCGTTTCTGAATCAATCATCTGTTGAAGAGTAGGCCACTGAGTGTTAAGTTCATGATAGTAGACTCGCTCGTAGAGATTAGCTTGTTTGAACACTTCGAGCAGGTGGTCGGGTTGAACATAGTTTTCGACCAAGAGCGTGACAACATCACGTGGGTTTTCATCCATTTTTTGCTTAAGATTTGAAAGCCATCCTACCGAATCTACATTGCCATACGTGCAAGGACTGAATCCGCGGTCGTCATCGCCATGACAAAGCCGAACCGTTTCAACCCGTTCATCACCAAGCGTCTCATAATGGGTATCAATCATGAAGGCACGCATTCCAGCACCCCATTGTGCGTCCAAACCGGTTTGATGATTACTTGCCGGATAGTAAATCCCATCTTGGTGAGTAGAAAAGGCGTTATGGGTTTCGGGAAAAGTGACATTATCGTAGGTTCTGAAACACAAAACGAGCATTCCATTACAAGCCTCTACGGGGATTTCATCTTCATCACCTGATGTAATTGAAAGCGAGTCCACAACTGGAGTTATGCAGCCCGAGCAAACCATAAGCAGCCCAAAAGCGACCGCCAACACCTCTACTCGCATATTTTACCCAGCGCTGCACAAGGCATCAAATCGTCGGTAGAAACGAGTGCTAATCCTAACAAAAAAGAGGATTCCTTAACGGGGCACTATGACACAAGAATCACACTGTACGAACATGAATTCCTGCTTCGAGCAGCATCCCGTTTGAAATATTGAAATCCTCTACCCATCGTTCAGGAATGCCATCGGTTTTTGGATAGACTATTTCTTGAATCCCTGCCTGAATAAGTGAACGTGCACAACGAGAGCAAGGTGGCCATGTGACGTATGCTGTACTACCTTTCAAGGATACTCCGATGCGAGCTGCATGCATGATTGCATTTTCTTCAGCGTGACAGATAAGAGGGTATTTTTTGTCTCGGTCAGTCAATCGGTCCTCATCATCACTGATACCCCGGGGAAAGCCATTGAAACCCGTTGAGCGAATTTCTCGGTCTTCACCAACAACGACACAGCCTACTTTCGTCGATGGGTCTTTGCTCCACCCAGAGATGTGTTCAGCTAAATCCAAAAAACGGATATCCCATTTCTCACTCATTGTCCTCACCACCCTACGCGAGGCTTCTCTCTATGATTGCTTCGGATACAATGACAAGAATTCATCGCTGGTTAATTTTAAAGATTGCAATATATTTCCCTGAAGATACAGAGAGCCTAAACTTACCACCAGCCCAACTTCTTGAGAGTCACAAACGGCCAGAGCAGTAACAGCATCTCTAGGATGAATGTGAATCTGAATTTTTTCTCTAGACTCAAAGAAAGGTTTCAGTTGTGAAGGAGGGATGCCTTGATAACGGCCACCTTGAGGTTGTGTGAGAATAATTTGTTGTGGAGGGATGCGTTCACAAAGGCTAAGCAGTGGTGAAAGAAATTGCTCTAAGTCATGTTGAGGCGATGTACCTAGCACAAGGCTCCAGGATGGTTTCGAATTCACATACGGAGCATTCTGCAAAATACAGTGTTCCAATTCTGGAATAATTCGACGGATTCCAGATGGATTATGTGCTGCGTCCAATAAATACGGGTGAGACGATGTCTGCTGAGATGAAAGCAACTGCATTCTTGCCGGCCACCGCATAGATTGATTCGCTTGTTCCAAAAGCTCCTCAGAGAAATGAAGGTCCTCAAAAACAGCCTTAGCAAGAGTGAGTGCTTCTTCACGAACAGAAGCCGAAGCATGAATTGGAATGGTGATTGGATTAGCAGGGGCTAATATTTCACCGAGTGCTGCATTACCAGCATTCTGTGCTTCATCGTAAACGGCTTGCAGAACATCTTCATTTTGTGGATCTCGTACAAATAAGGTGCAATTCGGACGGCATATAGCTGCTTTTTCTCGAGCAATCGACGACAAATCAGTACCTAATATGTCGATGTGTTCACGACTCACTGATGTGACAAGAGATACGGTTGCGGGGCCTGAACGAGTGGCATCTAAACGACCACCGAGTCCTGTTTCAAGAATCAAGACCTTACTGCCTTGTGAGCAGATCATTGCAACCAGATACGTGACCTCAAAAAATGTTAAATCGACACTTGACTGGATGCCATCGCCTTGTGATGCTGCATAAACCAATCCAAGGGCTCGATTAAATTCGTTTGGAGAAATCGGTACGCAATTCCGCCGAATCCGTTCTTCAACTCGGACAACATGCGGGGAAGAGAACATGACATGCTCAACATCTCCAAGACCTAGGGCAGTTGACATGAGAGCGCATACTGTGCCTTTGCCGTTGCTTCCTGCGACATGAATAATGTGGGACGGCAAGGCTAAATTCAAACGGTCAAGAACTGTCTTGGTTCCCTCGAGACCGAGCGCCATACCTCGGTGTTTGGTCGACTGAAGCCACTTGCGTACGTCGACCACGCAGCGCCTAAGAGGTTGCATGATTAGTGCTTTTGTCGGCTGCGATTGCTGTTCAAAGTATTCGCCCCCGTAGGGGGCGTTGGATGCGCGACGCTCATATGAGTGTCCGAACTCGCACGGTGTATGACCGAACAGGAGACTTCGCCGGCTGAGAATCGTAAAGATTCCGTGGAATTCACTGCTGTTCAAAATCAATTGAAGAAAGAAGACAGTCTTTTGTCAATGATGAAAGAACAATTCCCCTCGATGATGGGGATGATGTTCATGTTTGTTCTTACCATCGCAATATCGCTGTTTATTCGGCCGTGGTACGATATTGCAGACCTACAAGCATACGGAACATCTGGTGCACGTCAAGTTCGTTACATAGCTCTGCAATTAGTTATGATATTCATCTTTACTGCAGGAATATTACTGCTCGCAAAATACAAGAAAGAGTGGGTCATAAAATACGGAATCATGGGTGTTTTAGCCATTGCTTTGTTGTACGCAACCGTACCTCTTACCCATGTTTTGGTCTTGGACCTCGAAGTTGATCCGTTTGAATACGAAAGCGATAGTGAAATTGAAATGTCTTACCTCACTCATCACGGGATGAACACGCACATCACTAATTCACTTATTGGAGTCCCTACAATGTGGAACGACACAATAAACGTCTACCACGGAGATGCTTTCAGCACCAATTCGTCATCATGGACGACCAGTCATAAACGACTTCCTTACGACGATACATCTGTGTTGAGAACGGTGGTTTCAGATGAATATTATTCATTTTCCAATCAAGCCTATGTTTGGTATGTGGATGCGAAGACAGGAGAAACCATAGACCAGTACAACTGCCATCGTTACATCGTTGAAGATGGTGGAGACCCATATTACGAACCACTAGGTCAAATGGATGGAGCTTGTACCTTAGCATTCCATGCTGATGATGCTATGTATGTTGTCGACGAGGGAAATCATCTGTTACGATACAACACTTTTGAAAGCAGTCCTGGCAATTTAACCCACCAGGCCACATGGATGCTGCCCTTCGGCCTTGAAACTCAAATGGGTGTTGTCTATTCTGAGGTAATCGATGATGACAAAGTACTCATTGTCACCCATAGCGTGGCCATTGTGATTGAGTTGGAAAAGAGTTCAGGTGGTTTCAATATTGAAAACTCGGACATTTTTACCGATGCTAAACTTCTATTCGAATTAAACGCTACGAGCAATTTTACCAGTGCAGATTTCGGCCATTCGCCTTGGTCAAATGTTTCGATGGATGAGAGTGACGGTCGTGAAGGCCTGTTGCTTCTCGGTGAAGAGAATGGAGATGTCCACGGATATGAATGGAATGAATCTGACGGGGTATATTTTGAGCCCCAAACACGTATGAAAATGCTTGGATACTCAGACTCAATACAATCTGTTCGAATTACTGACCTTGACCAATCTCAAATTAGCGACATGCTGGTGGTGACTGAAGATGAAGCACATTGGCTTTATGGCCAAACATTGACGAAGTTGGTTACCTATGAGGTAGAAGAAAATGTGGAGACGGCTTGGTATTCACAGTCAGAGAACATTTCTATGTTCCATGCGGTCTACCAAAACACTACCATCGAGATTGCATCCGGACCCGTTGATGAAGGAATGTGGGCTTTAAGCGGACTGCAATTAGCAAACGGTCCATTGATTGCAGCGTTACTCATCACTGTGATTTTGATGATTTTACTCTATGTCCATAGTGAATGGTATGTCGTCAACACTGTGGGAGTACTGGTAGGCTCAGGAGTAATAGTAATGCTTGGAGTAACGTTTGTTCCTACACTCATTATCGTGTTTATGATTGCCGCAGCCGTATACGATGCTTGGGCAGTCTACCGTTCAAAACACATGCTGGATTTGGCTGATACCATGATTGGACTGCGTCTACCGATTCTTTTGGTTGCTCCACAAGAAAAAGGGTACTCATTTATTGATGAAACTGTTTCCATGAAAGAGAAGAATGCACCTCAACCTGCACCTCAGCGCCCAATGGCTGGCTCACAACCGAAAAAGAAGAAAGGTAAAGATGCAATGTTCATGGGTTTGGGAGATGTCATATTCCCTGGAATGTTGGTTCTTTCTGCAGCCCAATACATCGAAGGTGCAGAGGGCTTCCAAGTTGCCATGACAACCCTTCTCGGCGGACTTGTTGGGTATTTTGCCCTCATGACCTATGTTGCTAGAGGGCGAGCACAGGCAGGTTTGCCTCTGTTGAATGGTGGGGCAATCCTTGGATATGTGGTTGGTGGCTTGCTTCTTGTTGGAACTGCCATCTTTGATTTCGGAATAACGCTGTGAGGTGAAACATATGCTTGATATGAATCTGTTTAGAAACGAACCTGAAACCATTCGTAAAGACCACGATAAGCGAGGTATTTCTCATGAAAAAATCGATCTCGTTATCCAATTAGATCAACAATGGATTAATTTACAGCATGAAACCAATCAACTGAGGGCTCAAAAGAATACTGCGGCTCGAGGAATTGGAGCAGCCAAAAAATCTGGTGATGAACAAGAAGCTCAACGAATTCTAGCCGAGGTTGCTAACTTAGGAGACCAAATTGCTGAAATGGAAAAGAAGACTGATGAGGCTGTCCTTGAAAGGGATAGGCTGCGGATGAGCATACCGAATATCCTCCATCCTGATGTACCGCAAGGTGCTGATGAATCCGGAAATACGCAACACAGTGTTCACGGCGAAAAACCATCTTTTGACTTCGAACCCCTTACCCACAATGAATTAATTGAAAGGAACAAATGGGTCGATCTCAAGCGGGCTGCCAAAATTTCAGGAAGCCGTTTCTTTTTCCTTAAAGGAGACCTTGCAAGACTGGAATTCGCCTTGCAACAGTATGCAATGAACTTCATTCGGGAGCGAGGTTTCACGTTCGTTCAACCACCTGTAATGATGAACAGGGAGGCCTATGAGGGAGTCACGGACCTCTCTGATTTCGAGACTGTGATGTACGGTGTTGAACCAGATAAATACTACATGATTGCCACATCTGAACATCCCCTTACTGCAATGTTCATGGGAGAAACCGTTCCTGAAAATGACCTGCCTCTACGTATTGTCGGTGTTTCACCTTGCTTCCGTCGTGAAGTTGGGTCGCACGGGCAATCCGACCTAGGAATTTGGCGCGTGCATCAATTCACAAAAATTGAACAAATCATCATTGCAACACCTGAACAATCATGGGAATTACAAGAGGAGTTACTACAGAATTGTATTGATCTGTGGGACACCCTAGAGATTCACTACGAGGTGGTCAATATTTGCACGGGCGATATGGGTACGGTAGCGGCTCGTAAATACGATCTCGAAGCATGGATTCCTGGTGCGAAACAGTACAAAGAAATCGTCTCTTGTTCAAATTGTACCGATTACCAAGCCAATCGCCTACAGATTCGATATGGCCAACCCGGACACTCATCACAACCAATTGCTCACACGCTCAACTCCACTGCAGTCGCAACATCAAGAGCACTCGTTGCGATAATGGAACAAAACCAATTGGAGGATGGCAGGGTCAAAATACCTGAGGTTTTGAAACCATACATGAACGGTCAAGATAAACTTGAACCGTGCACTTGGGGTTAAACCTCAGTGTTGAAATAGGCAATGACAGTATCGAATCTATGGAAGGCGGCACGACGCTCTATTTTGGCTACGGTTCGAATTTGGATATGTCCGATTGGAAAGATTGGTGTGAGCGCAAAAATGAGCCACATCAAGGCTTGGTTGAAATCGGTCCGTGCTGGTTGCCGGATTACACGATGAGATTTCACTACTTTTCAAGGGGTCGCGAAGGCGGTGCTGCAGACATCGTTGAGAACGGTAGAGGCCATGCTGTCCCCGGGGTTTTATTCGGAATGGATGCTGCTACGCTTGCTGCAATGGATCGCAAGGAGGGAGTCGGAGCTGGTATCTACGAACGAAGGAATGTCCGTGTTGCCCTTCCTGATGGTACATTTCGGGAAGCCATCACATATTGTGTGACCTTGAAGCATATTCAAGAACGGTTTGTTCAACCAACCCAGCATTATGTTGGGCTAATCCAAAACGGGCTTTTGAAAAGAGAACTTCCAATTGGAGAATTGAAAAACGCTATTGAGGAATTTAGTCCGAGTTTCCCATTGGATAAACTGTTTGTCTATGGTACATTGATGCAAGGAGAAATCCGACATCAAACCACACAACAGTTGTGCAATGGGGATGGGCAATCTGCAAGAGCTCAAGGTCGATTACTGAATTTAGGGGAATTTCCCGGCATGGTATATGGAGAGCATACGATTCATGGTGAGGTTTACAACATTGACCAAGTCTATGCTGCCCTCCAAACTCTTGACAGTATAGAAGGATTCTATGGATACGATTCTAATCATTCGTTGTATACTCGCACCATTATCAAGATTGAAACTGAACAAGGAATGGAATGGGCTTGGACATACATCTACAACTCAGAAGACGAGAATGTACAACAGATTGTTTCTGGAGATTGGCGAAATCGTTAATCTTCTTCCTCAATCATAGCCAACAGAACGGAACCTTGCTGAACTTGTTCGCCTGCTGAAAAATGAATTTCCGATACTTTGCCGGAAGCTGATGCTAAAATCCTGTGCTCCATTTTCATGGCTTCAAGAACCATGAGCGTTTCACCCGCACTTACCGATTGTCCAACTTCTACCATCACCTGCAACACTCTACCCGGCATAGGTGCAGTCAAGCCACCTTCATCACCTGATTGGGATGCACCTGGTTCGATTCGTTCAAAGTTGAAAGTGTGGCCCTTGAAATGCACCCACCAGCAATCGCCTACCTTTGCGACTGTAGCATATCCTTTGGTTCCATCAGAAAGTTGAATTTTCAACCGCCCGTCTGATTCCACCATTGCAAGATGCTCTCCAAGAACCCACCACTTGTCTTTTCTTGCAAGCGTTACATCAACCGGGCCGCTAGGACTACGAAATGTGTGATGCATCAAGGATACCTCCGGTTCAGTGTGGTAAACGGGCTCACTGGCCCTGAAAGATTGTCTGAACGAACTGAGGGGGATGACTGTCGGTGTAATCCTGCACTCTGAGCTACTGCGGCAGCCATAAGCGCACCATCTTCGAGTTCGACTGAAACCTTAGGGCTCCAACCGCTCGGCCACAACCTGTCAATCATTGTCGTGTCAGTCGTTCCTTCAATAACGTCAGAGACATCACATAATTCCCTCAAGAAACGTAAGTTCGTCGTCGTACCCAAAACGATAAATTCATCCAATGAACGACGCATGCGCTGAAGAGCCTCTTCCCGAGATGGTGCCCAAACAATCAATTTAGCGAGCATCGGATCATAATTTGGCGTTACGTCATCACCTTGTCGCACACCTGTGTCGAGGCGGATTCCAGGCCCTTCTGGCGGTATGAATATTGAAAGAGGCCCGATGGCAGGAAGGAAATTATTTGAGGCATCCTCTGCATACAACCGAACCTCAATAGCATGCCCTCGGATATGCAACTTACCACACGACATCGGCTCACCAGCAGCAATCCGTAGTTGTTCCCGAACAATATCAACGCCTGTAACCATCTCAGTGACTGGGTGTTCGACTTGAATACGAGTGTTCATCTCCAAAAAGAAAAATTCACCGCTCGGAGCAAGTAAGAATTCAACAGTTCCTGCACCTTCATAATCTACCGCCATTGCAGCCGAGACAGCTGCTTCACCCATGGCTGCACGTATTTCATCAGTCATTGTTGCACATGGCGCCTCTTCAAACACTTTTTGATGGCGTCTTTGAACGCTACATTCTCTCTCGCCCAAATGGATGGTTCGGCCATGCCGATCAGCCAAAACTTGGATTTCAACGTGTTTTGAACCGGTAAGTAACCGTTCAAGATAAACTCGTCCATCTCCAAACGCCGCAATTGCCTCACGACGAGCGCTACGTGCAGCATCAAGAAGTTCTTCGGGGTGATGTACAGCCCTCATGCCTTTGCCTCCTCCGCCTGATGATGCTTTCAGAAGTAAAGGAAAACCTACGCGACTACTCGCTTGCTCAATAGCCAAAAGCGCCTCCTCTTCATCGGTTTCTTCAATTTCCTCACCAGGAATAACTGGAACTCCAGCCGCTCTCATTGTGATGCGAGCAGTCATTTTATCGCCCATCTTTTCAATTGCGTTTGCGCTGGGGCCAATCCATTGAAGACCTGCTTCTGAAACTGCCCGAGCAAAATCAGCTCGTTCGGAGAGAAATCCAAAGCCAGGATGGATAGCGTCCACGCCAGCATTATGTGCAATTTGTAAAATCTGAGATTGGTGAAGATAGGTGTCTGCGATCGAATCACCTTCAAGCAAGAACGATTCGTCAGCAAGTTCTACGAAAAGGGATGTAGCATCGTTCGATGCATAAACCGCAACACTCGCAAGCCCAGCCTCCTTACATGCGCGAAGAATTCGGCAAGCGATTTCCCCACGGTTGGCAACCAAGACTTTGCTGACCATTGCCTTCACTCATTCCTTCTTCCAATTCGCTTGTCTCTTCTCAAGGAACGAGGACAGACCTTCTTGACCTTCGGGTGAACCACGCATGCGACTGGTAAAATCAAGGGTAAATTCGCGTAGTTCTTCATCACTTTTTGTCCATCGATCAAATTGAAGTGTTAATTCCTTGGCTAAAGTCACGGCTTGTGGTCCAGTCGAGAGTACCTCTTCTACAAGCAGGTCAACAGCGGGTCCAAACTCCTCAACGCTCTCTACCATAGCTTCAATAAAACCCGTTCTCAAAGCTTCAACGGCACCAATGCGGCTGGCCTGCATGGCGAGTCTTCGGAAACAAGCCGAGCCAAGACGTCGATACACATACGGGCCAATGACTGCAGGGAGAATACCTAACTTACCCTCTGAGAGGGCGATTTTAACGTTTGAAGTCGCAATCACATGGTCCAAACACGCTACTAACCCTGCTCCACCGCCCAGTGCTACACCTTGTATAGCGCCAATAGTAAAGCATGGATGGGACCACAAGCCGTTGAAAAGTCGGTCAAGGCGTTCAGAATCGATACGGTTTTCTTCGGCAGAATTGGCACCTGCATCTCTCATCATGTTAATGTCGGCACCTGCACAGAAGTGGCGCCCTGCTCCAGCAAGAACAAGAGTGCGAAGATATGGAGTGCCTTGAGGATCATAGAGTTCTCCTCGCCGACCTACGCTACGTTCAGCAGACCAATCAAACATTTGACATAATTCAGTAATCATTTGAATGTTCAACGCGTTATACTTGTCTTCTCGATTCAGTGTAATGCGGCATTGAGAATCTCGAATCTCAACGGAGATGAGTTCTGTTGACGGGGGATTTTCCATTATCATCTGTAAAACTCCAATTGCATTTTTCATTTTTCAATTCAATTATTCACATTCTAAATACGCCAAATCTATCGTCCGGCAGAGGCGCATTACGGGCAGCAGCAAGACATAATCCGAGGATGTCTCGAGTGTCGCGTGGGTCGATAATCCCATCATCCCACAAACGGGCAGTCGAATAGTATGGGCTACCTTCTGTTTCATACTTCTCTAGGAATGGGGCGCGGAAGGCCTCAAGCTCATTTCCTTCCATTGGCGGTAGCCCTTCTCGGGCGCGCTGATCTTGTTTGACTGTTGCTAAAACATCGGCAGCCTGAGGCCCACCCATAACTGAAATCCGACTGTTGGGCCACATGAACAAGAATCGTGGGTCGAATGCTCGACCACACATGCCGTAATTTCCAGCACCGTGTGAACCTCCCACAATGACTGTGAATTTTGGGACGTTTACGCAGGAAACAGCGGTGACGAGTTTTGCTCCATCTTTGGCTATGCCGCCCGCTTCGTAATCTTTGCCAACCATGAAACCTGTAATATTTTGAAGAAACACTAGAGGTATACCTCGCTGACCACACAGTTCAACAAAGTGTGCGCCTTTGAGCGAGGATTCTGAAAACAAAATCCCGTTGTTTGCCACAATGCCAACTTTATGTCCATGAATATGAGCAAACCCGCAAATCAAAGTTGTACCATAACGAGATTTAAATTCATGAAACCGTGAACCATCGACAATTCGAGCGATGATTTCTTTCACATCGACTGGAGTTCTGTTGTCGTTTGGAATGAGGCCGAGTAAATCTTCGACATCGTGCGCAGGGGCCTCGGGTTCATCAAAAGCTGCTGGAGCAAGTGTTCGAGGACCAATATTCTCAACAATATTTCGAACCATGCGCAAGGCTTCAGGTTCATCCTCGGCAAAGTGGTCGGCAACTCCGGATTGGGAGGTGTGTACATCAGCGCCGCCCAGTTCTTCAGCAGTAACTTCTTCACCCGTTGCTGCTTTTACCAACGGCGGCCCAGCAAGGAAAATAGTTCCGTTGCCTTTGACTATAATCGATTCATCGCTCATGGCAGGAACATATGCGCCACCAGCGGTACAGGAACCCAAAACTGCTGCAATTTGAGGTATTTTATCGCCGGACATTCGCGCTTGATTACGGAAAATACGGCCAAAATGGCCGATATCGGGGAAAACTTCGTCCTGCATGGGCAGGAATGCACCCCCTGAATCAACCAAATAGATACACGGAAGATGATTCTCGTGAGCGATGGTTTGAGCACGGATATGTTTCTTAACAGTCATTGGATAATAGGAACCACCCTTAACGGTAGCATCATTGGCTACAAACAAACATTCGCGCCCGTGCACCATGCCAATGCCAGTGACAATGCCGGCAGAGTGTGCCCTTCCGTCATACAATTCAAAAGCGGCAAGTGGAGATAATTCGAGGAAAGCCGTCCCAGGATCAATAATTCTTTCAATTCGTTCCCGTGCCAAGAATTTGTTACGGTTTCGATGGCGATCTACGTACTTTCCGCCACCACCGTTTGATGCTACTGCAAGCCGTTCTTGCAGTGTTTCAATGAGTGCAAGGTTGAATGCCCTACGTTCTTCGAACTCTAGGTCACTGCGATTAACACGGGTAGGTAATCGGTCCATTCACACCCCTCACACCTTGGCATGCAGACACCGTCTTTAACACTACTACAATCAAACACGAGAACTTTGAGGTCATACGCCGAGCATAAGGCGCCCTATATCTCTCAAACCAGGTGCCAAACCAACGATAAGAACTGCAAGAACAATCAGAACTCTAATGTGGCGTTGTCTTTTTTCAACCTTCATCTCAATGAACAT
Organism: Candidatus Poseidoniaceae archaeon; assembly: GCA_036846305.1. Taxonomy (GTDB): domain Archaea; phylum Thermoplasmatota; class Poseidoniia; order Poseidoniales; family Poseidoniaceae; genus MGIIa-L1. The sequence goes on along the minus strand of DAIUCF010000018.1, from coordinate 17,046 downwards.
GAACGTAATAGCCCCGATTAATACCGCCTTGATAAGAACAAACAACCACGCACCCTCACCAAATTCAATGCCAAGAGCATTGTTGATTTCTCCGCCATAAACAATGACCTGATTGCTAACAACATGCTTTTCTCCATAACCGAAGAAGTCAATTCCAACCATCGTTGCAAAACCGTCGCACAATTGCCCAAAAACCATTGCAAGTACCATCGGACTGGCCAAAAGAGCATTTCTTGAGAGTAACTCAACGGGATGTTGTTGGATTTCTTCTCCAGCATCCTCCCAAGATTTTATGCGAATTCCTGATGGTAAAACTCCGGCTTCATAGCCAGATAGTCGGAGTTGAAGTGCATCGTCTCGACCGTGGCGATACATGAACCAGCAAATAACTCCAGGAATGCCAAACACAACCAACAGCGGCCAAAGTGAAACTGTTTCAAGTACTCGGGAACTCTCTTGTGCCCAAGGTGTAGAAAGGAATTGGAACCAATGAAATAATCCAAGAATGCTTGCTGCAACCCCAAACGTGAGGATTCCCCGGGTGATTGCTGGCCATCCACGAGTTTTGATGAAAGTCCAAAACAACGTAGCATAAGATACAACAATACCAACCCTAATCCAAGTAAAACCGAGTGAATCATGACCAGAATAACCGGGTTGGTACAACAGACTCCAATGGAAGAACAGAGCCAACGATAGAATAGGAAGCAGAGATTTGCGGATTTTATTTTCAATTTTATCCGTAGTTCCGTGATCCCATTGTGAAGCAACATATTGAGATACCAGCGCAATTCCAACCAGCCAAACTGCCAAGTGAAGATGGATAATAGGCGAAATGAAAAGCCAGTCCATATCTGAACTGAAAAAGTCTGCATCCTCCAATACTCGAAGAACCGGTGCTAGGCATACCCAAGATAGCAATGCTAACAGCATTTTGTCATCAGCGGGAACATTGGCTTTACGAAACAGGGCCTGCAGAACAACTACACTCGCAAGCATACTGAACGTGTAGAGTAAGGTGTTCATTGGATTGTAGTCTGCATCACCAGCAGAACCAGCATCTTCCATGATTGGGTCCCAAACAACAGGTTTGAGACCTTCAGTCCAGACAACATCGTTAGCAACAAAAAAACCGATGACGACCGAGCCAAACGTTAGTAATGCCAACCAAAGTGTGACTTTTTCTACCAAAGAATACTCTTCACACGGCAAAGCAGGAGTGTCGCCAATGAGTTGTTTCTCAAGTTGTTCAAGCCTTGACATAGCCAATCCTGTTCGTGCCAGTAGGCTCTTATCAATATCTTTTGGGTATCGATGATGTCACAAGGACACGTTGAGCGAATTACTCTTCTTCGGTTGAAAGACGAGCGATTAAGTCAGCTTTCTTTCCACCTACTGGTAGACCTGCCGCTTTGCAACGCTCTTTGAGTTCAGCAACAGAAAGAGATGAGAGATCTTCTACAGCATCGTCTTCGTCCTCTTCTTCAACACCAAATCCACGAGGTTCGTGAACTTCAATGAATGAAACCTTTCCGCATTCAACTGCATCACGGATGGTAGTAACCAACCGGAACTTGAGCATTGCAGCATTGGTATCAAACAGCATAGTCTGTGGCAAAACAATAGACAAATCATTTCCATCAAAGCTAACTTCAAACCCGGAATGTCCGGTGTTGGCTTGCAGTAGAGCGGTGACTTGGTCTTCCTTTCCTTCAACAACATCAACGACGTTGAAAGAATACTTCAGAGACTTACCAGCCATTGGGTGGTTGTAATCGATTCGAGCACGCCCAGCTGCGAGATAGGATAATTGGCCCTGACGACCGTTGATGGTTACAGGGGCACCGATGTAGAGTGAATTAGGGTCTTGTACAGCACGGATGAGTTTATCGATACTGATGGTCTCGATTTGCTCTGGGTCTTTCTCACCGTATGCATCTGCTGGAGCAATGACAACTTCGGTTTCCTTACCCTTTTTCGCTTCTCCAAGTGCTTCTTCGAAACCTGGAATAAGTTGGCCTCCGCCAACGATACAGACCATTGGCTCGTAGGAGCGGTTCTCTTGATGAGCCTCGTGTTCTTTTGCGACTGCTTCTCGAGTGGTCTCGATGAGATCACCAGTTTCGTTATTGTAAAGTTCATAATCAACGTGGACAATTGTTCCGTCTTCCATAGTATTACCTCCCTTTCGGGTAGTCCGGCGACCGTCGCCCCCTTGATAATTGCATTGGCGTAGAAGTTGTTCACTCTTCTTCCTTGGAGAACTGGTGATGTTCGTTCAGTGGCCTGTTTTTGGAAGAGTCTCCAAGAACAACCACGCCCATACCTAGCAACATCGTAGTCCAGCCGAGCCACACAAGATGAGAGGCGGGTAAGTCGTAGACAGTAACTCGAACCAGTTCAATTGATTTAGGTCCGTCAACAGCAGTTTGTTGCATTAAACCATTCGCTTGACTGCCGTCAAAGATGAACACGATATCTCCATTCCAACGGCTCAATGTATCTACTTCGGAGCGAGAACGTGATTGAATCACAAATCCAGTATCTGTGGAGGTGTCAAAGCGTAACATTCCTGGCTCAACAGTGCCAATTTTATCCCCAATGACTTCACCATCAAGCGCGTAGACATCGATTTGAATACCCACATAACCATCGCCAACTTCTAAATCTTCAGATGTCATTCGTAATCCAGTAAATTCATACCCGTAATTGCCATGAATCACCGTTTCATCCTTCACCATAGTCACCCGGTGACTTGCATCGCCCCGGTCTACAAGCACAGTTGTGTAAACATGGCCAATCAAAAGAAGCAGCAATCCAAGGTGAACCAAATGTGCTCCGAATGGAATCCGCCTCCATATTGGTTGCCGCTTTCGCTCAATTCCCTGAGTGACAATTACTTCTTTCATCATTGGAATTATCACCAAAAGTACGATGGGCAACGTTAGCCAAGCAAGTACGCCTCGTACGACCAAAGCAGACATGGAAGTGCTGGAGTCCATTCCAAAGGCAGTAGGTTGCCAAATCGAGAGAAATATTGAGACAAGCAATGTGCCGCTGAGCAGCCAGAAATTTCTTTGTGCGTCATGCTTACGATTTGTGTAGAGAAATAGAGATGTCGCTACAGCAATGAGGAATGGGGTGCCGTAAAGTTCGTGACCTTCAAAATTAATGGAATCGATACTTGAAATCAGCAAGACCACTGTAAGTATGAGATATGTTCCAACGACCATAACGGAACACCATAGTGCAAATTTCTGTTGAGATTTGCGTTCAAAAAGAGTGAATTTCGATGCTTCATCCTGCTCAGGAGATAGAAGCCATGGTACGATAAAGAAGAACATGACCAGTGCAGCAGATGGGATTTCAATCAACCCCGACCAAGCTCCAGCAAGGCCAAGAATCACACCTGCTGCGCCCAAGGCCCATTCTTGAGTCGCATCCTTAGAAAAAAACATGGGAACAAACAACACCAAAAAGAGCACAGTGTACAAGAAGTCCGATGTTGCAAAGTATACAACGGCAGCAATTACTACAAATAAAGGAAGTAACATTGAGGAACTCTCTTGGTCCTTTTTGGAAAACTGACCAATGAAACTCCATCCGTCCATGGATTTAGTAATTTGATGTCGCCCATACGATTGTACAGCCATTGGAGCCAGAACAACACCTACAAAGAACAGCATAGGAGCGTATGCGTACAACGACATCTCAATTGGAAAGGAGCACGATGACAGAATTGATAAATCGCACGTTTGCTCAACATATGCTCTCAATCCCAAAGCACTCAACACCCCTGCAAACGGTAGAGCGAAAAATCCAATCGTGCGTGGATTGATGGATTTTTGAGAATCCATGTTGCTCTTCAATTGTAACCAGAAACCAATGAGAAGCAACAACACTACCAGATAAGTCATGACTTCTACTCCAGCAGTAGAATCGGTTTTGAGAACCAACATTCGAGAAAAAGCGTCAGATGGAGGTGAACTCTCTGAATTCGTAACAAAAGTATGTACTGAGGAGGCCCATACTCCTCCTGCACGGGTAACCAAGGTGGCGAAGAGTGCTGCCCCACCGGCAGCTAAGCCTGCACCAATCCAGGTTGAATCTGCAGTTTTACCCGGCCTTGTTCGCAAATGCAAAATTAAAACCAAGACTAACCAAGGAAGCAATGAACCAGTCTCGACTGGGTCCCAAGCCCAGTAACCACCCCAATCCAAAATCAGGTAAGCCCACAAACCCCCCAATCCGATTCCAAGTGTGGAAACGAAGATTCCCGGTCTTGCGATACTCAGCATACGCTGTTTGATTCCTTGAGATTCAAAGAACATCGATGAAAGAGAAACTGCTGCTAAATGCAAGCAGAATGAGTAAGCAAGAAAAATAAGAGGTGGGTGAATCACCATCAAGTCGGTTTGCAATAACTCATTCAATCCTTGTCCCAAGGCATTGCCTGAACTAGGTCTGAACGGATCAAGGTTGAATGCGAGTAGAATCAAAAGTAAATTGAAGCCGTGTACAAATCGAAGTCGAGAGGCGTGTGTCTGTCCGTCATTCTCTCCAGGCATTCTTCGACGCCATACAAATGCCAGCAAAGACATCCACATGACCCACAAGAGCAAGGGTCCTTCACGGGCAGCCCATGTTGCAGCGAATCTGTACTTGAGCGGTAAGTCTTCACCACCGTACGAAACGACATGAGCGAATGATGTATCGTTGGTCAAAAATCTACTCGCCAAGGCAAAGAATGGCAGAGCCACCAAAAGGTGACATACAAGAGATGCTGCATTTGAGCGCTGATGAAGCAAAGGGCGAAACAACAAGATGATAGCGGCAATCACTGCCAGCCACATGGTCAACCCCCACATGGGTAATGGTCACAACCCTCCTTCAAGGAGGTTGCGCGTTTTAGACGGGTTTTTTGAAGGTCACCAACCAAAGAATTTAGCTCTTGAATATCCGAAGGAAAGCAAGACATGAATCACCTTTTTAGTGAACAGCATAGGCTTGCGGAAGAGAATCTTGAAACCTATGCCGAGTTTTTGCAGGGGAGACATATTACCAAGTTCTTCAGGTAAACAGCGAGCCATAATCGACATTTCTTCATCGGTGAGTTCATACAACGCAGTTTTACCTTTGAGGATTTTTGAGTATGGTGGGAACGCCTTTTTCCATTCTGATTCGTATGCCAACAAATGTTTCTTAATCATAGGTTGATTTGATTTCATGATTGATGCAATGGTTTGAGCCGCTTGTCTGCCAGACCACAGTGCGAGGTGAGAACCTCCCTCGAACAGCGGAGATGTGAAACCAGCAGCATCTCCAACCAAAATGAGTCCATCATCTACGGTAATAGAGCGCGGACCGGAAATCGGAATAGTTCCTCCAAATGGACGTACCTTAATCCCCTCCGCTCTCCAAGGCGGATTCACCGACGGTTTTCCGTCAAGATAGGTATCTTGAATAAACGATTTGAGATATTTTATTGCTCCTTTCTTATCAGTGGTTACCAAACCGACATTGGCTCGACCGCCTTCTTTTGGAATCATCCAGACATAGCCATGGGGTGAATACTTTGGCCACAAGTAAAAATCGAGATACCCATCATTTTCTACCTCTAACAACTCGTATTGAACTCCGGCAATCACCTCAACTTGAGTGTCCATGTCCAATAATTTAGAGGCTGCACCCGAGACGCCAGACGCATCGATAACGGATTTGCAATGCAGTGGGAATTCATCACCTTTACCATCAATTTCCCAATAGGAGAATTGATTTTCGCTATTCATTACCCGCTTCATTGAATTCACTCTGTGGTGGAGATGAAGTTTTGCTCCTTGTTTTACCGCCTCATCGCAAAGCCAGCGTTCAAACAGGTGCTTTTCAAGGACATATCCCTTTTCAGTCAGTAGTTTCTCAGTACCGTCTGGGAAAATGACTCGAATGCCTTTAACATCGAGCGCTTTGACGTGATCTGGTATTTCAAGATCCAAATTATCAACAGCCAGTTGGCTTAGACATTCACCACAGTGAACAGGCGTCCCCACCTCAGGGTCTGCCTCGACAATCGATATCGAGAGCCCTGCTCTTGCTGCATGTAGAGCAGCGGAACCTCCACCGGGTCCGGCGCCAATGACCAGGACGTCGAGCATCTCACTAGGCTGCGTCATAGTACTAACAGGAGAAACAAGTCCATGAAAGAAACGGTTGTTCTAAATGGATTCACCCTCTGCAGGCCCTCGTAGAACAGCAACAAATGCAACAAGAACCAACGAAGCCACAAAGGACACCGAGGGAGTATCCTGAGATTCTTCAACCTCATCGATAACGGCTACAGGTGCCGGTTCAACAATCACTGTGCCGACCATACCAAGTGACTCGTGAGGTTCACAGACGAAAGTGTGCTCTCCGGCAGTTCCTACTTCAAAGACGAAGCGATAATCGACATCACTTTCCGGGTCGCCAGAATCAAACAAGCCGTCGTCGGCTACTGCGTTGTGGTTCAAAGCCTGACCGCTCCAAACAAATCGAACCGCTTGCCCCTCCTGGATTGTAACCTCTGACGGAGAAAAACGGAGGCTAGAACTGTCAACGGTTACAATAACATCGGATTGTGATGCTTGCACGTGCGGAATGCCGACACATATTATGGTAACAAGAACCACGGCAAATACGGCTTTCATGGTTGATGTCACACGCTTCTGTTTTTCAATGCATGTTTGTAAAATGGCACAAATTGGCTTCATGAGCGAATACGACGGTTCAAAGGTGGGCTTCTTCACGCATCATCAATGGCGTGGCGCACATCCAAGAGATGGCTCAATCACCTTGAGCAAGGCGGAGAACTACTCCGAATCTCAAGGCCGGTGGATGTTCGCTTTGAAGCCGGAGCAATCGCAGACCTGCTGGTTAAGAATGACGGCCCTGCTGTCCTTTTCGAAAAGCCACGTCTGCCTGATGGTACCATCAGCGACATTCCTCTGGCCATGAACTTATTTGGTGGCCAAGATCGTACACTGCGCGCCCTAGGCGCAAGTCATGAGACAGAAATTGGAGACCGCATGGTGGCCATGATGAAGCCTGATATCGGGCTGTACATGCGCAAGCCGTGGAAGGGGCTCCCACTGGTTCGTGACGCATTGGCCATGCCCCCGCGCAAGAAACGAAGGGGTAACTGTCAACGGGTGGAGTTACCTCTTGACCTTACACGCCTACCCATTCCAACGACTTGGCCTAAGGACGGTGGGCCATTCGTAACTCTACCGCTTGTAGTCACTAAGAACCCTAAAAACGGCGAACATAATCTTGGAATGTACCGTGCTCAAGTTTTCGGACCAAAACAAATCGGGCTCCATTGGCAAATTCACAAGCATGCTGCAGATCATGCTGCAGCAATCAAAGAGGCTGGCGGCGATGGCAGAATGCCTGTAGCAATTTGCATGGGAGGCCCTCCCGAACTCATCTTTTCGGCTATTTCTCCGCTTCCGGATAATCTTAGCGAGTATCAATTTGCTGGAATCTTGGGGAGAAAGTCACTGCCCATCACCAAGGCCTTAACCCAAGATTTGATGGTGCCAGCTGAAGCTGATATTGTCATTGAAGGGTACTGTATTCCCGGAGAAACACGGCTTGAAGGGCCATTTGGTGACCACTTCGGATTCTATTCACTTACTGGACAATATCCAGTGATGCACGTCACTGCGATAACATGCCGCAAGGATGCTGTTCTCGCCGCAACTATTGTTGGACTCCCTCCGATGGAGGACGGACATTTAGGAGAAGCCATTGGCCGCCAATTTTCACCAGTTCTCAATTTTCAGCACAGAGATGTTCACAGCGTCCATCTGCCGATGGAAACAGGATTCCACAATCTTGCTATCGTTGCTTCAAAGCAACGCTACCCACGGCAGGGCCGAAAAACTGCTCTTGGCCTACTTGGAGCAGGACAAATGATGTTCCTCAAAACCATCATTGCTGTTGATCAAAGTCAAGACCCGAAAGATTTGGAAGCCCTCCTCGACGCCATGAATTCGAAGGTTGACATCGCCACCGATGTACTAGTTCTCGATGGAATGGTAGCCGATTCTCTCGAAGCGGCAAGCCCCTATGAAAACGTACATAGCAAGCTTCTTATTGACGCTACAACCCTTGCAAAACGTGACCCAAGAGCTGATTCGGAACCTCTCGAAGGTTCTTACGCTCAGCCTACTCCTGAATGGCGCCAAGGAATCGGCACGGCACCGGGTTTTAACGGGATTAAAGAGGTGGTAAAACTCGAAAATGTCACCGATGCGAGAATGCTACGAGACAGTATCCTGGTCGTAACGACTCACATCGAGAATACTCCAACGCCTCAGGATGGCCAAGAAGATTCGAACGACGATGCAGAAGCAGCAAGAAGAGTTCGTATTTCTCAATTGCGAAAATCTATTTGGCAATTGGATAATTCTAAATCGTTACGCTGGCTATTTATCACAAACGACGACCTTGACTTGCACTGCGTAAAAGCACGAAGGCGACTGCTATGGCAACTTACATCCAGATTCGATGTTGGCCGCGGCCTCTCGTTTGACGAGCAGAAGCAACGTCTTTGCTGGGATGCCACAACTCCAATACCCTCCGTTGAACACGGTGTTCGCCGATGGCCATCAATCACCCTTCACTCTCCAGAAACACTTGAGAAGGTGAGCCAACACCCCGAATTGGAGCAGTACAGTTGGCCACCCCACCTGTCGTTTGGAGAGGATGAGTAATGAATCTGAAACAGATTCTCTCGTTTATCAAAATTGAACACACACTGTTCTCACTTCCGTTCGTGCTCATTGGGTATTTTATCGCCATCGAACAATTTGACATACCTCTGGGAATAGAACTTCTATGGATCTTACTAGCCGCCGTGGGCGCTCGAGGTTTGGCTATGGCCTTGAATCGAATCATTGACCGCGACATTGATGCAACAAACCCTCGAACCAAAGGACGCCACCTTGCATCAGGCTCCATGAGCATGCAAACGGCGTGGGTTCTTGCTGCTGGCTTCCTTCTCTTGCTACTGATTAGCGCAGGATTGCTCAACCAAGTTGCCTTGATGATGGCTTGGTTACCGGTACTAACGTTCGTAATTTATCCGTACATGAAGCGCTACACATGGCTTTGCCACTTTTGGCTCGGACTATGCTTGGGTCTTGCTCCAGCAGGTGCATGGGTTGCTATTGCTGCTGATGTGCACGGCTGGAACGCCATCACTGGCATAATTGTCAACCAAACTGAGTACTTGTGGGCTCCAACAATTCTCCCAATAGCACTCGGTGTCATGCTATGGATTACTGCCTTTGATATCAACTACGCTCGTATGGACATTGAAAATGACCGAGAACATGGCATCCACTCGTTCCCTTCAACATTTGACGAACAGGCAACTACTCGAACAACCGTACAATTGACGATGGTGTGGTTTGCGTGTTTTGCAATTTCAAATCCTATGGATGGAATTTGGTTCCTTGCTGCCGCAGGAATTATGGCGGCTGTGAACATTTGGGTCGTCATTGCACGTGAGAAATTCGCTGACTTTCAAACGGTTTTGTTCCGCGCCTCCATGCTCACTGGTTGGATTTTATTGGGTGCGCTGCTTCTCGGTTTTGCAGTTGAACCAACCCCAACAGCGTAGAGCGTTACCCAAACACAACCATTCATTTTTTGTGTCAAGGTTCATGTGCTGAATTGTCAACCACAACTCATGAACCCGATTGTCAAATCTCTGCTTGAGTTTAACGAAGCCTTTGAAATTCCTAAACTCGATTCTCCAGATCTTGGACCCGATGAAATGATTGAATTGCGCATTAAACTACTTCGAGAAGAAGTTGAAGAATATGCAGAAGCAGCGCGTAGTGGCGATTTGGTAGAAGTTCTTGATGCACTGGCAGATATTGGTTACATTCTTGCCGGCACAATAATCAATCATGGAATGCAGAAAATCTACGATGATGCCTTCAATGAAGTTCATCGCTCGAACATGGCGAAATTGGTCGACGGTAAAGTGATTCGGCGAGAGGATGGCAAAGTGCTCAAACCTGACGGTTGGCAACCCCCACAACTCAAGCAATTCCTGTGAATTCTTTATCACAAATCAAGGCTGAAATTGCTGAATTGAAAGAAATGATTGTCCAATCGGCCCAATCTAGAGAAGAGGAATAAATCCATTCAGTTAATCACGATTTTTGAATTGTTTGTTTCAGGTATAACTTCTGGTTCTTCATCAACCTCATCATTCCAATTTAGAACACCACCAAGCGAAAGGAGGCCCCACAACAATAAGGGTGGAGCCAATTCCAAATTTATTGAAAATTTATACAAAAATGGTGGCGCCAATTCGGCACTCAAGTCAAAACCATTTGCAGGATCTACTGCAATCATTACCAACAGCCAGAGGAATACTGCACCGCCCGTAACTGCAACCATTCGAGCTTGAGAACGACCATCCGTAAAGAAATATATCGACAAAAGTACAACGGTATTGAGCAAGGCAAATGTTGCGGAAACGAAGTATGTTGAGCCTATCTCTGATTTGGATAAAGGTACTAAGGCACTAAAAATAGTATGAGGTATGGCTACGATAAGAAGCCAGGTCTTCGGTAAAAGAACATCCTTCCAACGGTTGCCAAAAAAGGTGATCATGGCAATTCAACCTCCGATTTGAGGGTTAACTCTACTGATTCTTGCTTTCGTTCCAGCACTTTTCGAGCACCAACAGCAACACTCACTCCAAATGAAAACATCAGAAGAAGAAGAAGTACTGCAGTTTCGAGTTTAACGGTAGCAGGGTCCGAATAATCGCTATTAGGGTCACTATCAAGAGCATTGTTTAGACCACGTTCTGAGTCGAGAGGATAGGCATCCAAAACATCGATTATACCATCATTGTCATCATCAACGTCCAAATTATTACCGATTCCATCGCCGTCATTATCATACCATTCTGTGAAGTTCATTGGGAAAGCATCCTGTGAGTTGATTATGCCATCACCGTCAATGTCTGGGTCGACTGCATCGTTAACGCCATCTCCATCCAAATCTACCGATGCTGATGAATTGTTTGGAAAGGCGTCATCAACATCGAGAATTCCGTCATTATCGTCATCAAGGTCGGCATTATCACCGACACCGTCCATGTCGAAATCTGCCCATTCAGATGCATTGTTCGGGAAAGCATCCTGATTATCATTGACCCCATCATTATCGTCATCAGGGTCGGCATTGTCTCCCACTGCATCACCGTCGAAGTTCGAATGTTCTGAAGCGTCGAAAGGATACAGGTCGTTTTCATCAACAACATTGTCGTTGTCATCATCGAGGTCATCCTCGTCAGGTATTCCATCCTCATCAAAATCCTTGACGATGTTCACTGCGCTTTTTGGCTCAGAATCCTCACTATCCAATATGCCATCATTGTCATCATCATCATCGGCGTTGTCACCAATTCCGTCGCCATCGTGGTCTGAGGCTTCATTTGGGTCGAGTGGAAAGACATCATCAACATCAAGAGTGCCGTCATTGTCATCATCAGTATCTGCATTGTTGCCAAAGCCATCTGAATCTGTATCGTATTGTTCGTTTGAATTGTAGGGGAATTGATCTTGTTGGTCACTCACACCATCATTATCATCATCAGGGTCAGCATTGTCCCCAAGTGCATCTCCATCGAAATTGGCTGATTCCAAAGGGTCGTTTGGGAATGCATCTTGGTCATCGTTAACCCCGTCATTATCATCATCCAAATCCGCATTATCTCCGGTTCCATCACCGTCTGCATCTGACTGTTCGCTTGAGTCTAGAGGAAAGGCATCGTTTGGGTCTTCAACACCGTCATTATCGTCATCAGGGTCGGCGCTGTCATCGATTCCATCGCCGTCAGAATCAGTGGTTTGAGAGCTGCCACCGTTATTTCCGCCGCCGTTATTCCCACTACCTGAGCCTCCTCCACCAGTGTTTCCACCGTTATCATCGTCGTCATCATCATCATCGTCGTCATCGTCGTCGTCGTCATCGTCGTCGTCGTCATCATCGTCATCATCAATGTCTTCACAATCGTCGAATGTGCCGTCATCCTCGTACTCTGGCTCGCACAAGGCATCTGCAATACAGCCTTGTTCGTCGTCCTCGTACTGATCTTCGCACCAATCATCGTCTCGTCCGCTAGCAGGATACCATGAATCATCGTCGGTAAATGCGGTAAAAGACGCTACTTCTACGTAAGAAAGCACAAATAGAGACGATAAGAGAAAATACAAAAAGGGTTTGAGGTCCATATTTTCGACACCATAGCGTGTTGCTATGCTACACCCAAATACTCCTAGAATAAAAGATTTAGGAGGCCCTAAATAATTGAAACCTTTGGGTACTCCATATCAACAGCGGTGAAGCCATGGACGAGTCCGAAGAGTACTACCAAGATTTAATTGAGAAAGGCTATGAAGTGGAGCATGCTCTACTTTGCACAATCGAGAAATTTCCTGATTTCGTCCTCCAAACTGAACCCGTTAGTCAAGACTTTGAGCAAGGCGAGGGAACTGTAGCAAAGAATCACAGTCCATACCGGCCTTACATGCCGGTTCTTCATCAAGAAGAAACCACTGTCAACCAATTCAAAGATACCACTTCCATGTTTTTGGACTCGATCAAAGAACGGGTGAAAAACAGCAATTTACAGGAGGTTCAAGTTTCAAAAAAGACACTAGTAATAGCGGGGAGTATTGTTGGTCTTTTCCTTGTATCAACTGTACTGATCTTGCTTGCTAACGACGCTGGAGGGCCTATTGAAGGAAAATGGATGAACAATCAAGGTCAACGATTTGTGTTCTCTGATGACGCAACTGCTCAATTTCGAACAAGCAGTGATACAATGTGGAGCAGTGACGGGTCCACACTCACACTTGTTGCCTCAAATTCCGGTAAAACATTCACTCACAAATTTCAATTTTCCGTTTCTGATAACGGGAAGGCATTATGGATGATGCCAGAATCAATTACCGATGAAACTGGAAACGATTATTTTGATATGCCAGGTTATGCACCATCGTGTATGCTTTTGCTAAAGTCCGACACTGCTCCAACACTCATTGAATATATCGAAAAAGCACCAGGATATGCTGATGACACACCGAATTGGTGCTTGCTGAAATAATAAGAGGCGTTCGTGGCTAAGGATTCGGACAATCGTTCAAAAGAGGGTTGTGTGAAGAAACACCATGGGTGAGTTCGTAGAAAGACTGGGCAAGTCATGTCACACCCCAAAAAGATGGCATTATGTCGCCTATGACCAACTTAATATTGACTTGTTGCCAGAGCATGATACTGCTCGCGATCTTGGATTAGTATTTATTGAAACGTCATGGAAAGCCAGCCAACTCCCATATCATAAACAAAAATTAGCTCTTTTGCTATCGAATCAGAGGAATTTTGCAATCGAAATGAAAGACCTTGGTTATCCAATTCACTATGAATTCGGAATCGGTTCGTATGATAGTATTCTTGAAGCGTTATTGATCAACCTCGGACAAATCAGTGTATGCGAGCCAGCAGAATTGATGCTTAGAACCCAATTGCAACGGCTACATGAAAGCCAATCGATCCATATGTTGCCTCACAAAGGATGGCTTACATCTGAGGAAGACTTTGTGAATTCGGTTGGCAATCAACCGCCTTGGAGAATGGATAAATTCTATCGGTTTATACGAAAATCCAAACACATCCTCATGGATGAAAACAACAAGCCTAAAGGCGGTGAATGGTCCTTTGATGACCAAAATCGTCTGCCTTGGGATGGAGCAGTAGAACTCCCTGAATTGCCTATTTTCAAACCCAACGCAATAACTCGTGAAGTCATTGAGATGATTGAAAAGAAATTTTATCACCACCCAGGCAAAATCACAATCGAAAATATCCCCTCTACCGACAAGCAAGTCCATCAATTATGGAACTGGGCAAAATCAAACGTCATGTATTGGTTTGGACCGTATGAGGATGCAATGACAACTGAACACAAAACCCTGTTTCATACAACCATCTCATCGCTCCTTAATCTTCACCGTTTGCTGCCTAAAACTATCGTAAAAGAGGCGTTAGAACTTGAAATTCCGATTAATTCGAAAGAAGGTTTTGTCCGACAAATCATCGGGTGGAGAGAATTTGTACGCCATGTACATCGTCATACCGATGGATTCAGTGCAAGTATCCCTGAAGATTCGCTCCATATTCGTCCCGGTGCAGGTTGGGAGGGGAAATGGGCTTCGCCGAGAAACACTCTCAATGTTCTTGAAGCTAATTTCCCTCTACCCCAAGCCTATTGGGGTAAGAAAAGCGGAATGCTGTGTCTTGACTCCGCCGTTCAACAAGTTGTAGAAACCGGCTACACGCATCACATTCCACGGCTGATGGTGCTGGCAAACCTCGGCACATTGCTAGGCGTTCACCCACGAGAACTTACAGACTGGTTCTGGGCAATGTTTACCGATGCTTACGACTGGGTTGTTGAACCAAATGTATTGGCAATGGGGACCTATGCAGTAGGAGAAATAATGACCACGAAACCGTATGTTTGCGGCACACCTTACATCAAGAAGATGGGAGATTATTGTGGCGACTGTTCTCTCCATCACAAAAAATCGTGCCCTGTTTCCGACATGTATTGGAACTTCTTGCAGGAAAACAACGCCCAATTTGTCAAAAATCACCGTATGTCTATGCCTATTCGAATGCTTGCAAAACGCGATGAAAGCAAAATTCAGGGATATAAATCTGTTACAGACTACGTACGGAGTCAACTTGGTAAAGGTGAAACACTCGATCCTAAGCATCTAGAAATGCTCAAATCACAATAAAGTGAACTTACTGCTCACGAGATGTTCTTTGGAACAGAACTCCAGCTGAAAGGATTGAGACCATCGTCGCCAGCATTCCTAGGGAAGGGATTGCGTCGTCAGAATCTTCATCTGCATCTGCATCGGGAGTTCCGTCCACATCTGCATCGACTGTATCGCCATCACACTGCATCCAATGACCAATGTCAACACCGGGTTCACCTGCTTGGTTGGTAAGACCGCCAGACTCAGAAATATACAGATTACCGGAATTTGCGGGCCACTCAACAACGTAGTTACCTGCATATCCATTGTTTGAAGAATCCCATACGGGTTGACCGTTAGCGACCCAAGTCTCCTTACATGGACAATCTTTGAGTGCCCAAACATCAAGATCAACATTTGGAGCATTGGTCGTCTGGTTGGTGTAGTTTCCGATTACAACTTCGTAAAAGGTACCGGAGCCTGCAGGGAATTCATAAATCTCCCCAGTTGATACTCCAGTCATGTTTGTCCAAACGCCAACAGAATCTATACCAGCACAGGGGTTACTTGGAATTGGTTGGCCGTTGCACAGTGTCCAATGCCCAACATCAACACCGGGTTCTCCTGCCTGGTTCGTAAGGCCGCCGGATTCAGAAATATACAGATTTCCGGAATTTGCCGGCCACTCAACAACATAGTTACCTGCATATCCATTGTTTGATGAATCCCATACGGGTTGGCCATTAGCGGCCCAAGTTTCCTTACATGGACAGTCTTTGAGCGCCCATACATCCATGTCGACATCCGGCGCATTAGTGGTTTGATTGGTGTAGTTTCCAATAACCACCTCGTAATACGTTCCAGAGCCTGCAGGGAATTCGTAAATCTCGCCGCTTGTAACGCCGGTCATGTTGTCCCAAACACCTGCTGAATCAAGCCCTGCACAAGGGTTACTTGGAATGGGTTGGCCATCACATAATGTCCAGTGACTATCGACTCCTGGTTCACCTGCACCATTACTGAGACCGCCAGATTCAGACATGTACAAAATACCGGAAGTTGCTGGCCATTCGACAACATAGTTTCCAGCATAGACAGTACCTGAAACCCATACGGGTTGGCCATTAGCGACCCATGTTTCCTTACATGGGCAGTCAATTGAAGACCAAACGTCCATATCAACATCAGGTGCATTTACGCTCCAGAATGGACCTCCGGCATTGACCATGTAGTATGTTCCTGAATTCGCTGGATACTCATAGATTTCACCGGATGAGACGTTCATTGTAGAATTCCAAACACCAACCACATTGAGTCCTGCACAAGGAGAGCTTGAAGGCTCATCTGGTGAACTGCAAAGAACCCATTCCGGGTCTGAACCGGGTTCATCTCCTGGGCCTGGTGAAGGTGAAGCAATGTAGAGCATTGAGGAACCAGCCGGCCATTCCACGACAGAGTTTGGTGAATAAGTCGTCGAAGAATTCCACACTGGTGAACCAGTTAACTTCCATTCTTCTTCACATGGGCAGTTCACTGGAGCCCAAACATCCAAGTCGATAATCGGAGATGATACTTGTTGGTCGAGATATCCTAGGATGATAACCTCGTAATACATACTTGAATTTGCAGGGAACTCGTACACTTCACCGGTTGAAACTCGAGAAAAATTATTCCATACGCCTACCGAAGTAAGTCCTCCACATGGCCCTGTGGACATATTTTCTGCTCCTCCACAAAGTTGCCACTGATTGCCATCAGCGAACGGCTGATCTGGAGTTACTCCAGTTGTGGTTTGATTGACGATTGCCATCCATAAACCACCTGTGCCGGTTGGATACTGTACAATCATTCCAACACTGTAAACTGTGCTCGAATTCCAAACCGGACTTGAAGCGGTCATCCAAATGTCTTCACAAGCACAGTACTTGTTCGACCAAGCGTCAAGGTCCACTGCTGGAGCACCTACAGTTTGATTGTTTATTCCTGGCGAAACTTGGTAAAAATGGCCAGAACCCGCTGGAATTTCATAAATCTCTCCTGCCGAGACAAGTGTCGTGTTGTACCACGGCAAACCTCCGTTACCGTTGAAATCCTCACAAGGACTGCTGCTCGGTTGTTCTCCATCGCAAAGTCTCCATTTGGCATCTACATCCGGTTGTGCACCAGGCCCTGGAGATGCCCATGCGATGTAGAGTGCAGACGAACCTGC
>DAIUCF010000017.1:0-33661 GCA_036846305.1 Candidatus Poseidoniaceae archaeon | reverse complement strand
AGCAATTGTACCAGCATGCTGCATCTATTGAGGCAGAAAGTCTGCATGATACGATTTCCAATAAGGCCTTGTCGTTGAATCCAATCTAGATCTGCAGGCTTCTTACGCAAGATTTGACGCATGAAGCGAAAGAAAGTAAATGCCCGCATGGGTCGAGTTTAGAACTCCGACTTATCAAAGAATGTTTTTTCAGTCGGAATCTTCGTTGAGTTCATCGTCGACAAAGATGAGAGTATAACGCCATGTAGGCTCTTCTGAGTCTTCAATTTCCTCACGGCGAATACGAACATTTCCATCTTCTGGATAGCGGGCAAGTAAAGCCCCTTCAATTATTCCGTCATCCAATTCCCAAAGGGGCAAAGCCTCCTTTGAATCGGAATTTGCGGGATGAGCAAGGCGAACAATGATGTGGAAGAATGGATCGCTGTCGTAATCAAGTTCTCCCAGACCGGCGTGTTCCCACCAGTCCATGAGTTCGTTGAGATATTCGACATTCCCTTCGATTTTACGAAGGCTGAAAGTCAATTCTTCACCAATTCTTTGACCAACTTGGCGCAGCATAGTGTTAATGTCAATACCAAGTTGATTCAAACTCTGAACTGTTCCGTCCTGCAGTGCTGCACGGGCTTGATTGATACCTCGAGTAGAGGCTAAGAATGATTCTGGGTTAAATGGAGTGTCTTTTTCAGGTAGTTCAGAGCTCACTTGAAGAGCGTCACGGAACTGGTCAAGGAATGACCCTTTGCCAACAGTGAGGCGTAGTGGGTCCACAATGCGTTCTTCTGTGAAGCGCTTTTTGGCACTCGAGAAATCTACGGCCTTGTTCCAAATGGCTGACACGAAATCTGAATGGGAACTGCTAAAGACATCTGAATTGATGACCAGAGCGGCATCTTCACGACCACGTCCAACTGGATTTTCTTCGACATGCAAAAATTGAATGACATTACTGGTGTCTTGAAGCACACCAAGAGCGTTGATTTCATCGGTATGACGGATCTCAATACTCTCATCCAATTGATCGTAGAATCGAACAGTACGACGGTCAAGTTGAGCTAAAACGGTGACAATCACACCTCGTTTCGATGCAGAGTTTACCTCATCCAAACCTGATGAGCGGCAAAGGTGCAGAATTCCGAAACGACCAAGCAGAAGTGTTAGCCGTTCTTCAGCCTCATCGGCAAAATTAGCAATTTTCTTGTGAATGTGTTCCCGTCCTTTGAGAACTGCAAATTTTGCATTTGTTTCGTCTGATGAGCCATCTTTATCCTCTTCGTAATCGGATTTTGCACCTGACATTAATTTTTCAAACGACTGACTGGTCCGATCGATTCTTTCGCGTTGATCCTTAATTAACCGCTTAAACAGAACAGGTAGTGAGGAACATGAAAATCGCATTGGCCTGTCTGCAGTCACACTAACCAGTCCGATTTCGGTCAAACGGGAAAGGGAGTTGTAAGCGTCAAGACGATTAGTTCCGAGTTCTTTAGCCAATTCACTGGCTTTCAATTCCTTTGAGGTTGATAGGATGACGACAGAGCGAGCCTCCCTTTCAGAGAGGCCTGCATCTTGGAATAGTTCAGCCCAATTCAAACCATTTCCCCTCCAGCAGAAAGGGAACTGAATGCATCTAGAATTCGAGCAACATGACGGCGAGGACGAAATAACCAGTCATAGCAGTAGTGTACTTTACGGTCAGGTCCAATGAGGAACGAGGATTTACTCGGGAATAGGCCCAGGTGAACCGGTACTCCGTATGCATCAGCGACTTCTCTTTCGGGGTCACTCAACAGCGCGAAAGGCAACTCAAGTTCAGTCTTGAATCTCCGATGATCTTCCATCGAATCTTGACTGATACCGATGACTTCGACTGGAGGAGTTAATGACTGAAACAAATCATATTGTTCTTTGAAGGTTAAGCATCCTCTTTTGCAAGTTGGAGAACCGTCTTTGGCGTAGAAGAATATTACCTTCCATTTTCCGTCGTATTCTGCCAAAGAGACCATGTCTTCGGCTGTAGAGGGGAGGGTGAAGTTAGGTGCAATCTGTCCAACGAGTTTATTTCCCATAACTAGTCCTCATGCTGCCCGCTTGTAAAGTAACCTGTCATACATGTTCGGGGATGAGGTGACCCATACGTTTCGCCTTTGTTGAGAGGTAAAAATTGTTGGATTTGCAGCGGCCAGTAATGTGAGGAACGCGCTCCTCGATTTTGATACCGTTTGATTCAAGACCGTTAATTTTTAACGGATTATTTGTCATGATTCTAACACTGGATACGCCTACTTGCTTGAGCATGTGGGCGCTGAAATCGTATTCGCGAGCATCTGCTGGTAGATTGAGAGCGAGATTGGCATCGAGTGTATCGTAGCCTTGATCTTGCAGTGCGTAGGCTCGAATTTTTGCCTCGAGTCCTATGCCACGTCCTTCTTGCCTCATGTAGACAATGGCGCCGACTCCTTCTTCCTGAATTCGAGCCATTGCAGCTTGCAATTGTGGTCCACAATCGCATTTTAGAGACCCAAAGGCGTCTCCGGTCAAGCATTCTGAATGAATTCGAACCAGAGGTGATTTACTCGAGTCATCAAGACCTACAGATAGGATGCTGTGTTCAGCACCATCCTTGTCTACAAATACTCTCATGCGAAAGTTACCGTGCTCGGTTGGGAGCACTGCGTCTGATGATATGTTTACGGCAGGGGCTGTGTTATTGTTCATGATTCGTTGTTTTCGCCGTTGTGGATATAAAGAGGTGTATGAAAACTGAATTTTTAAAAACACTTCTTTATAACCTCAGAGAATGATTACCGATCATGCACACTGTGGAATGCGATGTCGGTGTAGCGGCAATTGTCCGCCGTGCGCGCAGCATTCTGCTTGTACAAGAGGCACACGGCCGCTACAAAAACTGCTGGGGCCTTCCTAAAGGCTACGTTAACGACAACGAGTTACCCAGCCATGCTGTCTTGCGCGAGCTATCTGAGGAGTGTGAAGTAACTGGCACAATTCGAGGAGTGCAATCCATTCGTGAACGCTTGTTGGACGGTACACCCGCAATATTCATCGCCTACGCCGTCGATGTCGACGAAGACCAGCAACCGAACGCTGGTGAAGAAGTCCTCAACACTCGATTTGTTCATGCCGATGAATTCGATACCTTGGAGTGGATTAGTGATGCTATGCACTCAATGGCCGTCGGAGCCGTAAACTCAAACCAAGCCCTACGTACCATTGATTATGAATTAGAACGCGGACACCCGTACATGCTTCATACGCTACCTAAATCATGGGGTGGAGAAGCATGAACAGTGAGTTAACCGATAGGGTGCGCTCCTGCAACCAAAAACATATCAATGAAAGCGGCCGATATGTTCTGTACTGGATGATTTCAAGTCGCAGGTTTAACTCCAACGCTGCGCTCGAGCATGCTGCAAATCTAGCAGAGCTACATAACGTACCGCTACTTGTCCTCGAAGAAATCTCAACCAGCCACCAGTTTGCAAATGACAGAATTTGTACCTTTATGATTCAAGGCATGCTAGAAAATATTCGAATCTTCAAGGACAACAACATCCGATATGTTCCGTGGGTCGAAACTCCTTTGAGCGGTCATACCGGTAAACTGCACGACCTCTCTAAGGACGCTGTGCTGATTGTAACCGATGATTTTCCAACGTATTTCCCTTCAAAAGCAGTACGTCACGCAAGCCGCTCAATTAACCGCAGACTCGTCGCTGTCGATTCAAACGGAGTATTCCCGATGTCTTGGACTGACCGAGCATACCCCACTGCCCACGGTTTCCGCCGTTTCGTACACCAAAACTTTGTACAATGCATGGAGACATGGCCAAAATTTAATCCAGTTGAAAAAGGTCACAATTTGTGGATTAATGATGAGATGTTCAAAGAGTTGTCTGAACGTTGGGAATTTAACGTCACACCTTTCGAATGGTTATGGCGTGCAAGTGAACCTGGCAGCTCTGGACGAGAAGCTATGTCAACAATTGACATCGACCACTCAGTCCCGCCAGTGCCTCACGCTCGTGGTGGACGCAGCACTGCTGTGCGCATGCTTCAGGAGTTCTTGTCGAACAGACTTTACCGATACGCAGATGACCGAAACCAAGTCAAAAAACCTGCAACCAGCGGGCTCTCGCCATGGTTTCACTTCGGCCATATTTCAACAATCGAAGTTGTTAACCAAATTTTACAAACCAGTAACTGGGATCCAGAAACGATTCAAATGCCACGCAAAGGTTCCCGTGAAGGATGGTGGAATCTTGACCGCTCAATAGAAAGTTTCCTTGACCAAATCATCACCTGGAGAGAACTAGGATTCAACAACGCTTACCACATTCCTGAACATAATAAGTTCGATTCATTACCCGATTGGGCAAAAACCACACTCATGGAACATGCCAGTGATGAACGAGTACAATATGAATTTGAACAAATCAAAAACGCTGACACTCACGATGAGATATGGAACGCTGCTCAAAGACAATTGATTCGAGACGGAATTATTCATAATTATTTACGCATGCTTTGGGGTAAGCGAATACTCGAATGGGCACCCTCTCCTGAAGAAGCAGCAGAATGGATGATTGAACTCAACGACCGATACGCATTAGACGGTCGTGACCCGAATTCCTATACTGGAATCTTTTGGGTCCTAGGACGGCACGACCGAGCATGGGGTCCAGAGCGGGCCATCTTCGGCAAGATACGTTACATGTCGTCTGCTAATACCCGGCGTAAGTTTGATTTGAAACCCTACTTACAAGAATTCCGATACTGAGGTGGCGAAGTGGAATTTACACACTCAACGCAGGTCGAAACCAGTGTCGAGCAAACCTTTGACTGGCACGAGCGTAAGGGAGCTTTTCGACGCTTAATGCCCCCTTGGGAACAGGCAGAACTCGTCTCTGGTGAATCATCACTTGAAGACGGCACTCGCCTCACGTTCAAATTCCCAATGGGTCCTCTGAAAATGAAATGGATTGCGGAACATTCAGGTTATAATCCACCGCATGCCTTTGCTGACACGATGATTAAGGGGCCGTTCAAAACATGGCATCACGTTCATTCATTTGTAGAAACGGAGAACAACACCTGTCGGGTCGACGATCGTGTTGAGTATACTCTACCAATGGGCATTCTCGGAAGGATATTCGGTAGTGGAAATGTTCGTAAGCGATTGGACAGGATGTTCAAAGCCCGTGAAATACGACTTGCTAAAGACTTGAAACGTTACCATAATTTTGCACACATAAAAAGGAAAAAAATTCTCATTGCCGGTTCATCTGGACTTATTGGTCGACAACTAGTTGCCTTCTTCGGCACTTCTGGACACGATGTTTGGAGATTAGTTCGAAGAGCACCCCAAGAAAACGAGGTTCAGTGGAACCCAAGCGAAGGAAAAATCAATTCAGATGAAATCGAAGGATTCGATGCAGTCATCCACCTAGGCGGTGCTGGAATTGGGGACAAGCGATGGACTAAAAAACGAAAGATTGTTCTTGAAGAAAGCCGTACAAAGAGTACCCAGCTCCTCTCTACGACCATTGCAAAATTGAAAAACAAACCCGAAGTGTTCATTATTTCTAGTGCAATGGGATATTACGGCAGTCGTGGCGATGAAAATTTAACTGAGGATTCATCGGCAGGTTCCGGTTTTCTACCAGACATGTGTGTCGCTTGGGAAGCTTCAGCACAAGCTGCCAAAGATGCTGGAGTGCGCACAATTCACTGCCGAACCGGACTCGTTTTGGACGCTACCGGAGGAGTTCTGAAGAAAATGCTGCTCCCAGCCCAAGTCGGAGCAGGTGGTCCAATCGGATGGGGTAAGCAATGGTATTCGTGGATTTCAATGGACGACCAAGTCTATGCCATCGACCATCTCATGATGACGAAGGAATGTAGCGGGGCTTACAACTTTGGCTCACCGAATCCTGTTCGACAAAAAATGTTTGCCAAAGTACTAGGTAAAATTCTTCGACGGCCCTCATTCATGCCTGTTCCTCCCTTCGGAATTTGGTTTTTGATGGGGAAAATGGGAGTTACATTAGCCACTGACAGCAGTAAAATGTTGCCAAATAGATTGGTTGAAAGTGGTTATGAATTTCAACACACAGACCTTGAGTCGTCATTACGTGACGCTTTGGGTAAGTGGAAGAAATGAAACCATCATACTGGTGCAGTCGACTTCCATGATGCGGTTGGTTTGTGCCAATCTCTCAACTGATCGGTCTCTAAACGCAACTGAATTCCTTCACCAGGCTCAAACTCTAAATCGGGTAAGGAAAAGTCGACAACAACTTCATTCGTTCGGAACGTATCGTCGTACAGAATGTCTTGAGATACGACACTCCCCTCCTCAGTCCTCTCTATGAGCACACGCAAGTGGCATTCTTGAAGTGGGTTTCGAAGCGAGCAGGATTCGCTGCTGCCGTCATGTTCGACCATGATATAACCCTCATATGTCATTGTACCTTGTAGTCCGAGTAAATCAATTACGGAATCTTTAGCAGTCGGAGCACATGTACACTCCATGTTATCAACTTCTGCTTCTGCTTCAAGGTCCACTACTATCTCAAGGGTAGAAGTATCAACCGATTCGGCAGTCATCGAAGTTGCCGTCACGGTATACACCCCTGGGAATTGATACTGATGTGAAATGGCCATGCCGTTTCCCGAAGAACCGTCACCAAAGTCCCAGTTCACTGAATCTCCTGCGCCGGAAACGGTGAACACGAACTCGTGAAGAATCGAAGTCACCGATTCCTCTTCATTGTTATCTCCTTCGTCTATTTCGATGAGTGTGTAATAGTTAGTGCCTTGTGCGAAATCAACCGATGCGGAAAACGGTTGTTTATCGGCAGCCAGTCGTGCATAATCAAACGACACCAACACGCCTGTTGACAACAAGGTTGCAGCTAAAATAATGCTAATTGTTGCAGCAGATACTGTACGCATGAACTTTAATCCTTCAAAGTGCTTTTGAAGTCGTGTTTCATTTTGGCATACCAAATCAACGCAGATGTCAAGATTAATCGCCGCAATTCAGGGGGAAGATTTCATGTCCATTCAAATTAGAGAACACGATTTTGTAATGTAGTACCCTTACAGTTGGCGTTTTATATCACCAAGGTTTGGAATATGTATGGGCAAAGTTCACTCGTGGTTTGTCCTCTTCTTCATGCTGCCATTGATGACAGGATGTATCGCAGAGCAAGAAGTCGTTGATACCCTCGAACTTGTCGTTGAAAGTGATGTTGAAAATGGGACACTTGTTCAAGTGTTCAACGATGGCGAAAAAGTGTCCGAATCAACCGTTGTTATCGAATTTGATTTTTCAAAATCAACAAGTGCCAATGAGTTGCTCACTTTCGGAATAGACCCTTCCGATGGAAGTGTTCCAATCACTGTAGATGCACGTAATGAATCTCGAATTGAAATCGAATTCTTTAACCATGGCGTGTACAACATGACGGTGTTTGCAATCGATGATTCTGGCGTAGAGAAAAACAGCTATGTTTCTGTTCGAATTGAATTACGAATAGAATGGACTGAATCGAACACAAACGAACCTCAAGTCCTAACATTTGACCCCCAACCAATGAATGACGGCCCTTCTCCTACGATGATTGAAGTGTACTCTACTATTGAAAATCCAAATTTGATCGAGGACCTCAGTGGAGGAAATGAACCGGTTCAAATCACTTGGAACATTATTGACGAACTGGATGATGTATGCCAACGAAAGTCCACACAAATTCAAGACGGTGAATCTGAATATTGGAATACAATCCATTTCAACACATTTCAGGTACACGATTTGAAAATTACAGTGGACGACAGCCAAGAACGAATTAGTGTGAGTCAATCGGTAACCATTCTTTACTAGGCTTGAAAATCAATATCCGATAACTCGCTTCGAGAATTATGCTCAGTTTTCTCATCGCTCTCCATGAATGATGGGTAAGGAATAAGTACCGTTACTCGAATTAATACCCATGACCCTAGGAGAATGGTTCAACGGACAAAACATGCTGCGAATAGTGGGTGCAACCTACATTTTGAATGGAATTCTTGCTTGTTTCGTAGGTGATTTCTTCATGGAACAAAGTTTTGGTGCTTGGACTGACGATGCTGAAGCAAACGAATTGGGGCTGTATCAACTTGATGCGTTAGGAGGAGTTTTAATTGGATTTGGTACGTTTATAGTCATGGCAAGTCTTGCAAATGGCAGACTACGATGTCAAGGAATAGCCAAGGTCGTTACTCTTGCATCTGGTCCTGCGCTGGTCGTTTCAGTTGCTCATCGACTGATGACTGATATTGATTCAACAATCATCATCATCCAATTAGTGGTCTTGATGAGCGCCCTGCTAGCATCGTCATTCGTGGAAGTCGAGGATACGCCACCGGTATTCAATGTCGACTAACGTCAATCGAGACTCGGTGAAAGAAGCGTAGACAGCGCAACCTGAATCTTACGATAGAGATTGAGCGTTAAACGACGACTCAAGACATCTCCGTTACGACGGACTGCCTCATTGAGGATGGCGTTGTAAGCCATGCACATAAGACGAGGAGAACGACGAGCATCTTTATCCAGTAACGGTAGGAGACCGAGTGCATTCTTGCGGTGAGCATGGATGTGGTCAATGTAGTGCCGCATGAAATTTTGCCACGCTTTGGTGCCTGCCAATGAAGGGTCTTTGAGGTCAGATTGAGAAATTCCGAACTTAGCCAGTTCTTCGGAAGGAATGTAAATTCTGTTTCGTGAAAGATCTTCTTGAACATCTCGAAGCACATTTACCAGTTGCAGGAAGATACCCATTTCTACTGCGTGCCGACGAGCATTTGGGTCGGTATATCCGTAGATTTCAATCAAGCAAAGACCGACGGTTGATGCAACCCGATAGCAGTAACGTCGTAAGTCTTCAAATCGCTCGTACGATGTTTCGTAGAGATCGTCTTCCATGCCGTTGATGAGTTCTCGCAAGTGGACCATTTCAATCGGGAAGCGGTTGAGCGTATCTGCCAATGCGATGAACATCGGTTCACTCATCTTCACACCGTTCTCGATTAAGTCCAGGTTCTCACGAAATGAGTTGAGAGCGCGCAGACGAATAAAGTGCTCTTCTTTGGTGAACAACGAATTAAATTGTCGATTTTCTTGCGAGTTTTGACACTGTTGTTGAGTGAGTTCATCAAGGTGGCTCAGGTTTCTCTGAGGCAACCAATCGCCATCAGCGATGTCGTCGACACGGCGGCAGAAGGCATAGAGTGCGTTAACCGCTTTGCGCTTTTGTTCAGGGAGATGTCGGAACGAACGGAAGAATGATGATGATGCTGCACGTGCAATGTTTTCGCATTCCATGTAGGCAGAATGAATCTTTTCAGACTGTCCGTTTTCATCATCAGTGTCTAGTACGAATCGAGACGGCATTCGGGTCACTCCAACATCACCATTCCTCTGCTGTCCATATATGAAGTGTGGTTTTTTTCAATAACAATTGCTCAAGAATTTCAAGCTAGTTGTGTCCAATCCACATCGGCTTCTGCCATTTCCACTTCCTCGACATCCATCTGTGCGAGTTGAAGTTTTCCGGAAAGTTCATCATTGACTGCGTGCCAATATGAATACGCTTCAATGACCCAAATGCCGGACTCACGAGTACCGTTTCCAGAACCTTTCACACCGCCAAACGGCAAGTGTGCTTCTGCACCGGTAGTGGAATTGTTGATTCCGGTCATTCCAGCCTTGATTCCGGTCTTGTAACGATAGGCTTCAAGGCGATCGTTCGTGTAGATCGCAGATGAAAGTCCATACGGACTTGCGTTCGCTAAGTGAAGAGCGTGGTCAAAGTCATTTGCCTTACAGATGGTAACTGCTGGCCCAAAGACTTCCTCATGGAAGCACTCCATGTCTTCAGTCACTTCGGTGAAGACGTGGGGCCACATGTATACTCCGTCTTCGGCATTGCTGAGGAAGTTTGTAGGCTTGTTATCGCTGGTGATGCGCCCTTGTCCGAAAATTTGGTTTGCACCCGATGCTTTACACATCTCAACCCCGATCAGGAAATCCTTGGCATACTTCTCAGAGAGCATCGGCCCGTAAAGAACTCCATCATGTACCAGCGAATCTCCAATTGTAGTTGATTCAACCTTAGCCATGAATTTAGCCATGAAATCATCGTAGATGTCTTTGTGAACAATCAAGTTCCCTAAGGATGTGCAACGCTGTCCAGCGGTACCAAACGCACCCCAGTAAGCGCCTTCAACAGCATTGTCAATGTTTGCACTTGGCATAACGACCAATGGATTCTTACCTCCGAGTTCGAGTGAACATGAAACGAGGTTACGGCCACACACTTCTCCAATCATTTTGCCGACTTCAGTCGAGCCGGTGAATGATATCTTGTTGACACGCCCTTCATCGACTGCATCAACCAAATGTTGGCCTGCTCCGCTACCTTTACCGTGGACCAAATTGATGACTCCGTTCGGTAAACCGGCTTCATGCATGATTCGTGCAAGAGCGAATGAAAGCAAAGGGGCGTCTTGAGGGCTCTTCCAAACACAGGTGTTTCCGCACATGATTGCTGGAATCATTTTCCAGAAAGGTACCGCAGCAGGAAAATTGCAAGCGTTAATGATACCACATACGCCAAGTGGACGTCGATATGTGAACAATTCTTTGTCTGGTAATTCCGAGTTTACAGTTTGGCCGTAGAGTCGACGGCCTTCAGACTGGAAGAACAGGCATGTGTCAATTGCCTCTTGTACAGAACCCGCAGACTCTTTGAGGGTTTTACCGATTTCACGAGTTTCCAGTGCCACGATTGCGTCCTTGTGTTCCATCAACAAACGGCCCATGTTACCGATAATTTGGCCACGGGTAGGCGCTGGTGTTGCCGCCCAGCCGGGGAAAGCTGCGTGAGCAGCATCCAAAGCCGCATGTACATCGGCCTTGGTTGAGAGAGGGAATTCACCAAGTGTATCGTTCAAAATGGCAGGATTGATTGAAGTGAAAGTCGCACCATCACTTGCAAGAGTCAATTGTCCGTTGATAATGTTGAAGCCTTTTACCGAAGGTTTGCCATTCGGATTTGTTGCTGCTAAGAATTCGAGACCTGTTTCAAGAACGTGAACCATAACCCACCCAATGAAACGCCCCTCTTCAAATTGATGGAGGGTTTTTGAAGAAAAAATTCTCGATGGCCCCCAAAGAAAGACGACTTAAGGTTAAAAGGGGGCCGGCATGAACGTAAGAAGGAGAGGCGTTTAGCCGACGATTAAATAGGCTCGACGACTCGACAAGCGAAGTGAAAGTATGGCGAAAGATGAGAAAAGTATGTCGTTGCGTGTTTCAAAAGCAATCCCGTCCGATGTTGGCCACGGAAGAGCACGAATTTCAGGAGAAAACGATCTCGGCCTCAAACCCGGTGACATCGTTGAAATCAAAGGTGAAAAACGCTCAACTGCAGCCATATATTGGAGAAGCAGGCCAGAAGATGCCAAGATGGAGATTGTGCGAGTAGACGGAATTATTCGTAAAAACGCTGGAGTAAGCCTTGGTGACCGTGTAACAGTAAGCAAAGTAGTCGCTAAGGAATGCACTAAATTGGTTCTTTCACCGGTCATGGCAAACAAGCAGAAAGTCAAATTCGGCCCCGGTATCGAAGGTTTCGCCCGCCGAGGCTTGTCAAAGAGGCCTGTTGTTCAAGGTGACCGCATATTTATCCCAGGAATGACCCTGTTCGCAGAAGCACTACCTTTCGCAGTGCTACAAACTACGCCGAAAGGAATCGTCAAAGTCACCAACGATACCGACATCGTCATCAAAGACGAAGCTGTGGACGATGTTGATGTTGGACAATCAGAAGGCATTACTTACGAGGATGTTGGTGGTATTGGACAACAACTTCAGAAAGTCCGTGAAATGATAGAATTGCCGCTCAAGCATCCGGAATTGTTCAGAAGACTAGGGATTGACCCGCCGAAAGGAGTCCTTCTTCATGGGCCACCTGGAACCGGTAAAACCATGATTGCAAAGGCGGTTGCCACAGAAGTTAATGCCCACTTCAAAAGCATCAACGGCCCGGAAATTATCTCAAAATACTACGGTGAATCGGAAAAGCAACTGCGTGAGATTTTTGATGAGGCTGCCGACAATGCACCTGCCATCATCTTCATCGATGAAATTGATTCTATTTGCCCCAAGCGAGAGGATGTCAGTGGGGAAGTGGAGCGACGTGTCGTTGCTCAAATGCTTACATTGATGGATGGAATGCAGGGACGTGACAATGTCGTAGTCATCGGTGCAACCAACCGAAGAGATGCAATTGACCCTGCATTACGCCGTCCTGGAAGATTCGACCGTGAAATTGAGATTGGAGTACCTGACCGTGATGGTCGAAGTGAAATTATGGATGTGCACACACGACAAATGCCAATTTCCGATGACTTTGAAATCAATTGGGTTTTAGACAACACCTACGGATTTGTCGGTGCCGATTTAGCCGCACTTGTTCGAGAGGCTGCCATGAGAGCACTACGTCGATATCTGCCTGAAATTGACCTGGAGGAGGAAACCATTCCACCTGAAGTTCTCGAAAAGATGGAGGTACGAATGAAAGACTTCCAAGATGCTATCAAGGATGTCGAGCCTTCAGCGTTGCGAGAAATCTATGTCGAAATTCCAGAGGTTACTTGGGAGGAAGTCGGAGGTTTAGACGAAGTCAAGGACCGGCTCAAAGAATCCGTTGAATGGCCGCTTACTAAGCCGGAATTATTCGAACACTTTGGAATTAAGCCTCCTCGAGGAATTGTCCTATTTGGTGCACCTGGTACTGGAAAGACACTTCTTGCAAAGGCCATCGCTAACGAAGCTCAAGCGAATTTCATTAGCATAAAGGGTCCTGAAATGATTTCAAAATGGGTTGGCGAATCTGAACGTGCAATACGTGAAATTTTCAAGAAAGCAAAACAATCCGCTCCTGCCATCATTTTCCTCGATGAATTTGAATCAATAGCAAGCATGCGCTCCTCATCTGGAACTGAAGGCAGCGATGTCGGAAATCGAGTGGTTAACCAACTGCTTGCAAGCATGGATGGAGTAGAATCACTCGATGGAGTAATTGTCGTAGCAGCAACCAATCGTCCTGAAATGATAGATCCGGCGCTCCTTCGTAGCGGGCGATTCGAACGAGTTTTGCATGTTCCCCCTCCGGATGCCGGAGCCCGGGAAGCAATCTTCAAGATACACAGCGAAGATATGCCTCTGTCAAAATTCTCTCTCAAAGACATCATTGGTGGCTTGGACGGATTTACCGGAGCAGATATTGAAGCCGTGTGTCGTGAAGCTGCGCTAATCTGTATGCGTGCTGGAAAAAAGAAGGTCACGAAGACTCACTTTGAAGAGGCCATCAATCGCGTACGTCCAACCGTTACTGCAGAGATGCTGACCTACTATCAAAAGATGGAAACCTTACTTACTTCAGGACTTTCGAACATCAAGCGCTCTCGCGATACTGGTTTCGGAATGGAATCAATGTGAGGTTCACACTTGAATCGACGCATTGATGTGCTGCGTCGTGGTGGTTCGATAACAGGTCGGATTTGAATATGGCAGTCTTTGCTCGTGAAATCGTCGGCCGAGAGGTCATTAATCCCCAAAGCGAACTTCTTGGGATACTTCGCGATATTGTCTTTGACAAGCAGTCGGGTTCGATATCTGCACTACGAGTCGAACTTGAGGCTAACCTTGATTCATCGGCGTTTCCGTGGGAACTCCATGATGGAATGCTGCAAATCCCTGTCGACGAGGTTGCTCGAGTGGCTTCCAAAGTACATCTGAAACGTTGATTTGCCTTTTTGTCATTGCCAAATTATTTCTTTCTCGATGAGCATTTCATACCCACATGATAACAACCTTCTAAACACAATGGAGCACGTGGATATGTCGGAACAGTGCTCTAGAAGGTGAACCCATGCTCGACAATATCAATCTAAACTACCGAAGAATCGGCTTACAAGTCGCATTTTGGTCAGTTTTACTTGTGTTACTGATGAGTGTTTTAGTAAATTTCGTCAACCTTTCAAACACCAACCAACTATCCGCTTACGACGACGATTGGAATGATATGTCTGCATTCCGCCAAGATATCAGAGACATGGGCATCCAAACCAACTCACTGGTAAGCAGTCCACTTCTACTAGCAGACATCGAAGACCCTCGCAACACAACATACATCGTAGCAGGTGTCGAGAGGGATACATTGTCCTTACCTCAGTTCGACAGTGACGGTTTCATTACCATTGCTTCAGATGATGGATATTCCCCCTCTGAAATCGATGCTATTGTAGAATTTGTTGATGCTGGAGGAACTGCACTAATTCTTGAGGACTATGGCTTTGCTGGAAGTATTGCTCAAGCCTTTGGCGTGCGATACACTGGATACCAACTCTACGACACAACGTACGTCGAGGAACTCGATTACAACTACGTGTGGATGTGTATTCAAACCACACCCTGCGGCATGAACGGTAGCTCCATTGACCCAAACACCATTTCTGTTCACGAACGATGGAGCGGTTCTCTGGGACAAGGAGCTCACCCCTGCAGCCTCATGAACGGCCAAAGCATGGATTTAGATGACGCCGGGCTTTGTGCTCAACACTGGAAGGATGGAGAAATCCAGTATAATGCAACCTACCAGTTACTCCTCAACAACATCACTGCTCTTGAGTTAATTCCTGGCGTCTCTGGTGCCTTCAACGAAGTTTCTATCCGAGCAGTAACCAGCAACGAGGCAACAGTCGATGTCAACGGTGATGGAGAGATTTGGGTTGGCAGCGAACAAACCTCCGAAACTCCCGACTTATGGGGTCAGTTCAACCTCAGCATCGAAGCATGCGCACAAGACTCTTGTGACCCTAATGACGGTGGACGCATTGTATTCATGGCGGATGGGTCTGCTTTAATCAATGCTATTTACGATTATGAAGGCTTCAATGACCCAAATAATCCGCTTTATGGAACAAATGACTGTGTCACAAACAATACAAAATGTATTCCTGAAAATGACAACCGTAAATGGGCTCTCGATTTCATTGCTGAAGCCTTGATGTCGAGTAAAATCGGTGAACAGGGACAACCCTCTGAAACTGCAATGGTGATTTTTGACGAATCAAGACACCCTCAAAATGCCCTCCTTGCTGATTCATACAACACCGTGTATTTTCTACTGGTCTACTTCACTGGTGAAGGACTAGCAATGTTGCTGTTATTCCTCATTTTGTTCATTGCCTTTGAAGCAGTTCTCATCAAAAAGCGAGACCCCGAACCATGGCGACACGTATTCAGTATCATTTACTACGGGTTTGGAGATGCGAACCGCTACACGTATTATGCTAAAACCGATAAAATTCGCCAAGTATTCTTGTCTAAGGTACGTAATCAAAACGGACTCACTCGCGAAGAATTCCATGCCATGCCGGCACGCGAGTTGGTCGCACTCATTAACGATCCAGTACTGGCAAAATTTGCTATTGAACCAAACAAATATTCCCTTGAACAAACGGTTTCGGTTGTCAAACGAATCAAAGCGTGGGGCAGAACCTGAGGTGAGATTATGTGGACTAGAAAAGCATCGTTCACCTTTACTGGAGGTATTGCACTCATTTTGATTGGAATGATGATTGCAAACTTACAAATGATGATTCTAGGCCTAACATTCATCGCTTTTATTGTGGTCAATTCATGGATTTCTGGCCACGGTGATGTTGAAGTTCAACGAACGCTGTCTGCAGATAACTTGTACAAGGGTGATGACCTTTATGTCGAACTGTTGGTGACTAACCGCTCAAATCGCAACACTCAACTCTTGGAGGTCTACGACAACATCCCCCATGAAATGAAATTACGAAGCGGACTCAATCAGATGAGGCTCAATCTCAAGCCGGGAGAAAGTGCTCGGATTCGGTATGTCTTGCGCTGCCCGTTGAGAGGTCACTTTTCTATCGGCCCTGTTTCACTACGCTCACGTAATACCTTCAACCTCGGTGTTGATGAGATGTACGTCGATCATCACAGCGATATCGTAATTTTCCCTCAAATCAAAGAAGTCGAGGAGGCTTTCCTTCGATCACGAACTCCAAAAATGTACACAGGGGCTACCACGCTGAGAACACCTGGCCAAGGTTCGGAATTCTATTCATTGAGAGAATATGTCCCTGGCGACCCGTTCAAGAACATAAACTGGAAAGCTTTTGCACGAACTGGTGAATTAATGGTCAATGAAAAGTGTAGAGATGCGGTCACTGACCTGTACCTCCTTTTGGACAGCAGAGACATTGCGCGGATTGGTACCGTTCTCAAAAATCCACTCGAAATGGGAACTGTTTCAGCAGCAAGCCTAGCAGCCTTCTTCCTCAAACGTCGTGACTCGGTAGCCTTGGCAATTTTTGACGATAGCCTCTCGTATCTACCGCCGGATACTGGCGACAAGCAATATTTCAAAATTCTAAGTGCACTTGCTGGAGTCGCTCCTAAAGGAAGCATGCCTTTGCAAGCAGTCACCAATTCCTTAAGTGGTCGATTCAGTAGAGGAAGCCCCGTATTTATCATCTCGTCATGCGAAGGTGACGGTACGGTTCCTGCTGCTGTTCGAGACTTGGTGGGTCGTGGTCACGAAGTTACTGTTCTTTCACCATCAAGTATTGACTTTGAGCGACTTGTGAGCCGAATTCCTCGTATGTCGTATGAGGTTCTCAAACTCGAACGTCAAAACCGACTTACGACATTGGCAGGTTCTGGAGCGATGGTTATCGATTGGATGCCGGACATGGATTTGTCACAAGCATTGATGCAGGTGCGGGGTTACTAAGATGGCTGACGATGTAAGTATCCAAGCTGATGTCACTGTTACCGGTGAAATTAGCCCTCGTACACTTCACCTCAAAATGTTGAGAAAACAGTGGCAGATTATCTCTCTGCAAGTCATTGCAACCATTGCGCTCATCGGCATGTATCTCGAGGTTGTCTCTACATATGTGGTTGGCTCAATCGACCATACGATGCTGTTTGATACAATTGAATTGCTGATTGGTGATCAATTACCAATTGGAGACTGGTTAACAGGAGAGGGGAGAGAAGGTATGTCACGATTCTTCGTTCCGCTGGTTCTCGGACTTCTGTTAGGAGGAGGAATGGCACTCTTAGCATTCCAAAATCCAAAAGTTCAACAGCGTGTAAAACTTGGTTTTATCATCACCCTCATCGTTGCTCTTGTCGGCCAACTTCTGCTCACATGGTTAACCGGAATGTTGTTTTCGTTTTCATTAAGGTTGCCAAATTCAAGTGAATTGAGTTCTCTGGAATGGCCGCTGCTGATGATTATGTCTTTGATGATTTTGTTCTTGTATCTCTTGCCTGTTGTTATGGGGGTTCGAGGAATCTGGGGACTCTCCCGCCGTTCTATTGCCTGGGCCATCGGATTTACGCTGCTGTTCCTCGGAATTCACGCAATTCTTGCATTCCCACTCATCAACGGTCAACTCGGCTCGTATGGTGATTCAGTGAACATCATCGGTGCTCAATTCAGTGAGCCTACAATTGGAATATTTGGACTCATGTTGGTAACGAAGCAGCAATTTGCTTTGATTATGATTGCTGTGCTGATTATGGTCTTCCAAGAATCATCCTACGGCGTCATCCGCTACCTTGAGTACGCATACAGACTTCCTGAATCTTGTAAGCGTGACCCTGAATATGTTCGACAAATGGATAACGTTCTCAATACACACTTGCGTCATACCTTTGGATTCCTGGGTCTTACTGGAATTGCAACAATGATTGCCCTAGGCTTCCACAGTGTATTGTTAGGTATTGTCAAAGATTCGACAGGCAGTCAGTGGGCTGGACAGATTTCAGAATCCATAGAATTATCCTTGACCTACGGGCTAGTTATTTCTGCAGCCATGTTCCTAAGCATCATGGCACTACTTCGGTTCTTTGTGCCTTGGGAGCGAATTTGGGGATTCATCTATTCACGACGCAATCCTGAAGTCATCACTCAAGGAAAAGAAATTGTCGAGATTTAATTTGAATCATTACGTACTGATTGGACAACTCGTCCAAGAATCTCTACTGCCATCAGTAACAAAAGGGGCAATACGCACCATGCAGCAAGAACCCCACCTACTCCGTCAAGTTGTTCCAAAACCATTGGGTGAATGAACCAAAATCCAATCAAAGATGATACGAGGAAAAGTCGTTCAACGAAAAGTGGGTAGCGGCGTCCTTGTTGCTCATCTCTTTGCAAAAGAGTATTGTTTTGTGAAGTCATGAACTCACCTCACAAATCTAAACCGGACAACCGAGCTTCAAGTGCTGCAAGTGCAGGGTCAGTGGGCTGTTCAGCAACAGGCTCGTTTCTGTGATTCCAAGATGCGTCAAGGCGCGCGAGTTCTGCTTCAAGTTGGGCGCGCTCGTCACTGTGTTCCATATCTGTGTTCGATGACTGAGCAGGTAATGGTGTTGCTACGGTTTCAGGCTGTTCTAGTTCTTGATCCACTGGGGCTGGCATTTCTTGCCATCCTGCATCATCACGAACCTCGGATTCTGTAACCACATCCAAGGAGACTGGAACTGTTCCAGCCAAATTCGAGTCCATATCCGATAACATGGCATCTTGAACCGGCGTTCGCTGATTATCAGGAATTGTATTTCTTTCGTAAGGGAGCAGACCGTCCCTTTGGAAGTCCCAAAGCATTCCGCTTGGGACGCCGTTGGCAAGACCGGATGCATCAAGTTGGGTAATGAGTTCTTCAAGTACACTAGCTGTCTCTTCCAAGGCAATTGCTTCACCAGCATCGCGCTGGTCTGCCTCTAGGTAGATGTCATCTAAAGCAACCTGTATCAATTTACGAGTTGCTTGTGCAATACTTGGAAGAGCTTCGGGTCGAGTGCAGTTGTTGAGCAAGGCGTCTACTTCTTGTGGAGGTGCGCCGAGACGTACCAGTTGTTCAAGCACATTACGAAGTCTTCGCAACATAGTGATTGATCGGTCAAAGTCTTCGAGTAAATGCTCCAAATCAAGAACCACATGGCCAACCGTTTCACCAAGTTGGTGTTCCAGTCGTTGTTGAACTGACCAACGTGCTAATCCCCGAACCGCTCCAGCCGTTTGAGGCACTTGTCGCTCGAGCAAAGTCATGACTTCGCTCGACAAAAGATGTCGAGGGGTTGCAGCGACATGGTCAACAGTTGACTGAATCACCTGTAGACCTCTTTCAACTGCTCGATCTAAAAGGGTCACTGAGTATCCAAGTGCGCGGGCATTCTCTAACCGTTCTAGAACTGGACCTAGCCCGTCAAAAGTCGATGCATCATCAAGCAATGCCTGTGCAAGGGGTTCCTCTGCTAGCCTTGCGCGAAGTCGTTCAGCCTCTTGTATATCGGACAACGCCTCTTCATGTGCTTGTGAGAGTGCTTCAGCACGTTCGATGAGTGAAACCAATTCCGCCTCAGCGTGACCTCGTCGAGCACCTAAATCTCCCAACTCTCGTAGGGTTTGCCTGCGGTCTGACATCAATTCCCGTAGTTCTGCTTGAACCTGCGCTTGTCGTGCCTCATCGGTTGCAAGACGGGTTCGGTCCTCCTCTGCACGCCGTCGAGCAGCCTTTGCTTCAGCATCGATTGCTTCAAGTTGAGATGAGTTTGAATGAATTTTTTCTTCCATCAACAATGCCTCGGCCTGAGCACGAGAATGCCTCTCACGAGTGGCCTCAACCTGTTCTTGCAAGACTCGCAGTCTTCGCTCATCACCATCAGCCTGTTCACGGATACTTGCGAGTCGCTCACTGTTCGCCAGTAGGTCACCATTGAGTTGGGCCTCTTTGAGAGACAGTTCCTCTATCGAGGCTCGTAGATGCTCACTCGAATCAGCATCACCTAATGCTTTAGCGAGTTCTGCGGCACGAACACTAACCTGGTGTTCAAGTTCATTAACTCGTTTAACGAGGCGTTCCGCTCGGTTCTCAGCCTGTTCAGCTGCTGCCTTAGATTCAGCAAGGTCAAGTTGTAATGTATCGAGAGAAGAATTTGAGGATTCAACTTTGGCAAGGAATTCTTGGCGGGATTCTGAGGCCTCTCTTGCTTGAATTTGTGCAGCACTCTTTGCAGAATGAGCTTCATCCAGTTTAGTGGAAAGGGCAGCCTTATCTTTCTCCAATTCATGGATTTGAAGTTCTGCTGCCTCAAGTCTACGCCGTAATCCAGCATCGACTGCTAATGCTTGTCCAGACTCATCTGGGAGGCCCCCGCTAACAACATCCACTGTTTCAGGGAATGTTGCGTTTGCTCGGTTCTTTCTCAGTTGCTCCATCCCAATTTCAAATCCAAACAAAGTGGTCAATTTACTCTTCAAATTGGCTCTACGGCTCTCCGAGCGTGTACGGAGCGTCACCAGTAAATCATGGAAATCATCAAGACGGAATTCGTCAACAGTACCCGACTCGCGTGAAACGATGGTTCCCGAAGGCAACCGATGAAGTTTAAGAATTCGAGAAGAATCTGTGAACGTCAACATCGCCTCTTCAAGTGATTGCCCATCAGGTGCAGAGATTCCTACTGGCACACCTCGCGAAAGAAGAACAGATACCGATGTCGAGGACTGTCCCGACTGTAGATGACCCGTGACCTCTTCATTGACTGCAGCTGTCAACATCGAAAGAATGGCATCAGGGCCACCTCGTCCTTCACGCAGCACAAATCCTTCGGGCAATGGCCCGCCCGATGCACCGACTGAACCTATTTCTCCTTCGAGAACTGCCGCAACCGCTGAGATAAGTCGGGCGTGATTGGTGTTGGCTTCTGTCCAAACACCAATCGAAACATCTCCCGCTTGTGCAAGAAGTAGTGAGCCGCCTTCATGATGCATCGTCCAGTGACTGCCATTGGTGATACTGTCATCTTGGACAATGCTGATACTCATTGCCTCTAATGTCGAATGGATTTCTCGAGCAAGTTGTTCCGCATCATTTGGTAATTCACCAACACTGTCAATGAGCATTCCTTGGTCGATTGCTATTGCTCCTCGAACCGTTTCACGATCTACCATTGCTCGTAAAACTGATGATAGATCACGGGTAAGTAAGCGAACAACAGCATCTCCGCGTGCAAGTAGCCCTTGGCGATCAGCCGCATGTTCGAACGCCTCAGGTAGTACCTCAGCTACAGTTCCCAATCCACTAATCGAGTATTCTCCTGCGACAAAACGATAATTCTCTTTGCTTTCAAGATCCTCTAATCGTAGACGAGCGTCTTTTCCTGCCAAGAGCAATTTACCCTTGCCAGATTCGGCAACCCATGCAACAATACGGCCGGCACGTACCAATCGATGACCGGTAGGTGTCTTTCGACGGCCAATCCAGGTGGAAATTACGCCATGGTCAAAAGGCTGGATTGAACCTGATTCA
This sequence comes from Candidatus Poseidoniaceae archaeon, assembly GCA_036846305.1. Taxonomy (GTDB): domain Archaea; phylum Thermoplasmatota; class Poseidoniia; order Poseidoniales; family Poseidoniaceae; genus MGIIa-L1. Next base: position 12,166 of record DAIUCF010000017.1, on the reverse strand, counting down.
ACAGATATCTTTTCGTCGATTGGTGTTCCTTCTGGTAGGTTAAACATGTTCCTCACATCCTCGGGGTAGTTGCTATAATTTGGCGGTCTCGGTCAAGTGCATGGCGCCATCGGGCCAAACGTCCACCTTTGCCCGTCAAAACGACGGTTCGATTTGATGCAACTGCATCGATGACCATACGGCTTTCACCTTCGCACCATACCTCATACACTTGGCCCAAACCAAGAGCATGGGCAGTTTCTTGGGCGGCCAGTATCATCTCCGATGCCTGGTCAACCGGTGCAAAAATTCCTTCTTGGCCAACACTCGAAATGAGTTGACCTGAATTGTCGAGCAACATTGCATGATCAACACCGTCGAGGCGGCATAGTCCGGCAAGTGCACGTTGCAGCATGGTTCTCAAACAATCGGACAGTGCTGTGGCCTTCAAGTAGTTTTGCGCTTTTATCCCCCTAAAGGGGGATTTGGTGACCCAAACTGATTTTCCAACTGGAGATTGCAAAAAAAGTTGCGCGGAGGGCGATAAACCCGGAGTTTTCCGCGCCAACAAGCCCTAGATTTTTGGCACAAATAAACAAACATGGCTCAGCATGATAGACATATTCTTAATTGCAAAATCAATTTTTCAATTGGAAATTTTAGAACGTTCGTCAACCAATTTCACAGAGAATAATGCCCAAACCAAGCGGTGGACTCAAACCATAGCGATGCTGGCATCGGCTCATGGCGCGAGAAGAGGATGCGGTATTTTCCGTTCCAACTTGTGACAGTTGTTCAAGGCCTGCAGTGCTTGAACAGGCCTATTCCGGACGAATCTTATGCAATGAGCACATGGCAAAATCGGTTCGGAAAAAAATTGGCCGTGAACTGCGACACCAACTCAAACTCCCCCGTGAAGGTAACACTACGATATTTGTGGCCATTTCCGGTGGAAAGGATTCGGCGGTATTACTCGACAGTATTGTCGATCGAGTCGGCAACCGACCTGATGTGACCATCATAGCCGGGACTGTTGATGAAGGAATTGAGGGTTACCGTCCGCCGTCTTTGCTTTGTGCTCAAGAATTGTGTGAGCGCCTTAATGTCGAATTCATAACCGTCTCATACCCAGAATTGAACTTCAAGGAGATGGATGAAGTTGCAGCCAAAATACCAGGGTTGTCAAAAGAAAACAAACACATTCCGCGGATGCCCTGTTCGTACTGTGGCGTATTTCGTCGTCAAGGAATCAATCATTTGGCAAAGAAAGTCAATGCAGATTATGTTGCTTTAGGGCATAACCTCGACGACATGGCCCAAACAGTACTCATGAACATGACCAATGGGGATTTAGAACGAACTCTTCGCCTCGCACCACATACGACTACTCCTGTTGACGGCCTTGCCCCACGTATTGTTCCCCTTCGATGGATACCTGAACAGGAAATACAGCTGTACGCATTACATCGAAATCTACCCTTGCATCATGAAGAATGCCCACACGCTCGAGGTGCATTGCGATGGCGTCATCGAGACATGGTAGCCCAAATGGAGTCCGACTCTCCGGGAACTCGGCATGGACTGTTAAGAATGGCTGACAACATCAAGCAACTCCGTGACCAAGTCATTGAATTGGGCGGTTCAGAATCGCGACCTGCACCGCCAATGCCATGCAAGAGTTGTGGTGAGTTGACCTCAGCCACTCAATGCAAAGCCTGCGATATGCGGAATTTAATGAACGACGAATCATAATACATTGTTCGCAAGTTCGTCCAAATCTTGAGGACGGCCACAATAATGGCATCGAAGTTGTAACGGGTCGCGTTGAACAACTCGTAGTCTGTGGGGTTGAGGTTCACGTAGATTGGTTGTAATACAATTGGAAAAGGTACATCGCACTACATTGGTAACTTCCTCGCCCAAGTTAATCGTTAATTTCTCGGCAACCGAATAGGCTCGAATAATCGCAACACGTGCATCAGGCGCTACGAGAGCCAAGCGGTCAAGTTCAGATTGGGTGAGTTCTCTGTCCTCAACTTTGATGATATCTTTCAAACCCATCTTTTTCGATGGTACATTCATGACCAGCGAGACTGGAACCGATGTATTACCGCCAATACCTAACATCTCCAAAACTCGGAGGGCTTGACCCGAAGGCACATGGTCAATGACGGTTCCATTTCGAATTGCAGTCACTCTTCGCATGCTGTGTTCACTGGACATCAAAGAGCACCTCCTTTGGAGAGGACATCTTCAGGAACTTTAACCCCCAACAGACGACACAAAAGGGCCATACGAGCAACAACTCCATTGAATGCTTGTTCGAAATAACGTGCGTGACGTGTAACATCGACCGAAGGGTCGATTTCATCAACACGTGGCAACGGATGCATCACAATCATGTCTTGCTTAACATCTTCAAGATGGCGAGCATGGAGTTTGTAGGCACCTGCACACCGTGCGTATTCGTCTTCGTCAGCGAAGCGCTCTTTTTGAATTCGTGTCATGTAGACAACATCGGCATCCTCCATTGAACCATAGAGGTCTTCAGTTTCGACGACTTGTGCGCCATGCGCCTTTAGGTCAGACACAATTTCGGCCGGCATTTTGAGTAATTCTGGACTTGCAAAAATCAATTGGCATCCAAATCGAACTAAAGCATGTGAAAGAGAGTGTACCGTTCGGCCGTAGCGTAAATCTCCCGCTAAAACCACTTTCAAACCATCGAGTTTTCCGTGAGCTTGTTGAATAGTGAACAGATCAAGCATTGTTTGAGTAGGATGATGGCCTGCCCCATCGCCGCCGTTGAGAATCGGCACTCTTGCAGCATCCTGTGCGTATTGAGCAGCACCTTGGCGTGGATGGCGCATGGCGATTACATCGGTATAACCGTCGACCATTTGTATCGTGTCAAACAATGTCTCTCCTTTGACTACAGAAGATGTTTTTACGTCCCCCAAATTGACAACATCTCCACCCAAACGCTTCATTGCAGTCTCAAACGACATACGGGTCCTGGTACTCGGCTCAAAAAACAAATTTCCGAGTATTCGTCCTTTGAGCAGCGGAAGATACAGTTTACCTTGTGCGACTGGAAGAAGGCGTTTTGCATCGTCTAGAATCTCAAGAATCTGTTCGTTTGTCAAGTCATCCATTGTGATTAGCCCCGGCATAACGCTCCACTCTTACTGAATGCAGTCAAAGACACCCATGAACATTCCCGTCAAAAAATTTGACTTTGAAGAATGAAAGTCTGCCCGAAACATCGGAGTGATTATGACCATGATGGCTCCGACAGGAGGTATGGCTCTGGATGCATGGGCGGATGTAGATGCGGCAATATCGGCTGCCAGACAATCACGTCAAGAGAAAATAGAGAGACTTAGTACCTTTTCGTCTCTTATCATTCTAGCCGGAGCAATATGGCTCATGTGGCCAAATTTACAATCGGCATTCAAAGGAGATTCCGGTTTGTTCGAAGGACTGGGCTACCCCCTTCTGATTATTGCCTACGGCCTTATTCTTCAAGATAGTATTCTTGATGACCCCAAAGCGCGTACGAGGATTGGATCGTTTGCTTGTATTGCTTGGCCAGTGCTGCTTATGATTGCCTCTAAGCACTTTGAGATTCAACAGACCTCTGACCTTATCGGTTGTGGGTTCTTACTGGTTGTAGCCTACACTTGCTTCGTGACATCCAGCAATATTTTGCAAGGTGGATTGGATGTCTTACGGTGGAGAGCAATCATGACCGGCCTTGGATGTGTTGCTGCATTCTCACTTTTTGTTGGAGACATTCCAGAATCGATGACCTACGAGTGGCTCGCTTCAGTTGGAACACTTGTTCTGGCGGCGGTAACCACTGGATACATTTGGTTCGTAGGTGATGAACAACGCGGCGAACGCAAAGTTTTCACCAAGAGGTTGGACCAACTTGAAAATCAACTTCTAGAACTAAAAGCACAAGGAGCAGCAGTTGACCAAGCCTCAAGTTTGGTGATGACTGCAAAGGAAGAAGGCCACATCGACCCTGAATATGGAATGAAGCTTTTAGCAGAGGCTGAGGAAGACATCGAACGAACACTTTCGCTGAGCGGCGATGTAGAGATTATCCAAAATGACGCCCTACAGGCCGTCCAGCAAGCTGAAGACATTGCCCCTACTGCCAAGAAAGCCAGGAAATCCTTCGAGATGGGTCTACGGGAAGTGAAACTTGGTTCGCTTAGAGAAGGCGAGATGCTGTTTCGACAATCAAAGAAGTTGGCGCAAGAAATTGTGGAATGGTGGAGTAAGGCAGAAAAAGCAATTGAAGAAGCATCTCGGCTCCTGTCCGACAACAATGCAGAAAGTATTCAACACCTCAAAGAACTACTGAGTGACGCTAAAAAACAACTGAGCAAAGAAGCACCACGCGAGGCGTTTGAATTTGCTTCGGTCATTCCAAATCAACTGCTGGCAGATGAAGATGCGCAAGGCCGGGCTTATGAGTCGGTCAAAGAGGCAACTCGTCAACTCAAGCAAACCGACGGGCTTGACATTACTGAGATGCAACAGCGTCTTGAGCGTGCAGAACAAGCAATCGATGCGGGAAGCCCGAGTCAAGCAATCGGGCTAGCAGATGGCGTAGTTCGCTCAATTGAAGCAGAACGTGCAGCGATGGACAATGTACGCCGTGCGCTCAAACAACGTAAGAAATTTGTCAAGCAGTACAAGGACCGCGACGATAAAGACGAATGGAAGCAACGATTGTTAGAGATCGAAAAGCACGCAGATTCAAAGGAATGGAGTCAAGCCAATTCGCTTCTGGAAACATTCACATCCGACCTTGATAGTGAAGGTGTAGCGACTGAAGAAGCACTGGAATTGTACGACTTCGTCGTTGAACAGTGGCAAACTCTTCGCAACCAGTGCGATGCAAGCGGTATTTCTGTTGAAGAGCCGAATCGCCGTCTATGCGAGCAATCCATTGGATTAGCCGGAGAAGCACTGGCTGCGGGACGAATAGAAGATTGTTTAGAGGAATTATCCAAAGCTGACATCTCAATGGAAAAGATTCGAAGACTCATTTAAATTTCGAGATGTCCCTTCTTGTCAATCGTCTTGAGGTCTAAGGCTCCAGGGAATCCCAAATCCACCGGCATTCCTGAAACGGTAACTATGATTCCGAAAAGATGTAAATGCAGGCACATAGGCAACCCATTTGGCCATGTTTTTTGTATAACTTTCCAACCGTTTGATTTCTTCCGAATCGCTTCCCTAAGACTACCCGTGCCGTCCATGGCCGCCCAACCGTTTGAATTCCAAGTGTGACGAATCAACGGCTTCTTTCCAAATGAGGGCGGAGGTGCGACAACATGCTTTCGTACCCAGCCATCAAGCCAATCAAGCCCTGAATCATTTAGCCACTCAATTGGAGTGGGTTCAGAAGGTAGTGTGTCGACATATCCACCACGAGCAAGTTCGCCAATCAAGTTCCGAACATGGGGGTGTCGAGGATGATCTTTTGCTAACTTTTCAGCCATGCTCAACCCGGTATTAATCCTGCCAGCATCAATATGAAGCAATGAACGTACAACATCTCCATGAGGCCATTCGGTAATTCCATTCTCCTTGATGAAGGCCTCGATTAAGTTAAGGCCCTTGTCTGGCATACCAACCAGGCGTAATCGAGCGAGATCACCTAAGAGGAACAGTCGACCTGCAGGGGTATCCAAATACTTCAATTTACTATGGGGCGTTCCAGTTTTGTATCTTTGAACCAAATCGATGTTGCGCTTCATCAGCGAATCAACAGAGATGAGTGCTTTGTACTCAGGACTCAATTTCTTGTACTTCGGATTAAACAATGCTGCAGCCCATTGCAGTCTTGCAGATTCAATATCGTCTGAATTGAGTAAGTCCAATCGGGGTTTAGCCTCAGCATAATCACGCTGCGCTAAACTCGCTGCAGTAAGGATAAGTCGGGCGACTTGGGCTTCTCGGCCACCCCTTAATGCAAGCAGAGAGACTGCTTCTTGCTCAGCCTCATTCCATCGCCCAAGCCCGGCATACAGTTCCATCATCGCATCGGTTTTCCGAGCGAGGTTTAGGCCCTCTAACTGCTCCCCATGTCCTTCGGTAATTTTATCCAGACGAATCATAGCATTTGACCAATCATCCTTGGAAATCAGTTCAGTAAACGGTTTTTGTTTGAGATAAATCATATCAGACATCTCAGACAAACGCGCTCGATTTTCACCTACTGCTGCATCGAAGGTAATGTCATCAAGCTTCAAACCAATGCGCCGAGATTTTACCCATATGGCAAGGAAAGCGATTTGACCGCCCGATGCCAGCATCCAAGTGAGTTCTTCTAGCGAGTCCTTTTCCATTACTGAACAAACGGTATTTTCCCAATCGCCACACTCAGCCCCCTGTGGCAGGAAACTTGAATCCCAAAAAGTAATCATGGCCAGAGCCAGTAACAGCATCGATTGGCCAGCAAATCCAGTGAAACAGAAATTGAGAACCTTGGCTTGTTGTGTAGGTTCAGCGCGCAGAAGCCTACTATCTGCCAGTTTAATCCCACCCTTGCCCGAGACGTCTTGGACATCAAGGAATAAGATGCGAGCCACTTCATAGACGAACAAGAAACCGATTAAAGCAACGTTCAACAACAGGAACAAGAGTATGAAGGACACAATTGGAACACGTATTCCTGATTGTGGGATAAACGAAAAGAGTTCAATGAGCATGAACCCGAGAATACCTCCCTCCTCCATGAACGTGGTCTGTTCCCGGTATTCTGGTAATTCCAAAACTCTTTCACTGTGCGTTAGAATCGTTGGATCATACAACAAAAACAACAGTGACACAAGGGTATTGAGGGCGACATACGGCATTGCAACCAGGTTGAAACTGACTATTTGTGCAATGGCTTGCTGCTTTGCACTCGGCTCGTGATTGTGGAAGGGTGAAGGTTCACCTTTGGCAATTTGGCGGGAAGATTGTCGCAACGCTTGCCAAGAAGAGCCGAGAATACGCCCGTAAGCAAGTATCGAGGGAGCGAATACTGCAAAGGCAGCAATGCTAAACCTTCGCGACGCAGGTACTCCTGCTACATCCAACAGAAGATAGATGGCAAAGACAACTGCAAGCCACAAAATGCCAAGCAAAACATAGGTATAACTGCGCCAAATACTTGATTCTTGCAGAGATGCTCTATCTTGTCCAATCGGTTTGATTACCTGAGCACCAAGGGATGTTCCGGATGAAATCAATGCAGGAAAAGCGATGAAGATTAAAGCAATACTCAGCGAAGGCGTATGGAATCCTTCAGAATATTCCAATCGTATCATGATAAACTCAAAAAACAGCAGCAGTGCTCCTACGAGTGCAAGAATGTACGATGCTACACCAAATACCGTGCCCTTTGAGGAGAGCAGTTCCCGAGCATCTTGAGTTGTTCGAGTAATTTGGTGAACTTCATATCGCTTTTCTCCTGTTTGAAAGGCAACCTGTAAACCTCGTAATTGGCGAGGAACAACACGTGTCCAAAATAACCAAGCCGTAGCTGCTGCAAAAAGAAATGGAACCATTGCTGCCCAACTGAAGCCGTTGATAATGTTTGGAGCAGACATGGATATTCCTCACTCTCCACTTGGGGTGACCAGGGACGGTTGTGTTACTTTTTCAGCGATTTCATTACGTAGGTCAGAGATAAAAGATTCCAACGGAATACCACTCACCTGATCGCCATTTCGGGCCCGTAAACTGACGCTGCGAGACTCAATCTCACCATCGCCTAAAATAAGCATGTAAGCAGGTTGCATCTTTCGATGTGTGCGGATTTTCTTACCAATCGTGTCGTCGCCGTCATCGACTTCAACACGAATTTCGTTCTCACTAAGGAGTCGAGCAACTTCAGCAGCATACGCTGAATGTTTCTGTGAAATAGTGATGATGTGACACTGTGTAGGGGTAAGCCATGTTGGGAATTTCCCGGCGAAATGTTCGATAAGTACGCCACAGAAACGCTCCATCGAACCGAAAGGCGCTCGATGAATCATGACTGGTCGATGGATTTCGCCATCACTGCCCTTGTATTCCAAACCAAACCTTTCCGGTAGATTATAGTCCACTTGAACCGTTCCCAGTTGCCACTCACGTCCAATAACATCTTTCACAACAAAATCAATTTTTGGACCATAGAAAGCGGCTTCACCTTGCTCTTCAGACCATTGAACACCAAGTGACTCGGCAGCAGCACGGCATGCATCCTCGGCTTTATCCCAACGCGCTGGGTCACCGACGTATTTGTCGGAATCTGAATCTCGCAAACCGACACGAACTCGATAATCTTCCATTCCGAGTTTTTCGAAAATGATTTGCACTAATTCAATGCACCCAAGGACTTCATCGGCAATTTGGTCTTCAGTCACAAAAAGGTGGGCGTCGTCCTGTGTAAAGCCTCGAACTCGAGTCATACCAGAAATTTCACCCGATTGCTCCCAACGGTAAACGGTACCGAACTCTGCCAAGCGCAGTGGTAAATCCCTGTATGAGCGCATCTGTGAAGCATAAATTTTGACATGATGGGGGCAGTTCATTGGTTTGAGCATATAGCCATCAATATCGCCGGTCTTCATCATGTTGGACAACTCTCCACATGTGCAGCCCTCATCAGCGAGTTTCTTCATCAACTCACGTTCAACAAGTGGCGGATATTGCGAATCTTGGTAGTAAGGAAAGTGACCTGAAGTGCGGTACAAATCGAGTTTTCCAACATGAGGTGTAAAGACTTGGGAATACCCTTGGCGTCGTAAATGGAACGAAATGAAATCTTGCAATTCTTGTCGAACAATTGCACCCCTTGGAGTCCATAGAATCAAACCTTGACCAACTTCCTCATCAATATGAAACAACTGCAAATCTTTGCCAAGTTTACGATGATCCCGTTTCTTCGCCTCTTCAAGACGGGTGAGAGTTGCCCTTAGCGCTTCTTTACTCGGTTCTACAATGCCGTATATTCGAACAAGTTGTTCCCGATCTTGGTCACCGCGCCAGTATGCTGATGAGATACTGGTGAGTTTCACATTCATCAATCGTGAAGTGTTAGGAACATGGGGTCCAAGGCATAAATCGTACCAGTCATCTTGTTTGTAGATGGTTGAACCACCTCCATCCTCAATCTTATCATTGATAATTTCAAGCTTGTAAGGGTTATGGGCAAAGTGTGATTGCAATTCTTCATCAGTGAGTTCAACACGCTCAACTGTGAAGTTCTTTCTGGCAAGTTCCTGCATCTTTTTCTGAATTGGCTTGAGGTCGGATTCTGAAATGGCATCCATCGCGAAATCATAGTAAAAACCACGGTCAATTGCAGGACCAATAGTAGGTTTCGCATCAGGGTAAATCGACATTACCGCCTGAGCCAACAGGTGTGCAGCACTGTGACGAAGGATGAACATCCCATCATCAGATTCTGCAAGGATTCCTTCTACCGAACAATCCGTATCAAGCATATGTGAAAGGTCGCATTCATCGCCGTTTACACGGGCTGCTAAACAACCATGTTTGCGCCCCAGTGCATCGGTTATGACTTCTGCACACGTGATTCCAGCGGCATATTCGTTAACCGTACCGTCGGGCAAGGTGATGTTGATGAGTGACATACAGTGTGCTCCTTCAACCCCTACGGGGTTGTGTTACCTTCATCAAACCATCACCCGAATTCAATACTGTGGGGTTGTTTATGAGCATCCCTTACCAAGGGAATTTTAGATTCCAGTAAATACCGTCAAAGAGGACACACTGGATACCGAGGAGAATAGAGCCTAGTAGCATTTTTCCTCCTCCTGGCATTTCATCGACGTATGCTGAATATGCCAGAAGGCCCATCATGATGTTACCAATACATGCCAGCAGTAATACACCAATGACCAACACTGGTGTCCATGCATAGTCATTATCGATGTGAAATATTGTTGCTTCTAACCAAAGGGCTGAAGGAATAACAAGCAATGCAAATGCGAGCAGAAGGCGTGCCCCTCCTCCTCCATCTGATTCTCCCCAAGGCCATCGCAACGACTCCATTTCTGACGCCTCATTTTGATAGAGAATGACCCACCAATACATCAAGAATCCAAACGCTGCTACAAACATGAAAGGAACGATAAATTGGGCTTGAGACCAAGGTATTCCACCCCACAGAGCATCCGTGTCCGACGCATGAGAAAGACCGTATCCGTAGGAGATTAATACGAGCGTTCCAAAAATGAAAATGAAGACCCGAACAGCGCCGCGTGAGACTTGCATGAACATTCGTTAGGGTATTTACTGATAAGTGCCTGCATCAAATATTACCATTCCACATCAAAATCATCGCCTATTGTGGAACTCGGTTTCTCAAGAACTTCTACTGTATCACTTACCTTGTCCTGTGCCGCTTCACCTTCCTTTAGTGGCTTCGTGGATGGAGTCACAGAAAAAGTAGTTCGACGCTCAGCCGCTTGAGTAGGTGGGCGATAATCCGTCTCCGTTGGTGATGGCGATATATTTACGGCATCGGGTTCTTGTTTTGCCACAGGTTTAGTTTTAGGCTCATATTCCTCTTCTCCTTGCATAGCGGCAAACCCCTTTGCAAGAGCATCTTCCAAAGTTGGAACTTCCCTCTGCCTTCTGTTCATGTGCAAACGAAAACGAGGAGAGCACATGAATACTTGCAATGAATGTTTGAATTATTCTTCTTCATATGCTTCGAATTGCGAGAAATCTACTTCTGGCCAAAAAGAAAGTATTGTTCCAAGAAGGCCAAACACCAGAATGAATTCCCACACAGCAGAAACATTGAGTTCAGGATACGGAGTGCTGGTACAAAATGTCATCATGTCTGCAGTTAATGCCTTGTAGGCATCCCAATCAAAGTTTGAGTCCCATACCGTTGACTGGGCAGAAATCATCTGATACAAACCGATTAAGGCAGCCACTGCAGCAAATGCTCGTAATCCAAGTACTGTTCGAAATCTTTCGTGATTCCACCATATACGAATCGTAACTGCGGTGATAAGAAGGCACCAATAGACGCCAAATATGAAGATATCAATGGCATATTGTCCATGCATTGCACCGTCTGTATCCCACGGAGCATCACCTATTCGAATACACGAGAAGGCTCCAATGAGGCCAGGAAAAACAGCAAGATGGTTCACTCCATGCCAAAAAGAATGGTGCTGTCCATCGGTAATTCTCTTCATGTTCATGGAGTGAATTTCCATAATTACCCAAAAGACGAGAAAACCTGTTACAAAGGTTCCGAATGTAAAGATCGTGTCTCCTGGTTCATACAAATCAAAATCGGAAATAAACGGCATGTAGGCCTTACAGCCGTTTTGAATCCAAGTCAAATAACCTGCTCCAATCCATAACAAGGAGAATCCGACGGTCAGACCGATAGCAATTCGCCGACGAAAACTATTCTCCATAGGCTATCCCAAATGGGGGGCTTTTTTCATGGCATCGTCGCTTTGGATATGATGCAGGTATTCTTGAAGGGGAAACCTGTCGGAGCACCATGCGCATTGGCATCGTGGTGAATCCCGACGCCGGACTTGGTGGCAGACTAGGATTCAAGGGCAGCGATGGGCGAGCTGCTGAAGCACGCGCTGCAGGTGCTGAAGACCGAGCAGGACCGCGGATGACACTCGCCCTAGATTCTCTCCAAACTTTGCTTTCCAGTTCGTTAAACCGTAGCGATGCAGCGATGGAATGCTTCGGATGGAACGGACGAATGGGGGGGTCTTGGGTCCCTGAAACTCAAAACAACATGACGTTTACATCAATTGGAGAGACACCAAAGGAAACCTCTGTGGCGGACACCGAAAAACTGGTTACGGCTCTGATTAACACTGAGGTTGAAGCGATTCTCTATGCCGGAGGAGACGGTACTACTCGAGACATCGCAAATACGCTTGAGAAAATCGGTAAAGAGGCGCAAGAAATACCACTGATTGGAGTCCCCGGAGGAGTAAAAATGCATTCCGGGTGTTTTGCTACAACACCAAAGGCTGCCGCCGAGGTCACGCTTGCATTCATGATTGGGGATTTACGATGTGCCATTACCGAAGTTATGGATTTAGACGAGGAAATTTATCAAGAAGGCGTATGGAAAGTTCGAATGTATGGTGAAGCATGGACTCCATCTAGCCCA
>DAIUCF010000016.1:0-34862 GCA_036846305.1 Candidatus Poseidoniaceae archaeon | reverse complement strand
GCATTCGGTCCAGAATCATTTGTTACCGCCGGTAATGCGTCAGGTGTGGTCGACGGAGCAGCTGCTGTAGTCATCAAATCTGCTTCTCAAGCGCAATCAGATGGTGACGAACCTCTTGCCCGGATTGTGTCATGGGGTATCGTTGGACTTGAGCCAGCAATCATGGCATACGGCCCTGTACCATCGTCCAGAAAAGCCTTAGAAAAGGCTGGTCTTACAACCTCGGATATCGACAGGTGGGAAATAAATGAGGCATTTGCAGGACAAGCAGTTGCCTGCATTAAAGATCTTGATCTCGATGTTGAAAAAGTCAATGTGAACGGTGGAGCGGTTGGTTTGGGCCACCCACTTGCTGCAACCGGAACTCGTCTTGTACTTACGCTCGCTCATGAGTTAAAGCGAAGCGGCGGTAAGTACGGTGTGGCCACTGCATGTATCGGTGGTGGCCAAGGAATCGCAATGGTCATTGAATCTCTACAGTGAGATTTTTCCCCATTCCCAACTCACCTCAAACACGAATATATAAGCCGTATTGGAAAGCAGCGTTTATGTTTAACCCCTTTTCTTGGATGAGCGAGTCGAGTGTAAAGTCTCCACGAAAGGCCTTTGCCGTTGTGATGGTCCTTGTCTTTGCATTTTCTTCAGGAGCAATGCATCTCGAATTCGACAACAGTGAAGATGGATTTTTTCCGGACGACGAGAATGTCGATTTATTGAATCAACTTGAATCTGAATATCAGGCATCGGTTGATTTTGTCCGAGTCATAAAGGATGTCGAAGAAGGTGATTTGCTGCTCAACTCTACCTGGAGTGAACTCGCTGAAATTGAGGCTACGATGCTCGAAGACCCCAACTTCCTTCCACTACATTATCCCTTATTTGGTACGCAAGCAAACAGTGGAATGGCAGGCTATGCACTCCAGTGGCAAAATCTTCAAGATGGAGACAATTCGGAATGGATTGGGGTAGTTCAAAGTGCTATAACATCGGCACATGCGGCCAATTCCAGCCAACTTCCAAGTGCTCTTGCCAATGTTTCGATAGCTGCCAATTCAATACCTGTTGTGAGTCAGATCAGCCCTGAACAACTACGTGAGTGGAATCCTGGAACACCTTCAGAATGGCTTCAACGTATTGATGCTGGAGAAAACCTCTCGTCAGAGATTGGTGAATTACTTGTGCAAATGGAGACACTAGCAAGTGGACGGACTCCGGCAGAAATCGGACAAATTATGGCAGTTACTGGCCCAATGAACGGCCAATTGATTCCTCTTTCGATATTGCAGGAAGTCGATTATAGAGCAGCGATTCTCAACTGCATGCCAGTTCAAAACCGTGAAGATCCATGGAACATGTCGGGACCGGTTCTTACCACCCTAGTTGTCAGCACTGAGCCCTCCGACTATGGGCATCAATTATTGGACGATGTGCAATCTGACATTGGCCAATGGTCGCTAATATTATTGAACAACGTAACTGATTCTACCGGGAACGATGACCTGCGAACATTTTCATTTGCACAGTTTGCTTTGGATGCAAATGGAAACTTAGGAAAAGAAATAGGTATGCTCACGAGTGCTGCAATGATTCTTCTTGCAGGGATTTTATGGCTGAATTTCCGAAGTGTTCGGGACACTGCCTACGTCACTTTCCTCACAATAATTTCGATTGCCGCAACCTATGGTATCGCTGGTTGGTTGCAGTTTATGGGAGTCAACATGGTTTTCAACGCTGCTATGAACTCCATACCCGTTTTGCTTCTAGCAATCGGTGTGGACTATGGCCTTCACGTCGTGCTTCGAATACGAGAAGAAATGCAGAATCTCGACAACAGTGATTCTATAGATAGGGAGACAATGGCTGACTTTTCTTATGAAGCACGAAAGATTGCTGTTCAAAGAGGCACAATCTTGACCTCTATTGCTTTGGTTATTGCAATTTTTACTGATATCGTAGGATTCCTTTCGTTTAGATTTTCTGCCTTGGCATTCCTTCAAGTATTTGGTACGGTTATTGCGATTGGTCTGTTTGCCGTGTATCTGTTGAGCATTACGGCTCTTCCAGCATTGATGCTGATTTTCCCGCCTAAGCGACTTGCTCTTGAAAAAGCCAGTAACATCAGCATTGGACCGATTTCCAAAGCATTGGGGCGTCTCTCAACCCAACCTGTCAAGGTTGGAGTGATTGCAATTCTGCTCCTCACTCCAATGTACTTTGGCTTCCAACAACTTGAGGTTGGCTTTGACCAGCGTGACCAGTTTGACCAAGAAGTTCCAGTCGTTGCCGATTTCCTCATGCTCTCGGATGATTTCCAAAGCAGCCGCTCTCCGTTGTATCTTGTTTTAGATGTGGATGTTCTTTCGCCTGAAGGTCAAGATGCCTGGTATGCTTCGAACAGTATGCTGCTTGAAAGTCCGGATGTGAGTGGAACTCCAAATGGACTATGGAGCCTTCTTTCAGAGGCTCAGGTTAGAGACCCATATCTTAACTCACTCATGCTAGCCCTGGATTCGACCTCACTAGGCTCCTACCAAAATTTATCTGATTATCTTCTGTTAAATTCCACCGGTCGGCAATTAACATCCGGTGTTTTGTCCTCGGATGGACAACAGACTGTTTTGTCATTCCAAGCTGAAACTCTCGATTGGCAAGCCACCATAGACCTGTACGATCGACTAACGACTCTTGCACAAGATACCGAAGGCGCTCTTGATTCGGATGCAACGCTTCGAATTGGTGGGCGCAGCCTCATTGTAGCCCAAACAACCTCAAACGTGGCAGAATCTGCGGTACTTTCAACCTCAGTTGTTGCTTTGGTTATTTTAGGAATGCTCGTTGGAATCCATACCACTCGTCAAAAGAGCTTCAAACAGGGCCTTGGAAGAGGCTTTGTCTCATGGATTCCACTGATGATGGTTGTTGGATGGGTTTACGGTATCATGGGATTCACGGGCTATCAAATCAATGCGCAGACGGTTACTATCGGCGCCCTATCTCTCGGCCTTGGTGTAGATTATGCTGTCCACTTTTCTATTCGTCTTGAAGAGGAAGTCGAACACAATCCGTTTGCCACTCAAGAGGCATGGGTGACCAATGCATCAGCAACGACTGGGCGAGCAATGTTTGGAGCTGCCCTAACAACGGCCGGAGGATTTTCGGTCTTGAATTTGTCAGCATTACTCCCACTTCGATTGTTTGGACAGGCGTTTGTCGTTGCCATAACTTTGGCTCTCCTTTCGAGTTTGATTCTACTACCGGCCTTCTACAACAGGTTCTTAATCGGAGATGCTGAGAGATACGCTTCACTCGCTGATGACGGAAATACGTTAAATCTTAACAAGAATGCTGAAATTCATGAGGGAGAGTAATGGATTCTATTGCTGTTGCAATGTTCTGGATATCCTCAATACTCATTATCCCATTATGGAGTCTCATGTGGTTTATGCCACAACATGAACTTACACGTAGGTTTGTGGGAGATATTCGGTGGTCTGTTTTGCCATTACTGATACCGTACGTCATCCTTGCATTACC
This sequence comes from Candidatus Poseidoniaceae archaeon, assembly GCA_036846305.1. Classification (GTDB taxonomy): domain Archaea; phylum Thermoplasmatota; class Poseidoniia; order Poseidoniales; family Poseidoniaceae; genus MGIIa-L1. The sequence goes on along the minus strand of DAIUCF010000016.1, from coordinate 31,328 downwards.
AAATGCTCCAAATGTGCTTCTTACTTTTGCCAGTCAAATGCCGACTCCTGAAATTGTTGTTGATTTATTTCAAGATGATGAAATCATTGTTCTTGGATGGCTTCATTTTCTTGCCTTTGACCTGTTTGTTGGGCGCTATGTATGGCTGCGAATGCTTGCTACGAAGCGCCCAATTTACATTTCAACCCCTATCCTCATCATGTGCACTTTAATGGGCCCACTTGGTTTTCTTCTCGGTTTGTTGGCCACTTGGGAACATAACGCTGCTGAAAGAGAATCTGTGATGACTCACGGCAAGTAACTTGTTGCGAGCGTATCTTCAAAGCAGTGCACTACTTGGGTGAATCATGGCAGCCAAGCATCGACTTGACTGCAGCCATATTCCCTTTGCTATGCCGGAGAACCACTGTTCTCTCTACCAAAACTGGATTAACCTTACCTTTATGCATTGGAGAGTCGATGCTGAGAAAATTAAACCCTATCTGCCTAAACAGTTGGAACTTGACCTTTTTGAAGGTCATGCCTATGTTGGACTGATACCTTTTACGATGGAGAAAGTTCGACCGCGTCTCTTACCTTGGCTGCCTTTTGTCTCTACCTTTGGCGAATTTAATATTCGTACTTATGTGATCAAAGATGGTATTCCAGGAGTACTTTTCCTAACTCTTGATGCCCAGAGTAGGGTCACCTGTTATCATGCACCTCGGTCATACGGTTTGCCGTATCGGCACGCCAAAGCGAAGGTCAATGTTGATTCGGAGGGTGGTTTTCAATGGAAGTCAGTTCGAACATCTGGCGGTGAATCACTGATTGGTTCAGCTCAGCCCTCTGGCCCAGTGTTGAAGGCCAAAGAACAGACATTGGAATATTTTCTGTTCGAAAGATACAGCCTTTACACTCATCACAAAGGGGTACTACATCGTGCATATACGCATCACAAACCTTGGGAATACACCGATGCTAATGTTACCATTAAGGAAAACTCACTACTCAAGTCCTACAATCTCGGTATTGAAAATCCTCATTCCCCCGAACATATCCATATGAGTCCAGGAGTTCAGGTCTGTACATGGAGCGTTAATCCTGTGGAGGTCATTCCATGAGCGCCATTGATACCTTACTCATGGACGGAGATTGTGGGTTGTGTACTCACTCCGCTGTTTTTTTACACCCAAGGTTGCATGCCAAAGCAAAACTTCGATTTGTTGCTATCGAGAGCAAAGAGGGACAAGATTTGATTTCGACTTTTCCTCAAAAAATGCGGGATGCAGATACAGTGTATCTTCTTCGTAATCAAAAACCGTACATGCGTTCTGCGGCAGGAATCAGGTGCCTTTTGTACATGAAATGGTATTATTCAATGTGGTTTCCCTTCGTGTGGGTAATACCCTTACCCTTACGCAACATAGTCTATAGAATTGTTGCGAAGAATCGTCATCGCGTATTTAATCGTCCGGCGACTTGCATTTTCCCCGGACTCAATTCTGAGTGAATATCATCACCTAGGTGTTTGTGGCGTAGGTATGACGCAGACATGGGTGGTGGATTCAAATTGCTTCATTCACCTAGGTTCAATGGCACCAGACTCTTTTATTCAAGACCTCAAGAAGGCACTTTCTAAACATCAACAATCCATTTATGTGACTCCTGGCGTTCATGATGAAATTCGGAATGTTCGATTTCAGAGATGGTCGAAAAAACCGAAAGTACTCGATGAATTTACTACGATGATGACTACGGTTTCAGTAGATGAAAATCAGGTCCGAGGTCTTGCGAGTTCAATCGGTGAAAAGGCTTCGCCACAAGATGTAGATTTGTCATTGATGGTGCTTGCATCACAATTACAGCGTGAAGGACATGAAGTCATTCTGGTCACCGATGATTTCAAAATGACGACAACCGGTGAAAAAGCCAATTTGGGATATTCCACTTGTCCCCCTTCGACCTTCATTCAGCGCTTAGCGAGCCAGACACCGTCAAAAAACAAGGGTCGAATGAAAAGTTTATCTCGTCGCGTTCGGGCAGCAGAGATGCGATATGCAATTAGCCGAGTCCATCAGTATGATATCCAAGCGAAATTAACTTGGATGGTAGATTCGCTTATCGAGGATCGCCCTCAGTCACAAAAAAAGGTTCAAAGCGAATCATCTGAATTAGACCTCAAGGGTGCACTCCAACGAACACTTTCAGGTGGGAAAGTAAAGGCTAAACATCTGCAAAAGTTGGGTCCTCTGCCGGACATATGCAAACCAATTCTTTCATTGGATTCTCACCTTTCAAAGTTGACTTCCTCCAATTCATCAGATGAACTGTTGACGGCATACCACGAAACTTTGCAACTCATGAGTGATGTCTTGGAAGCGATAGGCCTAGACCTTGCTCCACTGGATGAGACGGCAGCAGTATTGGCTCACAGTGCTCTAGGAGGGTACCTCTACCGTTCAGAAACCGCCTTAGGATTAATGGCAAAGATGTCAGGTAGAATCGACACGGCCCGACTTCATTTGACGCGAGCCTTGCAATCAGCGACGCTAATCGACGATGCCTTTGCAGAAATGCACGCAGTCTATCAGCTCGGCCTTTTGGCAATTGCTTCGAGCAAGTGGGAACGTTCATCTCGTTTGTTTGAAACTGCAGATCGGCAAGCACAATCGATTTCTGCCACACGGCTATCCTATATCGTCTGTGCAGGAATTTCTCGTCATCTTGTTGGTGATATTGAAACTGCTGAACAGCATATCTTGAGAGCCAATCGAATCATCAATTCGGATAAGAGAGCAGCCTCCTCTTTGCTGATGAAACTCGGAGAGTCTCTCTTGGCTATTGACCAACCTGGATTAGCATTGGAGGTGCTCGATGAGGCAATGGAGTGCGCACTTGAAAATGAATCGAAAGAGCAGCTTGAATCTCTAGCAGACCATATTTTAATGGCCAATGCGGCGATGACGAATGACGATGTTATTCAGCATGAGGGTTTGAGGACTCTTTTGGACGGACTAAATCAACTAACAGAAAAAGAGTCGATTGAATTTTCTAAAAAAATAAAGGCTATCGAACAATTGGCTGACGAACACACATTGCCCCTTGAGTCGACATGGAAGGACTGGCAACCTTCAACTAAACTGGTATCGAGTGAGGCCACACTCAATGTGATACGTTCCGAGGTTGATGAAAACAACGACACGTTGGTAGTCGTTCATCATTCGGAACTGGGCTCTATTGGATTATGGTTGCCCGAGGGTGAATGGAATGTAGCCTCGGGTCATCAACTTTCAATCGGTGAAACACGGGTGAAACTAGCACCCCCAACCACCGAGCTTCAAGAAAAACATAGTCTTCGAGGTCTTGTGGCAATCGAAGACCCAAGTGTGCTTAAGTTCAGTGCCCCAAAGGATGAGTTCATTGTTGAAAATCAAAACTAAATTCCTGCAAGGTCAATGATGTATCGGACAGCAATGACGATAATGATGGCCAGGAAAATTTGCATCAAACGTTTTTCTGACAGGTATTTCATGCCGTACTGTGCGCCGTTTTTGGAGCCAAGGAATGTAATGGTCATGAAGATTAAAATCAGTAGAAACTCTTGGCCGAGTTTGGAAAACATTTCCGAAGGTAGTGCTAGAAGGTGAGCAAAAATGGCTACTGGGACTACTATCATCATAAAATGAAGACTCGTACCTATTGCCTTACGAGGTTCCAGGTTGGCAAAGTTTCGAAGAACTGGAACATAAATCACTCCCGCTCCTATTGCAAGAACGCTTGACAGGATTCCTCCGAATCCGGCTCCAACCTGAAGTTGCACAGTATCGGGGGTATCTTCAGTATCCTGCTGCCCGGGTAGAACGCTCTTTTCAGAATTCATTTTGCTCATAGTTTTGATAATTGCCCAAGAGATCATCAGCAAACTGAGCAATTTGAAAACAAAGTCCATTTTGTCTCCAATAAAGACCACAATTGCCACACCTGCAAGTGCACCAGGGATCGCTCCCCACAGCCCGATTTTTAGGATTTCATCATCGTGATGATTTTCTTTTCGATGGGCAAGTCCGCTGCCCCAACTGACGACAGATGTAAGTGTCAAAGATACAGCAAACAAAGCGCCATTGATTTCCCACCCCAAGCCATAATGGAGCAAGGGGACAAACAACATGCCGCCCCCCATGCCTAGAGGTGCAAACATGAATGCGACAGCAAAAACGCAAACCGATACAAAAAGTGTTTCAGCAATCACACTAAGCCTCCAATGTTAGCAGCCATTACCTCGTGCTATGGTCCACGGTGAAGTTCTTTCTTCAATACCTTGTCTCTCCTAAAATCATATACCCATAGTTTCAAAGTATAACACTTGATGGTGAGTCTATGTCCACAGTGTTATACATTGGCGGCGGGATTGCAGGATTTCTGTTGCTAGTATTGGTTATTTGGTTCTTTTCAACTTGGAATCGACTTATCAACCTTGAAGAAAATGTCAACAACTCATGGGCACAGATTTCAGTTCTGCTGAAGCAACGATACGATATGATTCCAAATTTAGTCAATATTGCAAAGGGTATCGCTAAGCAAGAGATTGCCTTCTTCGACAAATTGTTTGATGCTAGAAAAGCAGCTGCTGGCGCATTGCAAGCAGGAAATGTCGAAGGGACTGCTCGTGCAGAATCGGCTTTTTCTGCAATGATTCCACGTATCAACATGGTGGCAGAACAATACCCTGAATTGAAATCAGATGCATCTTTCCTTAACATCCAGAACAAGTTGGTCGGACTCGAAAACAGTATTGCAGACCGACGTGAATTTTACAATTCCTCGGTTACTGCATTCAACAAGACCATCCAAATGATTCCGACAGTTTTCGTTGCAAATATGAAAGGCTGTGAACGTCGTCAATTGTTCGAAATCTTCGAACACGAGCGAGAAAATGTGGTCATCGAGTTTTGATTTACATTAGCAATCAAAACCGTAACTTCAATACCTACGGGCTGAAACAATGATTAGGTGGAGTGATGTTTCTCATCATAGGCTCTGGACATCTCGCTGTTCGTCTCTCAGAATGGTGTGCTCTTCGTCGACGTAGTATACTTGTCGGGTTAGCGTCAAACTTACCTCTAGACCGGCCAATGGATGGCTGTGAAATCATGGCCATTCCAAGCCCAATGTTGCTCAAAGACTTGCCGTTAGATGCTCGAAAACCAACCGCTGTATTGCTCTTGGATCCCGAATCTCTACTCGACGAGAATGCACTTGAAGCATTGCAGAATCATTGGAATGACGTACCCGTACTCACAACATTACCACTTGAGGGTGATGGCGTTGATTTGATCAGTGTTGATGATGTTTCTTTTGCAGCAATGCAGGACCGCATTCGTTCATGGGAACAGAAAGACGGTGCGAGTGTAATTCTACACTATTTGCAGTCAGTGCCGCCAGAATCCAAGGTGGCTATTTTCTGTCATGACAATCCAGATCCTGATGCGCTGGGAGCAGGTTTGGCAATGTACGATTTCATAGAATCTCTTGGCCTGAAGCCCGAACTATTACATGGAGGCATGATTGAACATCAGCAAAACCGTGCCATGGTTCGAATTCTTGAAATCCCTGTCCGTCGACTCATTCTTGATTGGGAAATTCAAGACATCCTTCGTGATGCTGCGGTTGTGATGACCGTTGACTTCCATCGTCCCGGTGCAAACAATGTTCTTCCTGATGACTGCGTCCCACATATCGTTCTTGACCATCATACTTCAGATGAATCAGTAGCAGCGGATATTTCGATTGTTCGTGCTGAATTTTCTGCAACATCATCCCTTGTGGCCAGTTTGTTGATGAGTCTGAATCATCAAATGACTCCGAGAATAGCAACCGCACTGGCGTTTGGTATACGAACTGACACCTTGGGTTTCACTCGACACTTCAATCCAGTAGATATTCGTGCGCTATCGTGGCTAAATGCCTATGTCGATTCGGAAATGCTTCGTTCTATAGAAGAACCTCCACGGTCTCAAGAAACACTTGAATCGTTTGCAGAGGCACTCTCTTCGCGAACACTTATTGGTTCGACTCTGCTTGCTCCATTATCCTCTATGCCTAATCGGGATTCGTTAGCACAGATTGCTGATTTTTTGCTTCCGACTGAAAATATCGACACGGTTTTGGTCTTCGGGCCCCGGCGTGGGAAGGTGATTATTTCAGCTAGAACTCGCGATGAGTCACTTCACATTGGTCGAATATTATCCGAACAATGGGGCAACGGGCTCTCGGGTGGTCACAAAGCGCTAGCAGGTGGCCAGATTCCATTTGAGGTTCTTTTGGAAGAGATTCCAGAAGACCCATTGGATGCAGCTATGGAGGCGGTAAGTTCGATGCATCATCATTTAGTGCGAATGTTTGGTTCGGGTGATGAAAAATGAGTACTACTCCTTATATTGACATCTCTCCGTCATTGAGAATTTTGGGAACAGCCCATGTTTCAACCGCTAGTGTTGAAGCAGTTCGCGAACAGATTTCGACTTACAAACCGGACCTTGTAGCCGTTGAGTTATGTGAATCACGTCACCAGGCATTAACAAGTAACCGGCGATTGGACAAAGAAGGTCTGCTAAAGGTTGTCAAGGAGGGTAAAGCTCCACTGGTTTTGCTCCAGTCTCTGCTTGCTGCGGAGCAGAGGAAGATGGGATTGGACGAGGGTCAACAACCAGGTGCTGAATTGCTCGCTGCTGTACAAGAAGCAGAAGCTGCAGAACTTGATGTGGCGCTGATTGATCGTGATATCCAAACAACGCTCCGTCGAGCATGGAAGAAAATGCGTTTTTTTGAGAAGGTCAAAATTTTGTGGTCTTTACTCGGAGATGATGAAGATGAGGATGCTCCCGAGGTTAGCGAACTTCTGGAGAACCAAGATCTTCTATCTTCTCTAATGGAGGAACTCCGCACCTTTTCTCCTGGAGCAGGAACAGTGCTTATCGATGAAAGGGACGCTTTTCTTGCAGGCAAAATCTCTCAACTGAATCAGTCTGATAAAAAAATCCTCGCTGTTGTGGGTGCAGGCCATTTGCAAGGAATTGAAAAACATCTTGCAAAAGGAACTGTTGCAAGCGATGAAAGTCTAAACGATTTGAATCAGCTCCCAACCAGCAGTCGATTTTCAAAAAGTGTTCCTTGGCTTATTCCTGCGTTTGTAATGAGTCTTATGATTTACTTTATTGCAACTGGAGAACGGGTTAATTTAATTGAAATGTTTACCGTTTGGACTGCTGCTAATGCTGTTTTTGCTGCATTAGGCTGTGCTTTAGCTCGTGGTCACCCCTTAGCAATTCTTACTGCAGCAGCAGCATCTCCGATAACTTCACTGAATCCGACTCTCGCTGCAGGGTGGTTTGCCGGCTATGTCCAATTGAAGATTAAGGAACCAACTGCTGAGGACTTGCAGCAATTCCTCAAACTGGAAAGCCTCGGCTCGTTTTGGTCGAATAAAGCTGGGCGTGTCCTCATGGTGACCTCATTATCAAATCTCGGCAGTATGGCTGGAGCATGGTTTGCAGCAGCAGGTTTGCTGGGTAGTTTTGGCCTCTAATCTATTGAATTCAAAACATGAAACAGGTCGTTGTGTTCCTTTACATCATGGACTCGTACAATATCAATGCCTTCGTAGTGAGCTTTTGCTGCAACTGCTAGAGTGCCGCTGAGCCTGTCGTCAGATTCCTTTTCTCCAGTCAATTGACCAATCATCGATTTTCTAGAGACTCCCCAAAGAATAGAAAATCCTTCAATTCCTCTCAACAGGTCATGTCGTTGTAATAGGTCGATGTTGTGCTCAAGAAGTTTACCAAAACCTATTCCAGGGTCCAATACAATAAGTTCGCTTGGATGGCCAGCAGCGATTAGACTTCTTGCAGTCTCAAGTAATTGTTCACTTACATCCCTGGCACAGTCATTGTATTCAGGCATTTTTTGCATTGTTTTCGGAGTTCCTTGCATGTGCATAATACACACGCCGCATTGTTTTTCCAGAACCAACTTAATCATCTCAGGGTCTCTCAATCCAGACACATCATTTACGAGATCTGCACCAGCCTCGAGTGCCGCCCGTGCGACTTCAGGCCGGCGTGTGTCGATAGAAATCAATCCATCAGCATTCTCCAAGCGCAATTTAGAAATCACTGGGACAACTCTGTTTATCTCTTCCTTTATTGAAACAAAGTCTGCACCCGGTCGTGTTGATTCACCACCAATATCAATCCATGTAGCACCTTGTTGCCACATCGCCTTTCCAGCATCCACAGCAGCTTCCACGGAGGTTATCCTACTCGCTTCATAAAAAGAATCCGGAGTAACGTTCACTATGCCCATAATGTGGCAGGAATGCGTCTCAGTCCTGTGCAACGCAGAAATAAGCGTCTCTCGGCGTCCGAGATTAGGTGGGAATGTAGCGCCCATGTTGTTCCCGAGTTCGGCAGATTTGATAAGATGTGAGTGCCAAGGGCACCTATGACCGGTGCGGATGTGTTAGATTTGATGGATGAAAATCCTCAATCTGATTCCGGTTTTGAAGTTACAGGGCCTCATGAAAGTCGTAAGGAATTAGCAGATAGGCTCATTCGACGTTTGAAAGTGAAAGACCTCAATGCAATTTATGAAATGATATCAAGTAAAGCGTACCTGGGTGGGATTCTCATCGCAATTTTGATATTGTTTCATTGGATTTTTATCTCATCCGCCAATGACGATTTGGACTTGGGCCATTCAATTTTAATGAAGTTTAACTTTCAAGAAGTCGCTCTATCTGTCATGGGTCTAGGATTATTCTCAGCCCTTTTTAGGGATTACAGCCGAGAATTGGGGCAACTTCTTCCTTCCCTCATTTCTGGTGCAATGATTATTCTTTGTGGCTTCTATGCCGTTGAGCCTCTCGTTTATGGATTTGTTACAAACGACCTCGAGGCGCAAACCGCTCTTTGGCGAAGTGCTCGACTTGCACTTCTTTGGGGCGGCGTGACCTATTGTGCCCACTTTTTGGTCGATGCATCATTGCTGTTATGGTTGAAGCAATTCTGTGCAAATAACGAAATTGACATTGCGCCGATTACCCCAAATCATCGCGAGGTCGCTACAGAATCAGATAATTGAGACTGAACAATTCTTGTAGGATTGGCATCTCGAAGTATCATGGCAGGTGAACGTGTTGATGTTCTTCGCCTTGGATATCGCCTAGGACGAGATCCACGAATAACCACCCACTTAGCTCTTGTTGGTCGTGCGTTAGGTGCGGATCGCTTCCTACTTGCGGGAGATGAAGATCCTAAGATGTTCGAGAATCTAGAATCCGTAGCAAGCCGTTTTGGGAGCGGCATGGAATGCGAACATGTCAATTCCCCGATGGGATGGTTGCGAAGATTTGTAGAGGAAGATTCCGGTGACGGAAAACCCGGCATAGCAGTCCATTTGACGATGTACGGTGAACCCTTTCGAGAAGCAATACCTCGGATACGTAGAGACCGTCCAATGGTCATTGTGGTTGGTGGTGCTAAAGTTCCAGGTGATGTGTTCAAGTACAGCCAGTATAATGTTGCCGTAGGGAACCAACCACACTCGGAAGTCGCTGCATTAGCACTGTTTTTGGATGCTTGGTACGGTGAATCTGGGAGCAATCGTACTTTTGACGATGCTCGCCTCATCATTCAACCCTCGGCGAACGGTAAGCAAGTTCGAGATTTAGAACGAGAAGAAGAATAAGTAATTACTTACTTGTCGTCTAGTGGTCTATTTATCGATTAAATCTACTGATGGTGTTCCTTTGACTTTCTTTGCTGTTCAATGCCAATCATTATGGGTGTTCGTTTTCGACTAAAACTGATGTCGGGAGTCAAGTTAGAGACCGGCAGTTTTTCTCCGGGAAAAAATCAACGCGGAGTTCGCGATGCTCCGTCGTTTTTTGACGCTGCGGACGGTTTACTCTCTGGTCATGAATTAGCCCCCGCAGCAGAGGGTCCAGGTTTGCTTCTTACTGCTGATGGTGGACGTTATTTGGGGACGTTGTTCGGGGCTCAAGGTCATGGTGAAGGCGAACTTGTATTCACTACTGGAATGATGGGTTATCAAGAATCACTTACTGACCCATCATTTGCTGGTCAAGTTCTCACATTCACCTACCCTCTCATTGGAAATTACGGAATCCATGCTGGTGCTTCAGAATCTTCTGCAGTATGGCCACGGGGCGTTGTCGTTCGACATGCTATGCATCAGCCTGATCATCGCCATTCAATTGCACCTGTTGAGGACCTCTTACGATTGCATAATGTCCCCGGAATTGAAGGTATTGATACACGAGCTATAACTCGACGAGTACGTGAACTTGGAACTGTTCTGTGTGTGTTTGGCCCGGAAGGAGATGAAGAACTACTTCGTGAGCGGCTTAAAGTACTCACATCTCCAGATTTAGAGGATTTGGTTCAGCAAGTATCAATTTCTTCTCCTGTTGTGCTAAACCCCGGTGCTTTGGACGTGCTTGACCACCCTTTGCCACGCTTAGGTGCCCTTGATTGTGGAATAAAATTCAATATCCTTCGGAATCTTTGTCGTCATTTTGAGGTGGTCTGGTGTCCGCCAGACACATCGTTTGGAACCCTGACTCGTGATTTTCAAATTGATGCGTTATTTTGTTCAAACGGACCAGGTGACCCAGCGCACGAAGGTAAAGCATCGCTGGCTCGCAACACTCTAGCCGAAGCCGTTCGAGCCCGTATGCCGGTCATGGGAATTTGCCTTGGACATCAGTTGATGGGTTTAGCATCAGGGCTTCAGACCTACAAAATGAGATACGGCCATCGAGGTGCCAACCAACCTGTCGTTGATTTGAAAACAGGCTTGGTCTCTATAACTAGTCAAAACCATGGTTTTGCGGTGGCCGATCCAGAGGCCGGGATGCTTGCTGCTCACCCGAGTGGCGCCTGCTCAGAGGTTGGTGAAAATCTTCATGGAGCAGAGGTTGCCGTGAGGTTTGTGAATGCTAATGACCGAACTGTAGAAGGTTTGGATATTGTCGGTCATCCTTCCTTTACCGTACAATTTCATCCAGAAGCATGTCCAGGTCCTCATGATGCTGCCCCCTTATTTCAACAGTTTAGAGAAATTGTCGATCAAGCTATTGGAGTTGGTGTTTAATGCCTCGCCGTGATGATTTGAAGACGATTCTGGTATTGGGAAGTGGGCCAATTAAAATTGGCCAAGCTGCAGAATTTGATTTTTCTGGAAGTCAAGCAGTTCGTGCTCTCCGTGAGGATGGTTACGAAGTCATTCTCGTCAATTCAAATCCGGCAACAATTCAAAATGATCCTGAAATGGCTGATAAAGTCTACATTGAACCGCTTTTACCCGATACCGTTCGTAGAATCCTAGAAATTGAAAAACCGTGTGCATTGTTGGCAGGGATGGGTGGACAAACAGCCCTCAATATTGCAAGCGAATTATCTCATGATGGTTCTCTAGAACGTATTGGTGTTGAGTTGATAGGTTCTGACTTAGATGCAATTGACAAGGCTGAGGACCGAGAATTATTCAATCAGGTTTGTGAATCGATTCAACTCCCTATTTCTGAAGCAATTGCATGTAATTCGATGAATGAAGTCATTGCGGCAGCAGAAACTATTGGTTCATGGCCTGTCTTAATTCGTCCAGCATTTACTCTAGGCGGACTTGGTGGTGGAACTGCTTGGGACATGGGGCAACTTGTTGAAATCGCAACACTCGGGCTACGTAATTCACGAATTAGTCAAGTACTCATTGAAGAATCGATTCTAGGATGGCAAGAATTGGAATATGAAGTCATGCGGGACGGAGCCGATAATGCCACAATCGTTTGTACGATGGAAAACATTGACCCTATGGGCGTCCATACCGGTGAATCAACTGTTGTAGCCCCCCTTCAATCTTTTTCAGATGCCGATCATCAGATACTTCGAGACCAAGCCCTAGCTTTGATTCGAGCGTTAAACATCAAAGGAGGTTGTAATGTTCAATTTGCCTTTAACCAGTTTACCGGTGAAATTCGGGTTATTGAAGTGAATCCTAGAGTCTCCCGCTCCTCTGCTTTAGCAAGCAAGGCTACAGGCTATCCAATTGCTCGGATGGCGGCTAAAATTGCAGTGGGATATACTCTTGATGAACTGCCCAATCCAATAACAGGAGAAGGTACTACTGCTGCTTTCGAACCTACCCTTGATTACTGCGTAGTCAAGATACCCCGGTGGCCCTTTGACAAATTTCGAACTGCGGATCGCACATTAGGGACTTCAATGAAATCTACTGGGGAAGTAATGGCTATTGGTCGAAACTTCGAAGAAGCGTTTCTCAAGGCGTGGGCATCTTTGGAGCAGGGCTATGCCCATCCTCGACCGCTCACTCGCGCTGATGAATCTGAAGGCGAAGGAATGGCAGAGCGTGCATTATCGTCTTTACCAGACTCCACCCTTGTCGACTGGTGCAGGATTGCTACTGATCGAAGGATGGGGGCTTTAATCGAAGCCTTTAGGCGAGGATGGAGTGTTGAAAAGGTGCATGAAATTACACGTATCACCCGTTGGTTCCTCTACAGGTTTGAAAACATCGCACGTATCGAAAAAGACATCACGGCAAGCACGGCTCTTCCTAGTGAATTGACTCGAGAACAACTTCAGCATTGGAAGAGTCATGGATTTTCTGACAATCATATTGCAGATGCTCTGTCAGGTTTCCCAGCATCCGGACCACGCTCTATACCTGAGGGCCGAAACGAAGATGCTGTGATGAAACGGCGACACGCATTAGGACTCCATCCTCGCTATAGAATGGTTGACTCGTGCGCAGCAGAATTTGCTGCCAAAACGCCGTATTATTACTCTACTTACGAATTGGATGATGCCCACGGCATTGATCTTCTTCCTGAGCTTGAACATCGAACCAAAGAACGTCTTGTGACTGTTGGCAGTGGCCCTATTAGGATTGGACAAGGAATTGAATTTGATTATGGGTGTGTACACGCTGTAAAAGCGATAAGAGAAGCTGGCAAAGATGCAATCATTATCAACAACAATCCTGAAACTGTTTCGACTGATTTCGACACTTCAGACCGTTTGTATTTCGACCCGCTTACCCTTGAGTATGTTTCAGAGATTCTCTTGAGAGAGCAAGCTCATGGCATTTTGTTGCAATTTGGAGGGCAAACTGCGATCAATCTTGCGCTCCCTCTCAATGAGCGTCTTCCAGCATTAAAACCACTTGGGATTGATCTGTTAATTATGGGTACATCATGCGATGCTGTTGATGAAGCCAGTGACCGTGAACGGTTTGAGGCATTTGCCAAACGTGCTGGTCTCCGCATGCCAAACGGAACCACGGGTACGTCATCTGAAGATGTTCGGAAGGCAGCTATGGATATTGGGTTCCCAGTCCTCATTCGTCCATCGTATGTTCTTGGAGGTCGAGGAATGGAGATTCTCGCCAACGAACAACAACTTGAAGCCTATCTTGAGGAAGCCTATCTCGCCCCTGATAAACCCCTTTTGGTTGATGAATACCTAGGTCATGCCACTGAAATTGATGTTGATGCAGCATGCGATGGAGAGCAAGTTTTGGTGGGTGCAATCATGGAGCATCTCGAAGAGGCAGGGATTCACTCTGGTGATTCAACATGTTTCATTCCGGCACAGAACATCTCAGAAACAATGCTAGAGAAAATTGCCGAGCAAACCAAAATCATTGGAATCGGTTTGAAAATCAAGGGCTGCTTTAACATTCAATTTGCTATTCAGGGTGATAAATTATATGTTTTGGAGGTCAATCCAAGGTCCTCCCGCACCGTTCCATTCGTGGCAAAAGCTACCGGGCTTCCTATGGCTCGCATTGCAGCGAATATCACCATTGGAATTCCTCTTTCATCTCAAGAAATCCCTCAGCGTACCTCGGGGCAAGTTTGCGTCAAAGCACCGGTATTTCCGTTTATCAAACTTCGAGGCTTAGACCCTGCTCCGGGTCCTGAAATGAAATCAACCGGCGAAGTATACGGCTCAGATGTTTCTGCTGACCTTGCTTATCTCAAGGCTCGCCTGGCTACCGAAGTGCCTGTTGCAACTTCAGGAGGGGTTTATCTTACTGTTCGAAACGAGGACAAGGAGGCGTTGATTCCAATCGCTGAGGATTTGGTAGACCTAGGTTTCAAACTCTATGCTACGCCAGGGACCTGTGATGCATTGAGAAAAGCAAACGTACCGGTAAGTGTTGCTTACAGAATTGCAGATAAGAACCACCCCGATGCCCTTGATTTGATGCATAAAGGAGATGTTTCGTTTATTGTAAATGTGCCCACGATATCGGGCGGTGCAGTTCGCGATGGGAACATGATGCGCCGTCTTGCAGTCGAATTGAACATACCGTTTGTGACCACCCTTCGTGGTGCTAAGATGGAGGTTGCTGCTAGCAAGGCTCGAATGGGTGGAGAGTTAGAACCTCGACGTCTAAAAGTTCACTATTGATTAGCAAGCATCGTATGCTTCGATGATATATTTTGTCAGTGGGCTTGTCCAAGCCAGTTCGCTGATACCTGCTTCACCTTCAACATCATAAATCCGGACAACATCACGCACTCGAACGTTACCTTCAGATGAACGAGCTAAAATAGTTGCAGCTTTGACTGCTTTTCCGGTTCCATGAGGATCATATATTGTGTCTAAAGCCTCACTGAGGAACCAATCGGCTTTTCCGCCAGCTTCTCCTTCGTAGGTTTTAACCACTTTTTTAGAGCCAAACATCCCACCAGACTTTTTCTTAGCCGGCTTTGGTTTTGCCTTCTTTTCCGGGGCTTTCGTTGTCGTTGTGGTTTTCTTAGTTGAGTTGTCAGAACTTGCAACAGAACGTCCTTTGAATTCTTCTTCAAGTTCAGCACGTATTTCTTTTTCGAGTTCGCTTCGTATACTTTTTTCGAGTTTTGAACGAAGTTTTTCTTCGACAGCAGTAGGGTTTCCTTTCGCCAATTTAGTAACTGCATCATCACGCTCATCTTGCATTGCTTGCATGACGTTGATGTAATGTGCAGCAACTTGGATAAGAGAAGTTTCCATTGAGGCTTCCAGTTGCATCGATACAACTTCGCTAGCAGAATCTCTCCACTTTCGCCATTGTAGCATAGTGTTTGCATGAATATCAGAGCCGCACTTTGGACAAAAACTTCGCTTGGGTGGTTTGAGGACGGGTATTGCTCGCATAGCATCAGGGTCTATCCCCTCGTGTTCACCGCTTGCAACATCGTGAATATGTGTTGATGCCTCCATTCCATTGTCCATGGCATCGCGGAATAAGCCTTCTTTGAGGTCAAGCTTTCCTGCTTGGATTAAGTCCCATCCATTGGTACCTCGAACAACAGCTCGCACAGCTGCATTCGCAGCAGGCGATTGACCCCATTCATAATTTGAATAAAAGGAACTGGACTGCGGTTCTAGTGCATCATTGGCAAAAGCATCGGAAAGGTCGACTTCTTCACCTTCGGCAGGGGCAGCTATTCCAAGAACAATTGGATTTGCTCCATCCTCAATTTTCGCAATCATGTCGAATTTTTCAGCCATCGAAAGGTCGTCTCGAATGCGAATGACTTCCTTTAGTTGGTTTAAATCGTGACCTGTAGCGGTAATTGGACCTTGGCCAGTCAAGTCATGTCCGCATGAAAGACAGAACTTTGCTGCGGCTTCTACACCTGCTTCGCAAGTTGGACAGTAGACCCCCGCCATGAGTTGCAATGGTTAGCGACTACTTTTCAAGTGTGACGGTGGAAATTCGAAAAAAACGCAGAAATGACGCAGAAATTTCCCTACCACCCATCAATCAAGAATCTCGATACAACTATGCAGAAGTGAAATGATGTCGCTCTTTTCCATTTCAGACAATATTGGGGCTAAGCGTGGCCCCTTTTCGACGCCCATCAAACAGAGGTAGGCGACTTTGTAAGCAATCGATTTATGAGCGGCAGGTAATGATTCTATACTCCGGGGGATTGCAGCACTGATGTCCTTTTTATTCCACTGGCATTTTGACAACTCTACAGTTAGCGCTCGAAGAATAGAAGCCTCATCTTGGTCAAAATTTTGAATCGCTGCTGCATTCGGCTTTGAGAGAATATTAATTCGCATTTCCTCAGGGAAATGAGGGGAATCTATCCAATGCCTCATGCGGTTGAGCCGATCTTGCAACTGCTCAGTAACCGTTTCAATTGCTCCAGAATCTTTCAAACTGTGCCACACATCTTCATCACTTTTTTTGGTTTGAGCCAAGAGTGCAAGATGGCGAAATGTTACTGCAGTTGCCTGGGCTTGGCCCCCAGAAATCGTACTTGCCATACGAACAGCACCTGCTGCATCCTCAACTTGCACTCGTTGTCTTCGGCTAAGGTCTTTATTGGCGAGTTCAAGTTCAAAATCTCGAGCAGCTAGACGTTCGTATTCATCAGCGAGAGTGACAAGTCCCATCCCTGTATCAAATTCAATCGCTTTATTCGGTTTTGATTTTGCAATGAGGAGTCGGAGAATTTCTGGAGGGACAAGTTGCAGTGCTTCAACAGGACCAATGGTGTTTCCTGCAGATGAAGACATGGCGCCTTTTCCTTTGAGGCTAATCCATTCATAGACTAAGGGTTGAGGCGGTTTGTGGCCAAGAATCTCAACAATTTCTCGACCGGTCGAATATGAACCACCTGCGGCACCGTGATCCTTTCCAAAGGCTTCGCAAGTTACTCCAATCCATCCCCATTTCGCAGGCCAGTCAATTCTCCAAGGTAGTTTCCCCTCACCTTTGGTGATGTCAGAAGAGCCCGTCTCGCCGTAATCGTCTTCCCAATACACGAGAGGATATTCATATCCAGTGACTCGAACCTTGTCCAACCCCCCCTTGGAATTTAACGGACTCCATGGGAACCAATTAACCGGTAATTCGCGACTAGAAATACGCTCAATACATTCTTTTATTTCATCGGCTCGATCACATGCAATTTTAGAAAGTTGAGCGAAATTGCCGTTTCTATAGGATTCCAGATTATCGATAAGTTTGGGCTTAACGCCTATTTGGTTGAGTGCAGAAAGAAAAGGTTCCAGGAAATGGTTGGCGTATGTCCAGCCATCATGTTCATACCGAGCCCAATCCGGGCTTCCGTCTTCTTTCGGAGCAGGTATTGCCCCTAATTGACATCCGACAAACTGTTCGTAATCAGGGCTGAGAAAATCATACACTTTTCTCAAGGGGTCAGCACTGTCGATGATGAATATGAACTCGACATCTAGACCAGCATCACGAGCTGCCCTAGAAATCATATCACCTGTGAGTATCTCTCGTAGGTGGCCAATGTGGAATTCTCCGCTTGGAGTAATACCAGTAGAGACAATATGTTTGTCGCCTTTGTGAGAAAGCGATTGTGCTGCAACATCTGCCCAGTGCATGGTTTCACCTCAAACAGGCACAGCGCGAATGATTCCACGAAGAGGGACTCCGTTGATTTCATTACGTTTGGATTTGTTGACTAGGACGATGACTAGACCCACTTCTCCTCCCGCAGCACGGATGGATTCTATGGTTCGAACCACGGTGGTTCCGGTCGATAGAACATCATCAATGATGACCACTTTCTTTCCAGAAACTTGACCGTATTTGTTTGAAAGTACCCCATGCCCATCGTCGCCATCGACATTGCGATAGATGGTGTATTCTGAACCTAAACATCGGGCAACTTCATGAGCGAAACTAATGCCGTTGATGGAGATTCCAACGATCGTATCAATGTCATCGAGTCCAAGTTCTTCATCCGCAATGTCTGCCATGATGTTACCGATGGCGGCAATACGTTCTGGTCGCACTCCAATGGTCCTCCATCCGATTCGAACATCGGTCGGCCGATCCCCTGATTCACCTTCTGCCAAAAGCCATGAGATGGTGTCTTGAGATAGGGACAACTCATCGGCAATTTGCTGAGAATTTAGCCCTTCTTTTCTCATTCCAAATGCTTGAGCGCGCAATTCTTCAATACTCGACACCATTGTTCTCAAGTGGGGGTGAAGTCACTGACTCATCAATCCTTTGTCTGTGATTGTTGTCTCCGGGTAGTATGTCTCCCTCCAAAGCCTTCAAGAAAGAGCGAGACAGGCCAAGACCATGGGCGACTTCGATTACGAGACCTTGCTCGACCGAGCACGGGAAAATATTCCAGAGGAAATCTCTTCTCGTTCACGGTGGAGATTGCCTGAGCCGCAAATCCTTATCGAAGGTCAGAACACCATCTTTAGAAACTTCAATGAAGTAGTTTCTATGATGGATAGAGATGATAACCATGTCTATCAATACATTTTGAATGAACTTGGAACATCGGGTTCACGAGACGGACCTCGTGCACGATTCAAGGGACGCATACCTCCGAAGAGAATCAAAAAGACAATTGTGAATTATGTAAATTCATACATCAAATGCAGTCAATGTGGGGCTCCAGATACGCATTTCGTCAAGCAAGATCGTACGACACTGCTCAAATGTCAAGCGTGTGGTGCTACTCGTCCAGTCAAACTTTGATTATTCCAAATCGAGAGTGACTTGCTGGTAGTCTGGTTTTTTTACTGTTGGTATCGAAAGAGGATAGCCTGCTCGAAGAAAACCGATAATCTCTTCTTTTTCTTCATCAATTCCGAGAATGCGATAAGTTTCCTGATCTCGAGTTATCGAGCCAGTAGACCACAGTGAACCAATCTCGTTAGCCCAAAAAGAAAGAATCATGTTATGGAGAGCGCATACGCTAGCAGCATAGTCCTCCTTTTGCCTGAAATCATCCCCAGGGCTCATTTTAGAGGTGATTGCAAAAAGCACCGGTGCAGATACTATTTTTTGTACGGCTCTCTCAACATCTGCATCTATATTTGTTGAGTTCTTTTTTATCGATTTAATTTTGGCCAGCCTGGTAATGGTTGGGATGAGTAATTTCCGCGAAATCATTCCAATTGAATAGAAACGCCAAGGATGAGTGTGCTTGTGGGAGGGGGCATTAGAAGCCGCTTCGAGTGCTTCAATGACTACACTTTCTGGAACGGATTGGTCTAGGAATTTGTATACTGTTCTTCGAGACGTGAGGTTGTTTTGAACATCAGACATAGACTTCACCTTGAAACCATCACTCTATTCATCGCCCAGCACCGAATGGTTCTCAGAAATCTCCGATGCCAAATTGTAGTCTTTTTCAGTAATTTTTTCTGCATCGTGGGTAAACAACTCCAACACCACATAGCCCCACCCAAAATGAATATCTGGGTGATGGTTGTGGGATTCGGAAAGTTGTGATACGAGGTCGACAAAGGTTTTTGCAGATTGAAAATCTTTGAACTTGAATTCTGCCATCAGCCTGCCTTCAATAACTTCCCAATCTCTGGGGAGTTCCATTTGTTCATCCCCACAAATGCGAGTCATCACTGCCCTGGCTTTCTTTTTCGACTTTTTCATGGAGTTTTGAACGACGTTTCATGTCGGCGCGTTCGAATGCCAAAAGTGACTTGTCATCGATGTATGCCGGGCGTGTATGAGCAATCAATACAATTTGTGCGATGATGTCACGGGCAATGAAAATGGTACGTCGGTCTTCGGTTAGTAGTTCAATATTTGACTTGCCAGAGGCAAGCAATCGTCCGCGAAGCCAAGATTCTTCATCGGATTGAATAGAACGTGCGTCCAGTAGGATCTCTACGAAATCGTCTCTTCGAAGTCCGTGACGGCGTGCTAGTAAGTCTCCGTCGTAGACATCAGCGTATTCTTCAAGGTCGGGCGAACCCATATCCTTCCACAGTGGTTTTGCCCAATCGGGTAGTGCGACAGTTTGTTTCTTCTTACGGGCCATGTACCGTTCAAGGGCCGAGGCTACTTGAACCTCGCTCTTGCAATTTGATGAAATGCCATCTCAAGGTTTTTTCAACGGATGAATTCTTGAAGGGCGGGCTACCGGCTTAGAATGAGGAGAAGGGTATGAAAGTCTCATGGCGAACTCTTCCAACAGTACTGCTTGAGGATGAAATTCTCGACAAAGCATTTTCTCGGGCGAAGAAAGCGGCGGATAGAGTTGATGATCCCGACCGCGTATTTCGGGTGCGTAAACAGATGAATCGAATGGTTCAAACTGCATCCGATATCATTTCTACAACTTTTTTGGAGATGGTGAATTCGTGGCCTTCACTCGACCAATCTCCACAATTTGATATTTCAATGATTGATGCATGTGTTGGCTGTGACGATTATCGTCATCACCTTTCTATGCTTCAGTGGGGGGCCAAGCAAGTCACAAATATATCTGGCCAAAACAGCAAGAAGATTGTTCGAACAGGCAGAACCGAACTTATGCATGATGCAAGAAGAGAAGCCTACGGGCGTATTTCGTCAATTATGAGAAGGGTCGGTCCATCATTAAGTTGGTTGAGTGAAGCCAGAGAAGTACTCAAGCGATTGCCTACCATTGACCAATTACTACCGTGCATCGTGGTCTGCGGCGCTCCAAATGTTGGGAAATCAGCATTTATTTCGGCCTTGAGTTCAGGTAAAATGGAAGTGAATCATTATCCGTTTACAACGAAACAAATCCACGTTGGCCACTTTACTCATCGACGTTTACAATTCCAGTTAGTTGACACACCAGGTCTTTTGGACAGACCGATGGATAAACGAAACGACATCGAGCTTCAGGCTATCGCTGCCTTGGAAAACATTGGTTCGTTGGTGTTGTTCTTAATGGATGAAAGTGAAGCATGTGGTACTTCTATTGGGGAACAACAAAACCTCCTCGAGGATGTCCAAGAACTACTGCCAGGAACGGATTTGATGGTTGTGACTTCGAAGGCTGATTTATTGGAGCCTTTACCCGAGCAATGGGATGAAGTTCGTACAGCCGAGCAATTGTGGATTGAAGATGGGTCTGAGGGAGAGCCTGATTTGCCCCTTCTTTACGATCACAAGGGGCGAGTAACGATGTCAGCTACCGAATTTGTTGGTATGGATTCAATGAGATTGGAGATTGTCCGAAGGGTAAGGGTCGCTCGACCGAACAATCCATTGGAACTACCTGAGGGCTGGTATAGAAGAGACCAGTGATTACATTTTTTCGATAGGTACAATTCCTAGACCTTCCATGCCAGTACGCATTAGGTTACGAGCGATTTCCAGCAATTGAAAATTCACAATGTTGAGCTCCCCGTCTTTGAGAATCATGCAATCACGATAAAAAGAGTTGAATGATGTTGCAAGATGTAACACTTGATTCGCAAACAAATGCGGTCTTCTCTCATTTACCGCCTTCGACAATACATCATTGTAGACGCATATTGAGCGAAGAAGTTCAATCATGCCCTTCGGCATTTGGGACGGCATTTGGTTCGACTTGATGGCAAGTGATGCCTTGGTATCGACACCAGATTGTTCACACTTTTCCACTATAGAACAAGCCCTTGCATGACTATACATGATGAAGGGAGCAGAGCCCCCCTCAAACGCCAAAGCCTCCTCCCACCGGAAAGTGAATCCTTTGTCAGGACTTACTTTGATGATGTTAAATCGTACTGCCGATGTACCGGCTGCTTCAGCGATTTGCTCAATCATTTCTTTAGAATAATCAGGGTGAAGTTCTCGAACAACTGCTGCCGCTTGTGCTTGAGCTTCTTCAAGCAAATCATCCATATAGACCACATTGCCTTTTCGCGTGGACATCTTTCCTTCTGGAAGTTTGATGAATGAGTAAAACATGACCTCAGGAACTTTTTGACCAAGTTCCTGTAGTGTCATACCGACTTGTTTGGCCTGCAATTTATGATCTTCACCAAGAACGTTAATCAGTTGGTCACATTGCTTCCATTTCCATATGTGGTATGCGATGTCACGTGTTGCATAGAGGGATGAACCATCTCCTCTTCGGAAGAAAAACTCAGTTTTTCCTTTGAGACCGCGAGCACCTAGGTCTAAAAATTCTGCACCATTTTCGGCGGTACCGTGTATATCGAAGGATTGGAAGTCAGTCATTAGTTTTGCAACATCTCCGTTCGTAACGAACAAGGATTCTTTGGTAAATGTATCAAAGTCAATTCCTAATCGTCCAAGAGTCGACAGCATTCCCTCTAACACCGGTTGGTAGGCCTTTTCAAATGAATCAAGAACTTCTTGGTCACCATGCTCACTGGCATGAACCATTCGTCCAATTTCCGCTTCTATATCCTCTTTATCTTCTCTGACTTTTCGAATCTCTTGGGCAGCTTGATACCAACGCACACGTTCATGGTCAGCCTTTCCGTGCCATTTTGGGTTAATTGGCTCGCGCCCACTCAATGTTTGTTCAACTTCTTCTGAGGTTAGGTTTTCCAAAGCCCAGGCAAGAACTCCCACCTGTTTCCCCATGTCATCAACATAGTATTCTGCTCGAACATTGTTGCCGTACAGCCTGTGGAGGCGCACAAGGGTGTCTCCGAGAATTGCATTTCGAGCACGACCTACGTGAAACGGTCCATTAGGATTGGCTGAAGTGTGTTCAATTAAAATGTGGTTTTCGTTACTTGGGCTAGCGCCATAGGCGTCCCCGATACGAATTTCATTGTTCAATACCACTTTTGCCATCCATGAGGGGTGTGCTTTGAAATTGAGATATCCACCCACTGCATTGACCTCACCGATTGCACTATGTTCAGGAATGAGGTTTGAGAGTTCATTAGCGATTTCTGGAGGTGCTTTGCCAAGTTGTTTGGAGAATGGGAAACAAGGCAAGGATAGGTCGCCTTGGTCAGGTTCTCGAGATGGAGCAAGCATACTTCTCCAGTGTGGGTTTTTCACCCCTATATCGGCGAGGGCAGACTCCAGAAGTGGTTCGAGAACATCACGTAAGATTTGCATATTCCCCCCCCTCACATCATGGGGTATCGGCAAATTCCTGCAAGACCGCCAAAGCCATGGAGCAGTTGCCCTCCTTCCTCGGTATCAACCGATATATAGACCACTTCGGTATTACTTTTCGAAGCCATTTCAGTTAATTCTTCAATCAACGGGACGTTTTTCAGTTCTTTTGCACCTTCGCCCGATGCTTTGCATGAAGGGCAATTTGGTATTGGCTCCATGCGCCCGACACTAACGTCCCACTCATGTTGACACGAGTTACACTGAAGCGTAAGAGAATTTTTGCGAAGCGATTCTGAAATAAGTAAACGTCCTACTGCGCCTTGTTCCAGTGCTTGTCGAATCATTCGCTCTCCGTAGGCTGCTTTTGGCGATGCCTTGACCAGTTCACTCAGAAAAACGTTCATGACTTGGCGTTCAGCGTCGAGTTCAATTTCGCCCATCATTGCACCAGCATTCTCTACCAGTTCACGAACACCGCTATCGTTTGAGTAGCCTACATCAAATGTGGTCTTAGCGATTCTTTTAGCAACTTCGTGGTGGAAGTAATCATTCTTGACCACGAAATCTTTGGTGGCTCCAGGTCCTCCAACAATAACCGCTTGAATATTTTCTAGATTTGGTAACCAGTATGATGAGGCATGCTCAGTTGCCCGCTTGAAGAAATTATGTGCAGCTTCTTCAATTAAACGCTCGAAACGCTGTGCAGATTGACCACCTTGACGGTGTTTGCCCATGATGTTTGAGACCAGATGCTCTTGGACGTGAATTCTCTTTCCAGAGGCAATCCCAAAGGCAGCTTCTGACCGATCAATAACAAACAATCCGTAGGATTTTTTGTCGACAAGCATATCTTCAAGTTGAGTTAATTCAAACACGGAGTCGCATCGATAGCGGAACGAAAGTAAAGGCTGAGGAGGGTCTTCGACGACAATGTTGACCATTCTGTTTTTATTGTTGCCGATGATAATTGAGCCAACAAATAAGGCGATTCCATTTTCTCCTGCATTTTTGTATTTTGAAAGAGTGGATAACGCAGATTCGATGGCACCTTGAACATTTTTTCGAGTACCCTTCGATTTGATATTTGCGGCTTGACCATGCTCATTTTGGAGAAGTGAGCGTGCGTCAGATACCTGCCGGTCGGGTGGAATAATGATGGTTACAAGTTCAGTTCCAAAGCCCTTCATTTCACGCAAATCTTCGAGAGCAATTTTGAGACGCAGCCTTCGCGTTGCGAGAACTGCATCATCAGACATGGGGTGGCCTCAATTCAACGGCATGGTTGAGGGGTCTTCAACTCTCTTATGCAGTTGAATCAATTCATACTCTGTTTCTAGTGCACTGATAGAGGTCTTGCAAGTATTTTTCGGGGATAGTCTCAAAGTATGTGGGGGAGGAGGGTCGTTTGATGACACGACGCCAAGTTGTCGCCCTAGGTGGAAGTCTCTTGCGTCCAGAAGAGTCTGAACAACGAACTGCTTGGCTGGGTCAACTGCGTCAACTTGCAGTTCATATCGAAGGTAATGGCCACCATCTTGGCATTGTTGTCGGCGGAGGTCTACCTGCCCGAGAGGGTATTGAATTGACCAAAGCAATGGTTTCGGATACTGCACGACTGGATGAGGTGGGTATTGCTGCAACTCGATTGAATGCTACAATTATTCAACAAATTTTGCTCGATATTGGATGTGATGTGTCGTCGGAAATTCCAACCTCAACTGAACAGGCAGCCCGACTGCTCGACACGCATCACCTTGTCATTATGGGTGGTACGGTTCCTGGCCATACTACCGATGCCGTTGCGGTTGGTTTTGCTCGAGACGCAGGTGCAGGTCATTGCATCATCGCGACGAATGTGAGTCATGTTTTTGATAAAGATCCTCGAATGCACGATGATGCGAAATCCTTCAGCACCATGTCTTTTGATCAATTGGCAGATATTACCGGAATTGGCGTACCTCTGGCTCCTGGTGCGTCAGCAGTCATTGATCCTGTTGCAGTTGGTTGGGCTCAGAGTTCAGCCATTACATTGGCGGTTCTCGATGGCCGAGATACATCTATTTTGGAGCAGGCTTTGGATGGGAAGCCGTTTGATGGTACACTCATACAGTAGGTGGTTCTATGGTTGATGCAAAGAAAGTCCGACAAAATATTGCTAAAATGACCAACAAGGTATCTTCAGTTGCCTCTGGTCGTGTACAGCCACACAAGCACTGCAGAATTTGTTTTACTCCGATTAAGTTATCTGCAGACCCTCGGGTATGCAAGGAACAGGAATGCATTGACAAGAATGAACGAGATGAGCGCAACCAAAAACAGATGCGAATATGGATGTTTATTTTCTTCGGAATTTTTGCCTTCGGTTTTGTAGGGCCAATCTTATTCAGATTACTTTGAATCATTTTTGGCTCTTTCAAACTCATCGAGCAAAGTTTGTGGTCGATTGTGTGGTAGAGACTCAACTCTTGAAACAGCCTTCATTTGGTCTCCAATCTTAAACAACTCACTGAAAGCCTCTTCAATATTTTTGGCTTGTTTTAAGAATCGTACAGGCGGCCAGCCACAATCGATAACCCCAGGCTCGATGGTGCTTTCTTCTACCCAAGCTGCACATGCATCACCATGGCAAAGTGCAGAAAAATTTTCCAAATCCATCCAAAAAGTCCTTCTGCCACATACTGGGCAATCCTTGCATTCCATGGTCGAAAGAACGGTGATTCCACCTTCTCCGACCACATCGACGTCCCATACAACCACTGACGCGGAGGTCAACAACATCTGCTCGCTCTTCTTGAGAAAGGTTCGCAACACTTGCCAAGCAGTTTCTTCGGTGGAAAAACAGCCTAATGCTAGGGAATTGCCGTCTTCTTCGACTGCTGATGGAACAAACACTCGTTGAATCTCATCGGCCATGAAGTTCCGTAGTTGTTGTTGGGTTTCAAGGCTCGCACCTATTCGGGCCATTCCAGTTCAACAACAGCCAAACCTCCAGGGTGCGGAAGCGGAGCTTGTGGTTTTTCAATCCGAATATGTATTGATGCAATATTGGTGCTTTTTTTGAGGATTTGAGCAACACGTTGAGCCATAGTCTCCATGAGAAGAATAGGTTGCTTAGAATTGTACATGACCTCATCTATAGCGATTTGAATATCTGCATAATTGATTGTTTGTTCTAGATTTCCTTCATCTGGTTCGTCCTTAAGGGTCGTCCAAACACTGAAAATAAAGGGCTGGTCTGATTCATGTTCATGCGAGTAGTAGCCATGTTTGGCCATGATTGTGTACGATTCAAGGGCAACACGTAAAGTCATGTGAACACCTATTCATCACGTTCATGAACCCAAATCAAATGATATCCAAACTGGGTTTTAATTGGGTCAGATGTTGCTGCTAACGGAATTGTCCAAACAGCATCATCAAATTCTCGAACCATCTGTCCTTTTCGGAACCAACCAAGGTCTCCTCCCTTCTGGCTTGAAGGACATGTGCTTTTTTTACGAGCTAATTTTTGAAAATCTTTTAGCTTTGTTACCTTCGATTTAATTTGAATTGCTTCAGATTTGGAATCAACCAAAATGTGAGATGCCCATGCATTCGGAGCGACCATGTGACCACCTGTGAACTTCAGTTCTTCAAACCCTCGGCATCAAACATCGGAGTTGTAGGCGAGTAACCTCATGTACGTCCCATAAATTGTAGTGGATACTGCCAATGACTCTTCATTGAATCGGTCCATGTTATCCAAATATGTGTGATATTCCCAACTGCCGCTGCCATAGCACACAGCAGCACGACCATTCTTGCCACCTAGTTCATAGACAAATGGGCAATGGTCCGAGTTGCAAGGCATTTGATCAGCATCTCCTTGTGCCCCATCCAAAAGGCTGAATAAAATCTCATATTTGCTAGCAATTTCGCTTCTTTCCTGTTTGTATAGGTCGGCTATACGCACGATGTGGTCGTAATCGTCTTTGTTATTGGTAAACAAAGTCAATGAATTACCACGATTCGCAAAATCAGAATCGACATGGTTCATATCAAAGTTGATGTAAAGCCGAAGGTTGTCACGCAAACTGCTCTGCATTTGTTCAACATAGGCCCTGCTGCCCCACAAACCTTCTTCTTCACCGCCCCAAGTGCAAAACCGAACAGTGCGTTCAGGAGTACCTGTTTCATTGATTATTTCAGCCATTTGTCGGGCCATTTCGAGTACGCTTGCCGTACCGGAAGAGTCGTCAACTGCACCTTGGGCTTGGTATACTGTATCATGGTGTCCTCCGGCTATCACGACTTCTGAACTTCTGCCTTCCATTGTTCCACAAGGGACATAGATGGTTCTTTCTTGATCATTGGTAACATCAATGATGAGTTCTATAGACGCTGGTTCACTCGAGTTGATCACCATGGCTTCGAATATGTCTCCTGCATCTTTCGACATGGATATGAACGGAATATCTGTTGGGAGACTTCCACCATTGGCTTGGACGAGTGAGTCGTAGTTCGTTCCCTTGAAAATTGGGACACAGTCATTTCCTTCGATTTTACCGCATTGATAATTCTTATTAACGCTAATGAGGCCCGCAAGGTCATTGATTGCTGCGTTGCTGTAGAGTTCTGTATTTCCAATCTTTGAGCTGTCACCACGGACATACCCGATAGTACCTGTTGCTGATTGCCACAATGATTCATCGCTTCCATTGCCAAGGTCCGTTACAGTAATTTCTTCGTTAAACATGTATTCTGATTGACCAGAGAACCCTTGGATAACGTAGTCACTGCGATGTTGAAACGGTGTAATCTGTGCTCCAAATGCGCCAAATCCTTCGCAGGTAAGTGAAATTGCACCTCGGATACAGAGCCTGAAACTCGGTTCAGAATTCACATGGTGCATTGGTACTTGGAATTCATTGTTTTGGGGGGTGTATCCCATTTGTTGGAACTTGTCAAGAATATACTGTGAAGTGTTTGATTCTTCTACAGTTCCACTCATCCTCCCCTCCCAGTCAGGGTGCCCGAGATCGACGAGGTCCTGAGCAAAGGATCGAGCTTGTTCTTGATCAAAATCAATCAACTCATAATCATATTCAGCTTCAAAACCGAGCCATGTTGGCTTAAATACCAATATTGCTGCAGTAACCATAATCAACGCCATTCCAATTGCAATCAGTGCGCCAAGGTTAAACGGCCCATAGACCGGTGTTCGCATTCTTTGTTGAAACGAAATTGGACCATTGTGTGCATCATCATCCTCCATACTGACCGTATTTTCGTCCACGGAAAGATCATTCAGGTTCGAAGCGATATCAGTTTGTGATTGACTTAACCTTGCAATAAGTTCAGCCTTACGACCGCCGACTGGCAGGCCTTGATTTCTCAGCATTTCTTTCAGTTCTGCGACTGAATGCTTCGACAATTGCTCTTCGTCCATGGGCATGTTAACAGGTTATGGTTCAAGAATGCGGCGGTTAAGCGATTACTCGATTTCATCCCCTGTCCATCTCTTTCCTAGGGAATGTTCGACATTGATATGGTCAAGAATTCGGGCAACTACAAAGTCGACCATGTCATCAATGGAACGTGGATGATTGTAAAATCCAGGAGATGCAGGAATGACGATTGCACCCCACTGAGACAGTTTATGCATGTTCTCTAGGTGAACAGTAGCATAGGGAGCCTCACGAGGTACGATGACCAGTTTCCTTCTTTCTTTAAGAGCAACAATGGCTGAACGGGTGATCAAATTATCTCCGATTCCTGCTCCAAGTTTTCCCAGTGTTGTGCCCGAGCATGGGCAAAGTACGACTGCGTCAATGTTGGCAGAGCCAGAGGCGGATTTGGCGCCTATGTTTTTATCGTTTTCCAGCAGAGCACCCGTCGCTTTAGCAAGTGCTTCCTTGGTCGTGTTGCACTCGTGTTGGAGGGTTATCTCACCCGCGCTGGTTACGACGAGTCGCACAGGTATGTTTTTGCCGGTCAGTACCTCAACTAGACGTTTACCATATACTGCGCCTGACGCTCCAGAGATGCCAACGACGATTTCGCCCATGAGTGCTGGTCGGAGTTCTGCCTTTTATGCACTTGTTTTTGCAAAATCATGTAATTCTGCTTTTTTCTCTATAGAGCAATACTATGGCAGACATATCCTGCTTATTGAGTCCGGCATGGATGTATACAGGGCATTCAGTAATTCTTCTTTTTCGACGAGAAAGCCCTCTTTGGCAAGTGAAGTTGTCGTATTGGCTTGAAGTCCGCAACCTGCGAGGTTCTCGACTCGGTCAGCAGGAGTGTCATAGTTTATGGTAAACCCATGCCGTGAAGTCCATCGTAAAAATGAAAGACCGATGCTTGAGATTTTTTTATTATTGACCCATACACCTTGCATTCGTTCGTCCCTGTGTCCGTCAATATTACATTTTTTGAGAGCCATAATAATCCAATCTTCAAGCAGAGAAATAATCGCTGACACTGAATTTTCTCCATCAAGGTCCCACTTGAACACGGGATAGGCAACAATTTGACCTTCTCCATGCCATGTCAGTCCCCCTCCTCTATCTACCGGATACGATCGATAATCGGATGGAGGGGTTATTCCGTCATTGCGCGCTCGCGGACCCACTGTGACTACTTCTGGATGTTCTAGGATGAGCAAGGTATCGTTAATTTCATCCTTTATTCTTTGATGTTGGAGTTCTTTCATCAAATCCATTGCTTGGGAGTATTCTACCACTCCGAGATTGCGGACATCGACAATACGGTTTCCGCTCATGTACATTCCAATCCTCACCATGGCATCAATTCATGCCCTGCTAGAACTGACCGGTTGAACCAAAACCGCCTACGCCGCGTTCTGTGCGACCAAGATTTTCAACGGTAGTCTCTTGGATAGTGATTGTGGGGACTGGTGCGAAGAGTAACTGCGCTATTCTCTCTCCTTTGGTCACGACAAATTCATCTCCTTCACCAATCCATGTGGCTAAAACCATGAGTTCACCGCGATAGTCTGAATCAATTGTACCAATTCCATTCGGCATAATCATACCCTTTTTTCCAAGCGAAGAACGGCAACGAATCTGACCTTCCCATCCCTCAGGTATCGCTACAGCAAGGCCAGTTCGAATCATTGAACTTTTATTGCGTGTCACACGAGTCTCCTCAAGTGCATACAAATCCCATCCCGCAGCTTGTGACGAACCCTGTGTCGGAAGTCGTGCATCATGTTCAAGGCGCGCAAATTGAACAGTTAGGTGCACTCTATCCATGGTGTGACGACTTGGAGAGGGCTTTTGACAATTGTTGTGATGCATTTTCAATTCATACGCAACTCCTACAAGACTTCGGCCGAGGATATGTTGATAACTGGTGCTTGATAATCCGAACTATGGAATTGCACTGCTGGAGTTGTTCCGACATCGTCATTGTTGGCGTGACATGGGGCATTCTAGAATGCCCGCACTGTGGTATTGAATTTGCAGTGAACCATACATTGAACACAACCACAAAGCCTCTTGAAACATATGCACAGGAACATATGACTGGCGATAGGGGTTCGGACCTCCAATATTTGGCATCTGGTCGACGAGGGAACAATTGGGGTACACTCATTTTCTTAGGTTTGGCCTTTTTGGGAATTGTACCTCTTGTGGTACTTATCATTCATCTGTTCAAGCCAAGACCGAAACCACCCCTGCGTGGATATATGGCCAAAGCATATGTCGACGAAATGATTCATCACTTTGTCGTATTTGAGCCAAGAGGCGGGGTTGATGTACCGGTGAAATTAATCCCTCTCGATAAACTACGAATGGCATACAAGCCCCCATCTGGCACAGGAGACGAATATTCTCCCGAAACGGCACATTTCTATTACGGTAATCGCCAAATTGGTGAGTATCCAAACAACTCAAACAAGGTAGAAGAAATCAACCGATATCTAGATCATATTCGTGCCTAGTTGTTTGCAGTGTGAAATGTTCTTAAGCCATTTATTGTGCTGGTTGTCGTGAAAGAGTTTTCAAACAACCAGTGGGCCGGAGGTCCATGGTTGACCTTCTTATGTATGGTGAGAAGGATTCCACAGGAAAGAGTTTGGCGACACTTTTTGGAATTATAATTCTCACGACCTTCTTTCTTTTTCAGTGGGAACTATCCACACTTCTATCAGACTCATTCGATACGTTCCATTCATCTTCATTACCGTTAGGTTTACTGCTTCTTTGGCGTATTGCTTGTCTTGTGGTTGGAGTCTGTGCTATGATTTACATGTACAGAATGGACACTGGGACCATGATTGTAGTCGACCATGAAACACGAGTTGAACGCATGACCCACCCTGTTAAGCGGGATAAATTCGTCACGTTCAGCAGTTGGACATTAATCGTCAATTTTTTGTATTTTCTCGCTGCATCTCTAGCCTCAGGAATTCTCCTCAT
>DAIUCF010000015.1:0-35673 GCA_036846305.1 Candidatus Poseidoniaceae archaeon | reverse complement strand
GTGCTAATACTTCGTCCCTGATTCTATCGTCGGCAATTTCAAAAGGATGCTCCGACATATAGTTTTTGGGTAATTCAATTTCATTTGCCGGATATTGCTCATGATATTCTTCAGGTGCAGTTCTTGGATCGTGTGGTGCTGTAAATGAAACATACATCAAAAAAGGCGGAATCGAATCTATTGGCAAACCCTTCCTCAATCCGATAGACTAGTTGAAATAGGCCTAGGACATAGCGTGCCGTGTGTCTTTGGATTTGCTGATTGATTATTTTTGACAAACTGGACAATAGTCCAGTCGACGCCCACCAGGCCTCGTATGCAGAATTAATTCACCACACTTGTGGCATGGCCGTTCGTTGCGGGTAAACACCCAATGCCGTGCCCTACCCCGTGAGAGTCCTTTGTCCCTAAGTTGCTCATAGAGTTCCAAATCAACGGTGATGCCAGGAACCTTGTAGGATTGGCGTGAAAGGAACAGTGCTTGTTCAGCAAGCCGTATTTTTTCGTCCTCATCGAGAGAAGAAACCGTTCGGTCAGGATGAAGTTCAGCAGTGAACAACACTTCACTGCGAAGGTAATTGCCAATACCTGCGAAGAATCCCTGGTCAAGCAGTAGCGTCTTCAGTCGTTTTCTTTGGAACCGCTTTTGGTTCATGTGTTCTACAAGTTCTTTCGTGGTCGTCTCATCAATGACCACATCCGGACCAAGCTTGGCGATGTACTGGTGGCCCGATACTTCCCACGGTTCAAGCATGAGTATGTCAGTAGCAGACCATAAACGGCAGGTATGTTTGTCGGTCGACAGAGCAATTCGAAGTTTCCGATTCCATTTCTTGGCCTCAGTCGCCCTGCGGTTAACGGTCCATCTTCCGTACAATTGGTTGTGACTGTAAAGAACAAAGGTGTCAAAGTGAATCAACATGGCTTTTCCCCTCGCCTCGACTTTGAGAACAGTCTTGTTGAGGAACTCGTTGGTCCGTTCCTCGTAACGTGGTAGTGTAATCTCAATATCTTCGATGGTCTTGCCTTCAAGTGCGTTGCAAATTTTTGACGCAGCTCGATGAATTTCTGGACCTTCAGGCATGGTAACATTCTGAGTCTTGCTCAAGAGATTATCAATGTCTGTATGAGCAAATGAGACCGGAGTTCGGTGTCATGTGAGGACTTCGAGCAATCGGTCTTGCTCAGCAGCCATTCTCAGCTCCATAGCAATACGTCGTCCACTGGACATCGGCTTTCTCCATGTTGCGTTACCGTAGGGGTGGCCAACACTCACGTGGACGTTTGTCCCTCCGCCTAAACGAGGGGCAACGTCGTAGATGTAGTAATTCATGTCCTTATCGATACAGGTTTGCAAACAGAACGGTCCGATGATACCAGGGTCGTAATGTTCTTTGCTAGCAGTGATGAATTTCTCACCCAGTTCAAATGCTTTCTCGAGCAATGATTCTCGAATGGTTGCCGTGTTGTGTCCAACAACGGTCATTTCTGGAATTTGTTGGTGTAGAGGCATGGTCATTTGCTGAGGCGCAGGTAAGCGAACATGTCCGTCAAGTGATGATTCAAATCTCCAGTCAACACCGAGCAATTCGAGTTTTTCACCCTCTTCTGCTAGCGGACTATAGAAAAAGTTGAGATTGAACACAGGTCCTATGACGTAGCGTTCAATTCGCGCTCCGGCCAATGATTCTTCGTCGATGACACCCTCTGCAAGAAGTGCTTGAGATTTCTCTTGATACTCTGCATAAGAGGCACATGTAAAGAATCCACGTTCCAACTTCTTCTGTGCATGATGCAACTTGACAATAACCAAGCAATCAATGTCTTGGGGGTCGGCAATGGCTTCAGGATACGGTAGTCCCGCTTTGTCAAGGATCCAGTAGTAGTCCTGCTCTTCGGTACGTTCTTCCATTCGGAGCATGTTCCTTGAACCAAAGAGTGGAACTTTGAAGGTGTTTTCTACATCCTCAATGGATGAGTATGAAGTGAACGAGCGGTTCGGGATGTAGACCACATTTCGCTTGCGCATTTGTTCCTGCATCTCAGACTTCATGACATCGTTAAATGAGGGCATTACAATGGCTTTGTCAACCATTCCACGTACGACTCGGCCAGATTGTGAGCGGTGGGCCTTGAAATAATTCGCGTAGGTTTTGTGACGACCTTCCTTGCAGTAGGCTACTGTAGGAAACCCCTCCTCAATTGCCCCGTCACAAATATCCAGAGCAGAATGGGATGCAGTCATGCCAATCCGAAGTTTCATTCGGTCATAGTCCTCTACAATGGCTGCAATTTCATCTTTCGATAACATGGTGCTCCCTCGATGGTATAGGTTACTGTGGGGGGTCTTTCATCTCATCGCAGCAAAACCATCAATCGTATCGCTGGAGTTGCATCAATTCTTCAGTAGAAAGTGTCTCTCCGGACATCAACTTACCCATCAAGTCTTGAACCTCAACACGGGCTGAAGGACGCTGTCCTTCGCCAGAACTGGCACCACGCATTGCACGTAGCATGTCTTGAATGGAGTGCAAACATCGTAGAGATACAATGTATCCACGATGGTTCTTGTCTGCTTCTTTCTTTGAGTTTCGCAATTTGCGATGTGCAGACTCGGCCTTTTCTCGTTGCGTATCAACTTCTTTGTTCCACTGTAACATGAGGTCGTGTGCTTCTTGAGCTGCCTCAGCTGCTTGCTCAACCGCAGCGTGGGCGGTTTCTTGTGTTTCCATTGCAATTCTCAAGGATTCACGAGACTCTTTGAGGTCAGTATTGGAATCTTCTGAGATTTTCATTTTCTGAATCTTTGCGCTGATTTCCTTCATGCGCTTCATGACTTTAGTTTCGTTCTTGCCAGTGTGGCGTCCCATCTCGAATTCATTCTCTAATCGGATAAGTTCACGTCGGAGTGAGTGAATCGTGTCAGGTCGGTCACGACGTCCACGTCGACCTTCATCTCGTTGTGGAGCCGCTTCTGGACCTTTTGCAGCGTTGAGTGCCTCTTTAGCAGCACGTACTTCCTTGTTTGCTTCTGCTCGAATAGCCTTCTTGTCTCGAACAATCTCATTCATTTGTTCACGAATTTCACGCTGTTCACGAACTTGAACGATGAGTTCTCGAACTTCGCTGTTCATTTCATTTCGAGTTGCGGTGAATTTTTTGGAATTGTCGTTACACTCATCCCGAACAGTTCTGTAACTTGTCGCTTTTTCATCAACCATTTTACGTCGTTCTTCGAGTTGAGTCTTGAGTTCGTCCATTCCTATCTCACCTGTTCGTGTAAGGTTCCCACCTTCACACTGGCCAAGCGACCGGCCCTTTACATTTAACCTCTTCACTCGGTAAACTAGGCCTCGTGGTTGACTTTTTCAATCTTCACTGAGCAGTCTAAGGGATGAGCGCATTGAATTGGTTGGCTGCAGAATCCAGAACGTGGCGTATGTGGCCAAGGTTGGATGAGACTTCACATCGCACCACCAGTACCCTATTTCCAAGTAGGTGTTGAGCAATGAGAGTCGCATTTTCGGCATTAAGGGTGACGCGACCTGTTGCAAATTGTGGATCGAGCAGTGCAATCGCTTTGCCGAGCATTTGCACCGAATCATCGTGCAGCGGTTGTGAAAACAATACAAAACCTTCTGCATCCAGCAACACAGCACCAGTGACTCCGTCTTGCGCCACAATGTCACCTAAAAGCCGGCCTTCCACGCTACGACCAGACGAAGGAGGAGCATAACCTTTGATGCTCAAATGTCGTAGAGTTTGAAAATCTGTTTATCCGAGAGGTCCTTTCATTTCAAGTCCAAGACCTGAGACATAATAGTTCTTCAATTCTCGAACGACTTCTAAACCTCTTAATCTATAGAATTTTTGAGCGCGGATGTTACTTGCTTTTACTTCTAACTGAATCGTCTTTTTCCCCACAGCCAGAGAGATTTCAACAAGATGATTCCAGGCTTTTGCACCCCAACCTGCTGATTGGTGTTCTGCATCGATTACGAACGCAGCAATTCGAACACCATGCACTTCGTACGGTAGAGCCCATAGTACTCCAAGTAAGGATTGAGGATTTGGATATGTCGAGGAATCAATCAGCAGCATATTGCCGCCCCATTTGGGGATGGGCAAATTTGAGATTGATTCAAAGGTATACGATTCCCCAGTTTCGCTAAAAAATAGATGTTGTATCCGCTTTTTCCAGTCATCTGTCAGCGTGTTTGGTTCGAAACCATACATCCATTGGACGCTGTCCATACTAACTCCTCACTCTTTACGACCTTTTTTCGATTGTGAACGTTCGCCGCGACGA
Organism: Candidatus Poseidoniaceae archaeon; assembly: GCA_036846305.1. Taxonomy (GTDB): domain Archaea; phylum Thermoplasmatota; class Poseidoniia; order Poseidoniales; family Poseidoniaceae; genus MGIIa-L1. Next base: position 31,364 of record DAIUCF010000015.1, on the reverse strand, counting down.
GCTGAAAGGTTGAGGTTTTGTTTCTTTTTCCGGTCTGCTCTACGCTTTGACTTCTTGGATGGATTTGAATTTTGAATTGAAGACACGCCTCCACTTTTGAGTAGAACGTCTATATCGACAAGAGAGAGCGAATTCCCACTGGCAGCCCGTTGCTTGACATCTTCCGGTTTTGGTTTGTTGAAATGAGGTTTCCAATCTGCTTGTCCGGATTTTTGCCCTTTCTTTTTTCGTCCGTTGTTTCTTTTCGTGTTGCCACCAGGATTTGAAGAAATACGCACCCATGCATCAAGGCGTCCTTTCTCTCTGCGTTCCCGACGTAACTCTTTTCTTCGCTCTTGAATCACTTTTTGAAGTGATTTGACATTTTTATCGAACTGCTTGGCTTCGCTAAAGTCGGCACGAATGTCAGCAAGAAGTGGTTCAGATTTGAGAATTTCACCTTTCACCTCGGACTGTTTTTTCTCCGAAATTTTCAATTCTTTAACTGCCTTTTTTTGTTCCTTGAGTAGTGAGGTCAGTTCGTTGTGGGCGCTACCTGCTTCAAGCGCAGCAGTATGCATTGCTTGCAATTCAAAAAACCACGAAAACTGCTGCTCTTCTCTTTGTAACGAAGGGACTTGAAACATATCAACATCTCCAGTGAGAGTTTGGTGGACATCAACAAGCATCTCTTTGATTCGGTACAAAGGGATTCCGATTCGTTTATTGATGGCATCGCGCTGCTGAGTTAATTCATCAATACGTTGACGGCGTGGTTTGAGTGTCCGTACAATGTCTCGATGTTCCTTTCTTAGGTCACTTGTTTCTTCAAAGATTCCTCGAAGTGCTTGAGAGATGTCGATGTTGTTTTGTCGTTCTTGGTTGAGTGCTTCAATACGCTGTTCTAGTTCAGAAATTTTCGAGTCATTCTTAACAACTCTCTGGTTAAGTTGTTCTTTGGAGATATTGCGCAGGTCTTCAAACAGATCTCTCTCTTCAGGCTCTATTCTGCGTTCTGGATTCTTCAGTTCGCACAATTGCTCCCAACTTTTCCCTTCTTTCAATCCAAACCAAAAACGGAACATTTCCTCTTGGATGTCCAGTGCACCTTCGGGACGTAACACTCTGCTCAGGTCATGATTGAGATCGAACGGGTCCTCCACAGGGAATGAGTGTAGCCCTAGACGAGTTCTACTGTCTTTTAGAACCGCATCTGATGCACGAGGATTGCCATATTTCCAGCCTTTAGTTTCACGAGTAATCGGTTCCCCATTACGTATGGAGATTACGTGGTCATCCCACGGCCTGTCCACCACCATCTGTTTGAAAAAGTGAATAATTAAATCGCCAATTGAGTCCGTATTTGGTTGTTGAAGGAGTTGCTCAGGCTGGTCCACCATCGTGAGATCGTATTCCATTCCATCGACTTCAAGTAGAGTTCGTTCGTTTCCAGCTTGTATGTTTGGGGCGACAGGTGGCGATGAAGTCTGTAGTGCTTGAAGCATAATGAGGCTCCAAGCATACGACGAGAATGTACCTTCTGCGGCGTTGCATACGTCGCGTTGGGATGCCCAGTACTTCACCGCCAGCACACATTCCTGTATACGGGGATCGACCTCCACATATCGCTTGAGAAGCGTCGTGTTGTGGAGTGCTAAAGTGTTGTTAATCGATATGTCGACTGGAATTTTGGTCCTCTCATCTCGAAATTTGATAATCGGGACTTTAGCAGAGCCAATGACCTGAATATCCTCCATATCTTGGTTTTTCAAAGTCTTCGATAAAGAGCGGAGAATTTTTTTCGGTTTTTCAGTATTAGAAATTAGGCAAAGGTCAAGGTCTCCATGTGAAAGCGATAAACCCGATTCAGCGGAGCCAAAAAGCCTTAGAGAGCTGCCTTTAAATCGCTGTTCAATGGTTCGTTTAAGGTGTTGGAGGAGACCTTTTCGACGTTTAAGATTTTTTTCACTGGGTCTCTGTTGTCGCAAAGTATTGGAAATCTCATTTGAGATTGAGGCAATATATTCTGCATCAAAAGACTCTTCTCCGCTTAATTCCATTTTTTCACAAAGGAATTGGTGAACGTGAGGCCACCGATGTTGTTGAGCGTGGTCGAAACCAGTCGTAGGGCACTCACCGCTCACTCTTCTTCACCGCCCTGTTTGGTACTAATGCGTTGATGGTTTCGAGAATTACGAGTTTGAATCATTTTTTTTACTTTTTTATTTCGAGCGAAACTTGATTCTTCACCATTTTCTACTCGGCGAGCATTTTCTAGCAATTGATCAAATCCGTTATCGATGTGTTTTTGCCAGAATTCAATTCCTTTTTGGCTTTGGTCGAGGGCTAAAGCAAGACGCTTTGTGCGTCCGTCAGCACGCCTTCTGTGCGCTTCTTGTTCGAGATATGTGTTGTGAAAGTATTCGTTCTCAGATGCATTTTCTAGTAAGGCTTGATGAGCCTTTTCCGATAGTTCGAGATGTTTGCGCGCCTCAGAATATATTTTTTTCATTTCAGTGTATTGTGAAGTGTTGTCATTGCGAGTTCCCACCCATTGTTCGTGTTCCATGAGCAGAGCTTTCATTTGGGCAAGGTATTTTTGCTCAGTCTTGTGATTACCGGCATTGGTTTCCAATTCATGTTCTAAAGCTTTGAGTTTTTCATTGAGTTTGTTTTGAGCCCATTCCGGATTGGCCTGTTGAACTCCTCCCTGCTCTGCTATTGTGTTGCGTAGTTCGTTGCCTTGTCGAAACAGTTGTTGGCCTTTTTCCCTGGCAGTGTTTCGCTCCTTTTTTAGGTTAGCAACTTTGTCATTTACAGAATCTCGCTGTTCTTTGGCAGCGCGGGCCAATGGTTCTGCAGCGCGTAATTCATCTTGACGAGCATCAAGTTGCTCGGGAATCATTTCAGCAAGGCGTTCGCGGCGATGTAAGATTGACTTCGCCAAAAGGGCGGGAGTCATTTCCAACAACTCGTCAGGACCCATACAGCGTGGGCACCCTCCAACCTTCAATAAACATGGCGTAGCGACTTGTCAAGGCGAGAAAGTGAAGAACCCCCCTCGCAGACGCATACCTATGGGCAGACCATCTGAAAGAGATTCGAGGTTTTTTGGCCTCGCAATCTCTGCGTTGTTCCTGTCGTGCCTTCTCCCTCTTGTCAGTGCCGATGGTGGAGGCGCAGTTATTGATGTAAGTTCTTTCTCACTTGATGATTTTGAGACAATTGAACAGGATTCATACGAACTCAACTTTGACCTTGTTGAATTGGTTTCGAGTGATGCTGATGTTGAGGTCACCGTGGAACTTTCTGCCTTCGATGGAACTCCGTTCGAACAATTAAGCCAGAATCTAACTGTTGCCAGTGATACAACCCAAAATGTCCTTTTCTCCCTCACATCTATTCCTTATGGCTATACAGTAGTCGAAGTTGAGGTTCTCGGCGATGCTGGTTCTCCAAATGCGACTCAGTCGGTGAGTCTTAGCCGGACATTGCATCGTCTCAAGCCGTATGACATTTCTTTGGCACCGCAGGGACAAATCTTGTTTTCCGGTATTTCTGAACTTGGTGCAGATACAGGAAATGTGTCCGTGCATGATGGCGACTACATGCGTTCGGAAATTGCTGTTCTCAATGATGGTGATTTCGCTTGGAATGGAACTCTGTCCTACTCGATGCTGAACGATGGTCGGTATGATAATCAGACCTTTACGGGCTTATCTGTGGCTGCTCAATCAAGTGTTATCGTTCAGTTCAACAGCACGTTTGACTTGATTGAAGGTCTTGCACAAGTTTCTTTTTCACTGAACGCAAGCGGAGACGGAGATACATCTGACGAATCACGAGAACTGAATCTTTCGATCCAGCCACCACCTCTCCCGCTGATGTCTATGTCGCTTCAACTGCTAACATCTGAAGTTGAGGCGGGAGATTTAGTTGAATGGAATCTAAGTATCTTCAATTCTGGAGACCGTGAATTTAATGGTTCTATTTCGTGTGTTTTTGGAGAGGAGTCGTTGTTAACCACTGATTTTTCCACTCCTATTCAGGGCGAAACCATTCTCTTGATTTCATCTACAGCGCGTCCAAACTTACTCACGTGTGAATTATCGGGTATGCGGCTTGATTCGGCATCAAACTCTCCGTTTTCGTCTGTCTATCATGTTGAGTCGGCAGCCTTTGAATCAGCTGGCTCTAACATTCCTGCGATGTTGAATGGTCCATGGCATGAAGGCGATATGGTTCGATTTTCAATGTTGATTCGCAACCATGGTGATTACCCAGGGCATGCATCCTTGGTGTGCGAAACTCAAGGTGTAGAATACTCCAGCAACCCACTGCAACTTGATGTTGATGCTGCTGGAGAACTTTCGGTTTGGGTTCCTCTCACTGCACAAGGTGATCAAATGGTCAACTGGTCGCTAACATCATCGGATGGTTCAATAGATTCGGGCCTGAATGGTACGCTTATGGTTCCTGTTGCGGGCCAACAAACACTGACCCCGACTATTTCTTCTGTTTCATGGGATGCTGAGAACGGCATACAATTTTCTTGGTCAGTTGAGATGAGTGAAGGCATTGATCGAGACGTTCGAATTCGATTAGGTTTTTCAAATTCAGGTTTTGACGAATATCCACTCGATTATGTTGTGACGCTGGAACCTGGAATTACAACGGGTGAGCATATACTTGGTTTTGTGGATTCTGAAAGAGTATCCATTCGTGCCACACCAGTGAATTGGACTTCGAGCGATAGTTTCACTTCGTTTACAAAGTCAGTTCCAACTGAACGTCCCTCCTATTCGATTGAATTTAGTCAGATTTCTGTCCCGAACCGTCCAATTCCGGGTGAGACCGGTTCAGTGACAGTTCAAGTCCGTAATGCAGGTGATGTTGCGGGAACTGAGGGTTATCTGGTTTTGTCGACACAAGAAGGTGAATTCCTTGGCGAAAAGACGACAAGTGTGATTGAATCAAATCAAGACTCAAGTTATTCATTCACTTTTTCATGGCCCGAGGGCGTATCTGCGTCATTGAAGGTAACTTGGGTCGTTAGTACTCAGAGTTATGTTGCAAGCAACACCTTCCAATCAGGAACTGCTGTTGTCGAAGATACGTCATACCAACCTCCTTGGATTGGTTTGATTGGTGGAATCGGTCTTGCAGTTGTCATTGTTCTTGGAGTTCGGATTTATCAAAACCGAGAACCTGGTTCAAACACCTCGAATTCAAGCAGAAAAAGTTCTGAATCCAATGAGGGCAAAAAGCAACCATCATCCGCAGAGAAAATACAAATCGGCTGTCCCGAATGTGGACGCCAACTCCGGGTTCCTGCCGACTATGGTGGGCAAGTGCGTTGCCCTGATTGCTCAAATCGCTTTGAAGTGACGCCTAGGGTTGAATCTAACATCGAGGATGAGCCGGTAGAAGTAATCGAAGATATCGGCGATGGGAAAATAGAGATACACTGCCCGCAGTGTGCTCAATCTCTAAGAATTCCGTCTGAATATACGGGGTCAGTTCGCTGTCCTGCATGTGAGGAAGTTTTTTCTGCTGAGCCTCGTGTTGAAGACCAAGGGTGATTTGGGTGAATGGACACTTTAGGGAATTTGAGGACGAGTACCTCGAGATGATGTATGAATTTTATGAGAAGAAACCGGATTTTCCAGTTCGTAATGGTGACCTTGCGACAGCCTTGAGAGTATCTCCGGCATCTGCAACTGAGATGATTCAACGATTAGCATCGAAAGGCATGGTTGATTATGTTCCTTACAAAGGAGCTACACTGACAGAAACAGGTATGGCTCACGGCAGGAAAATGAAGCGCCGACATCGACTTGCTGAAGTGTTCCTCGAAAGTGTATCTTTTCAAGGGAACACTCATGCTACTGCGTGCCGCCTTGAGCATGCCATTGATGATGATCTTGAGATTGCGTTAACTCAATTGCTCGGCAATCCAATCCTTGACCCAAGCGGCCGAGACATACCGCCTGCTTCAACCGAGATATCCTCTCGAGTCGAATCCTCTGACACAAGCATGCGATTACTTTCAAGTTTGGGTGAAGGTGTTACCGGCATCATTGAAGGTATGTTTTTCAATCTGCAAGACCGAAATGTTCTTGCAAATCTTGGCGTTGAAATCGGATGCGAAATTACTCCAACGAAAGATGGTTATTTGCTCAAGGACAGTTCGGATGTACAAATCTCATCTGACCTTGCTTCAAAACTCGTTGTCCGTATCTAATGCTCCTAAAATTAATGTAACACTTTAGTGTATGTTATTCTTGGGCGTTGCATGGTAGATACTGATTCTGATTCCTCGCCAGCCCTTGAGTCAGTTTCATCAGAAGAAGAAAATATTCTTCGTTCAGAACGCTTCTGGTTTGCAATCGATAGGCAACTCCTCGCATCAGGGCTTCGACTCATTTTGATATTACCTGCTTTTTCTTTCCTCACTTACTTTGGAGCGTTAGCCTTTTCCGCATCGTCACCTGAATGGTGGTCCAAAATTGAACCTGCCATCGGATTGAGTTTTGCAATGGCTTTAACTGCTCTCACCTTTGTCATTTTATTGGGATACCTCTTAGCACAGACTTTTCATCGTCATCGAGTAGAACTCTCAATTCATAATTTCGAAAAGGAGGTAGAACGTTTGAACGCTGAACATCTTTCTGTGCAATCTTTACATGGATACGAAAGTCTTGCACACCAATTGAACAGTACGAAGGCAAAACACTCTTGGGCGCTTTCCTTTGGAATTTTGTCAAGTTTGTTATTACTGGCAATATTCTTGTTTGATATCGTATCACTTAACGGGCGTATTCTCTTGTTACTTTCTTTTTCAACACTGCTTTTGTCGTTATCCCAACATTTCCCAACTCGTGCTCACCCGTTCAATATGGACGAGAGAACTGGTTTGTTGCAAGCGTATAACCCACCAATCCATCCTTCGACCTTAGAAATGGTGTTTAGTGACTTAGTAAAGACCCATATGGACCCGCTTTTGCGTTCTGTTTACGAAGTCTACTCCAAGGATTTAGAAGATTGTTTTCGTAAATCAATAGATCCTCAGTTTGCACGAGAAAAAATATTGATGACACTCTACCGACATTCAAAAGGCCTTGACTTTAAGTCAATGGAATCGGAACTTGGCGAGGTCTTAACGAACAAGGGAATGGAAATTCTTCGAAACCATCCAATCTTTACTATGGAGGAGTGGTTGTCAATCATTGATCACATTGAACAATCTTGCCCGGCTTTCTTCCGCATGATTGGCCGTGTGGAGGAAGATATTGGTGCTGGAAGACCTGCAACCAGTTCAGACATCATTTTTGAAGTGGATATGGAAAATGTCGTGCATGAACGAGCCAATTTATTCACCTTGATGCATAATTTATCTGATTCACCTCGAAACGTCGTATTGCGAGTACAATCACCAGATTTCCGCCCGCACGATTTGGCGATGACTTATCGTCTTGACCCAGGTGAAAAACATTGGTGGTCATCCAAATCTTTACCCCTATCTGCGGAGGGTGACGAAGACGTTCTCGGCATCATGTCTGGCTTACTTCGTGATTCAACCGTCGCCTGGCAATCACTGCTCCCAGAACGATTTGGTGAAGCGACGGTTTCGGTTCGTCTCGAAGAACAGAGCGGAGATTTAATCATTGGACGTCAAATCAATGTTCGCGTAAGAACAAAGTTCTTGGAACGATTGTTGGGTTTTTCATCGGTCACGACCGCTGTCTTAGGGGTTCTTGGAATTTCGATAGCTGTGTTCATTAAAATCAGCGATATTCTTGGGAATATTGGAGCGTAATTGCCTTTTACCTCATGGGTAGATTTGAAAAGGGTAACTCTGAGCACCAAGCATGCGCGGAAGGCCAGATGATGGGACTCCAAATCCTGATGCTGAATTGCGAGAAGAACTCCAAGGCATGGAAGCTCGTGTTCGAAAGATGCGCAATACTCGAAATTCTTTCAGTGAGCAGGCTAGAGCCGTTGCCGATAAACGCAATGCGGTTCAAGGCCAGTACAAAGAACACAAAGAAAAATTAGACTTAGTCGTCACAGAAATCAAAGCGATTCGTTCTGAAATTAAGATGTTCAAGGAAAAGAGAAATGCGCTTCAGCAACAGGCACGCGATCTCATCAATCAAGCCAAAGGCCGTAGAGATGAGAAAGGCTCCAAGAAGTCTGCAACGGCAGAGTATGCCAAACTCCGGCACGAGGTCCAAAGCCTCGAAAAGACCTTTGAAACCTCCTCAGTCGGTCAGAAAAAGGAAAAGGAAATGATTAAGAAAATCAAGGAAATGAAAATTCGAATTAAAGAGTTAGCTCCAGAAGTCACTCAATTCGAGATGATAAATGTGGACCTTACTGATTTGGATTCCGCAATAAAAACTCTCCACTCTGAAGCAGATGCTGCTCACAAAGATATGCTTGAAGCGGTGGGTCGTGCTGATGCCATATCAAAGGAAGTCGATGAGGCATTTGCTCACCGTGATTTCTTGAAAGCAGAGGGTGACCGATTCCATAATGAATTCCTCGAGTTGAGGAAAAAGTCTGACGATATGCATAACAAAATCACCGAACTTATGGTAGATGTTAACAAAGTCCGAGATAAGTTGAACATGGCTCGTGATGAGCGCAAATCATGGATGACTGACCACAATGCTTCTGTTAAAGCAGAGATGAAAACAGGTGCAGAATCCGAAGAAGTCGCAGACGAGTTAGTCTCCAAACTTTTGAACTCAGGTGGAATTACCTTTGGTGGTATTGGCCAAGGAGATTCTGCTGGCTCAACCCGACGTAAAGCAAAGTCCGGAAAGAAAAAGTCGATGCGAAAAATCGACATGAATGCAAAACGCCGACGCTGAGGTATTGGCATGTATGGCATCATTATGGCTGGTGGCCAAGGTAGCCGCCTACGACCATTGACACTGACTCGCCCCAAACCAATGGTCGAACTTCTTGGCCGTCCCGTGATTGATTTTGTTAAAGACGCAATGGTTGATGCCGCAATAGAAAATATTGTCGTAACAACTGGATATCGGGGAGAACAACTCAAAGAGCACGTAGCCACTTGGAATTCCCCATCGGTAAAGGCATGGGTCAATCAAGAGTCTTCACCCATGGGGACTGCTGGAAGTGTTCGCCTTCTTTCAGAGCATCTCAGCGAGACTTTTGTTGTTGGTTCTGGCGACTCCGTAGCCTCATTTGATATCGGATTGTTGCTCGAAGCTCATCGTACCAGTGGAGCCAAAGTTACGATGGCTCTTTGGGAAGTTGAGGACCCTACTGAATTTGGAATTGTAGGTCTTTCACAATTGCATAACGGTGAGCTTAACGGTGAACTTCGAGAGGGTTTTATTTGTCGATTCAAAGAAAAACCTACTCCCGAGGAAGCATTCAGTAACGTCATAAACGCAGGCTTGTATATCATTGAACCCGAGGTATTAGCTATGGTTCCCGAGGGTGTTAAATTTGATTTCAGCAAGCAGTTATTCCCCATGGTTTTAGAAAAAGGCTGGCCAATGTATGCGAAAACTATCGATGGTGTATGGTTCGATGTGGGTCATCCATTTGAGTTGATACGTGCGCAACATACACTTTTGCAACAAAGGGAGAATTTACCATTCCCAGTACCGAATGGAGATTTTACTGCGGATTGCTTTGTCGCTGAATCCGCAGAAAACCACGGGATTCTTCATGGAAGTGTACTTTCTGTTTTTTCACGCGTTGAGGCTGACAGTCATCTGACCGATGTGCTTGTCATGTCACATTCGGTAGTCGAGCAAGGATGTACTGTTCAAAACTCGGTTTTGGGGGAGCATGTGCGGGTTGGCTCCGGTTCAGTGTTGAACAACGTCGTAGTCGGCGATGGAGTCGTAATTGAGGCTGACAGTATCTTGGAGAATTGTAGAATTCCCGAATCGGTGTAATCATGTTGGCGTTTGAATAAAATACCATGGGTTACGGCGATAGTACAATGTCCAACAAATCTACACCTAAGCGGAGTTACGACCGAACGTGGGAAGAAATTGAAGAGATGCTCGCACGTGCGGAAGCAAAGCGCAGCGATTGGAAAGTCTGGTTCGAGGAGTGCAAGAGAAACGAAGATAGAGATGGTATGAAAGAAGCCGCTCGAAACCACAAGGCACTCGATGGTGTTGTCAAAACTCTCAAATGGGCTCTCGGAGAAGAGGGAATTTCAAATCCATTGGACTGATTACCAGCCACGTTGATCCATTCGGACTTCGAGCGTCTCTAATTCATCACCCTTCATTGGATCTCCTAGAGTCATTGCCATTGCCTCAGTTACTTTCTCAGCATTATCATAATGCGCAGTGGCCAGTACAATCGCATCAGCCATAGTCTTTGGGTCTGACGACTTGAAAATCCCTGAGCCGACAAAGATGCCGTCCATTCCAAGGCGCATCATGTGAGATGCGTCGGCAGGGGTTGCAATGCCTCCAGCGGAGAAGGTGACAACTGGTAGACGACCAAGGTCCTTGACTTGATTGAGTATTTCTAAAATGTTACCTTCCATCGAATCATCGATTGCGCCGAACGGTGTCATTGGATGTAAACCTGGGAGTTCTGATGTGTCTGCAAGAACCCGGTATCGGTCAAGAATCATATTGGAGACTTTTTCCAATCCATCATCGTCGAGCGATTGAATTTGACGAATCTCTTGATCGATAAGTCGAGCATGAGTGACTGCAGCAACAAGGTTTCCGGTTCCTGCTTCGCCCTTGGTACGAATCATAGAAGCGCCTTCATGTATTCTTCGAACCGCCTCGCCTAGGCCGGTAGCTCCACAAACAAAGGGAATTGAGTAGTCGTTTTTATTGATGTGGAAGAAGGGGTCTGCGGGGGTAAGAACTTCGGATTCATCAACCATATCAACGCCCATTGACTCTAGAATACGTGCTTCGCCTTCATGTCCGATTCGGGCTTTTGCCATCACCGGTATAGAGGTACAATCAAGAATACCTTGAATCATGTCCGGATGGCTCATACGAGCAACGCCTCCATCACGTCGTATGTCGGCTGGAACTCGCTCTAATGCCATCACTGCGACAGCACCGGCTTCTTCTGCTACTGCAGCCTGCTCTGGGTCGACGACGTCCATTATGACTCCACCCTGCTGCATTCGAGCAAAGCCCCTTTTGAGCAAATCGCTACCGTTTCGGAGTTGTGTGAAGTCGGTTCTAACCATGTCAATCACCTACTCCAAGTACGCGCCCTTCATGAACATTGGTTTAGACCATGTGAGCGTTGAAGTACTTCAGTCATCAGCAAGAACTGGTGAATCGCCTTCTGCGATTTCTGCATCGACGGATTCCTCAGCGTTGCGGTCTATCCATTCTTCTTCGTCGGAGGGAATATCCGTGTCAGCAAAAATTGCATCCACCGGGCATTCGGGAATACAGGCACCACAGTCGATGCATTCATCTGGATCTATGACCAGGTATGTTTCTGCTTCGCGAAAGGCTTCAACAGGACATACAGCAACACATTCCTGATATTTGTGATCGACGCAACCGCTGGTGACTATGTGTGGCATATTATTCTCTCCAAGATGTGCTACTGGAATTAGGATAAAAAGGCTTGCTAAGAGCCATATTTTTTAGGGAGCCCTTAAAATAGATGTTCGATAAAGCAAAAATCTAATTTTTGCGAGCATCAATCCACTGTTGGCCATAGTATTTCCATTGTTCTTCGCTCCATCCTTCTGGTAGACCCTCATCTGGAATGGACGGATACGGTGTTTGTGTGTCCGTGGGTTGTTGTGGGTGTTGAACTAAGGGTGGCGAAGGTAGGTCAATCATCGGGAGCACACCTCGAATTTTCTGTTCAAATGCATCTGATGAAGAACTTGCAAAAACCAAATCAAGATGCTCGTTGTTTTTCTCCCTTTGTTCTCCAGAGATCTGTGAGGACAAAATGTACAGCAACAGCCACACACCCAAGAAAATCAACAGCAGCGAGAGAGTAGTTCGAAACGAAAGCACAGAAGCTTGTGTTGAATTCTTGGCGTCCTCTTGCAAAGTAGAATCTTCAGAGTCATCTTGTAGAATTGCCGTATCGTTCGTTTGATGAACTGGTGTTTGAGTCACGTTTTCCGTGTCCTCTGAATGGTTTTGATTTTGACTGACACTATTTGGTGAGGTGTCACATCCATCGGGAATTCCATCTTCGTCCAAATCTATAGAATCGTCATGTCCTTCGCATGAATCCTCTAAGTTTGAAACACCATCACCGTCATTATCCACAAGCGTATCACAATCGTCCGGGGCTGAATCGTTATCAACATCTATCGCATCATCGAATCCTTCACATTTATCCAACGTGTTGGAGATTCCATCGCCATCGTTGTCGAGAAGTACGTCACAATCATCTGGTACTGAATCGTTATCGATGTCTTTTCCATCATCAAAGCCAGGGCAAGTGTCCAGAGAATCCTCAACCCCATCTCCATCCGAGTCAATGAAGACATCACAACCATCGGGTACTGAATCGTTGTCAACATCAGTTTTGTCGTCAAACCCGGGACAACTATCGTTTGGGTCCAAAATCCCATCACTATCCGTGTCGTCAATGCAACCATCGCCGTCAGCGTCCCAAGGAAGTGATTCTTGTGATGGACAATTATCTGTCCACGGTTCGAGGTAATCTCCTGGCGTCAAGTTTTTGGCGGAGAATGCTGGATGTTCAGCGGAATATCTACGAGCCTTGAACACCGTGTTTGCCAGTGTTCCAGCATTGTTCCCCTCCGGTATTGCATCGCCTTGTGAAACCGTTCCTTGCTTTGAGATTGGGTTGATGTACTTCCAAACGATTTCTCCAGAAAGATTCACTTCGTAGAATGTACCTTGAGTTCCGATTGTGACTAAGGTGTTCCCATTGCTCAATCGTTCGGCTCCTGAAACAGATGGAGCATACATGTCTTCGGCTAAATTCCATGTCCAGTTTGAACTGGCTGGCCCCCACATGCCGCTTTCATTCAAGGGGTAGACTCCGTTTTGTCCGGGAGTCTGAATCACTTCGATTGAGGAATAGCTTGGATTACGACCGTTGCCGTTATTGAAGACCAACAGGTTACCAGCACCAACGCGCCCCTCCTCAATCCATTGCACATCGTGCTGGCCAAACAAGAATTGGTCGCTTGAAAGTCCTGCATCATATGCTTGTGGATTACCCCAACGGTAGAGGAAATCACCACCTTTGCCATAATCACCTCCAGTATGGCTTGCTGCTTCCTGCGTGGTTGTGCTGTGGTCAAGAATGTAGATTTCATTGGTGTTTTTACATGAAAGTGCGATTTGGTCTAAGAGTTCATTGTAATCAATTCCGTTGCAGTGCATCCAATCTGCTCGACCCGCTTGATTTCCAGTTGCTCCTATGAAATTAATGTCAAGTAATTCGGGATGGTCATTGACAACACCAAAATTATCCTTTGTTGAGTCGTAATCTTGTATCAGGTGATCCCAAGCATGCCACTCCCATACAATGTTGGCTTGGTTGTTTGAAAGTGGTTCAATCTCAATAATATGGTCGGGCCAAACATTGCCGGTTCCACCGGGAGAATCACTTGCTATGGCAGGGTTCCGTCCTGCTTGGGTTGCCTCCGCTTCGGTTTTATCTTCCCATGCTATGGCCAAAATATTGCCGTTCGGCATTGGTTCAATATCATGGTGAGTGATGAATGTCGTCGAAGAATATTCCCAAGACCACTCTGCAGTTCCATCCCAACCGATTCGTTCAATCTTTCCAGCAGTACCTCCGCCGCTAAAACCCCCTACTGCTTGCTGAGCAATGTTCGCTGTTCGAAGTAAGTCCCCATCCGGGAGCAGGTATGAAGAAAGGCCCGGCCGATGGCCGCCTGGTGATTCCCATGAATGTATTTCTCTTCCCTCACTATCGATGAGATAACTGGTTGAAGATGGCATAGGTGAAAATAGAGTGTAGCCTTCATCAATTGAATCGTTACAGTACAGCAGACCCACTGTCCAAGTCTCGTTTCTGTTTGCTTGGCAAATGGGTTCTTGATTGAGATGAGCATCATTTACAGAGGAACTGGACACAGGGATGAGTACGCATGACAGCATCATCACTGAAAACAAAACTGCGAATGAAATGTTCGCTTTCATACCACACCACATCAGTTTTCAGGAGGTTGGAGAATGCTTTCAATGTCATTATTTTCAACTTTCTTCATGGCTTCTTGAAGAGCCATTTTGCACTGCTCCATTGGGTCTTGTCCGGGATAAACTTCCACTTTGGTTTGGCACTTGATTGTTGATTGTTGACCTGGTGCAGCGATTACCACTTCTCCATCGATGAATGAATGAATATCGAGTCTGAAATGCAGCGTATTGTTTTCGTCAAATCGTTGCTCAAGTTCGGAACTCAGTTTTTCCAAATTGTGGACTCCGATACGTGATAGTGATTTGAGAGACTGCTGCTTTTTTTTACTTACGCCAGTGACCATGTGAATTTGAGAGCCGTGATAGGATGAAGTTTGTTCAATATCAATTAATTCGGGGTCACCTACAAGCCATGCTATGGCATCAGCGAGCAGTGTTTCATCTTCGACGGCACCGACCGTCGCTCGCCAAGTGATGTGATGTAGGCTCACAACACTACGGTAGACTACAAGCACATGAGCCTGTCGAAAGAAGTTCTCTGCTTCAGTAGCCAGCCTTGCAATCGTAATGGATTGAAGAGTCCCTTTCAAATAGGGGAGGTAAGTCGCAAACCTGCAAGTGGGGTAGCCCCCGCAAGACACACACCCCGAGATGATACCATGGCAAAGAAAATTAGTGTAAAGGCACGTGCAGCAGCACGTAAGCAACGTGACAAGTGGAAGAATAAGATTTGGTACACCATTCGAGCCCCACGAGCACCATGGGATTTTAAGAAAATTGGAGAAACTCTCGGGGAGTCTGATGAACATATCATTGGCCGTGTGTATGAAATGACACAACAAGAATTCAACGGTGATTTTACGAAGATGCACGTCATTCTTCGATTCCGTGTCCATGAATGTGTAGGGCAAGATGCTCTTACAACCTTCATTGGCCACCACCACCAAACCGACCACATTCGACGCCAAATCCGCCGATACCGTGGTAAAGTTGACGACGTAGTTGATGTTGTGTCAACTGATGGTTACTTGATTCGCCTCAAGCCGCTAATTATTACTCAAAAGCGTGTTCAGACTTCAATTAAGCAGGCAATGCGTGCTAAAGCACGGGACATGATTATTGCTTTTGCATCCAAGGCAACTTACTCCAAGATTCAAACTCAAATTCTTGACGGAACTCTTGAAGAAGAAATTCGAAAGGCTGTCAAGCCTATCTATCCGGTAAAGTCAGTCGCTATACGTAAGAGCCAACTTCTGCAAGAGGGTGTTGTCGCTGAAAGTGGAAAAACACTTGATGAGATTCACGCCGAGGAAGCCCGCTCTGACGCCGAACTCAAAGCCAAGAAAGCAGCTGCACTTGCTGCTGCTATGGAAGATGACGAAGACGAGGATGAGATCGCTACACCATCGATTATCGCCGCTGCTGAAGCAATGGAGCCTGCCTCCGAGAAAGCACCTGCTGCTGTTGAAGAAGCACCTGCCGAAGAAGCACCAGCTACTGAAGAAGCACCTGCCGAAGAGGCTGCACCAAGCGCTGATTACGAATCAATGAAGGTTGCAGAACTCAAGGAACTTCTCAAGGCAGCTGGAAAGCCGGTTTCTGGAAAGAAAGCGGACTTGATTGCTCGTCTCAACGAGTGATTAGGTTCTGAACATACACCATTCTACCTGCGAAAGCAAGGTCGAAGCGGTTCTTGAGCCGTAGGTTTGACAAACACATGGTATGAGGGGCTGACATGCAACGACTCGGAGTGATTGGCGGAACAGGTCTCATCAACATGGCTGTTGGTGAAGAAATGAATCAGTCCGGTATTGACTTGTTGCGACGAGATGATGTCACTGTAGAGACGCCTTGGGGTGATGTCCCGCTGACATGTATGCAACTCAAATCAGGCGAGGATGAAAAGGAATTATTCTTTTTGCAACGTCACCACAATGATGGTGAAGCAAGTCGACCGCCTCACATGATTGAACATCGCGCGAACATGCGTGCTCTTGCAGACGCAGGGTGTGAAGCGGTGATGGCGGTTTGCTCGGTCGGTGCAATCCCTAACGATTTCCCGCCAGGAAAGGTGGCACTGGCAGAACAATACATCGATTTCACCGGCAAAGCGTCGACGTTTCACGATGGTGCAGCCGTTTTCACATCGGTAACCGAACCGTTTGATGCAACCATTAATCGTCGACTGAGCGAAGTGTTGCGCTCGGTTCAAGAATTCTCGAGCAGCGAGCGAATGTTCTACACCTATTGGCTCGCTCAAGGTCCACACTTTGAGACCAAAGCCGAAATTGACGCAATCGATACCCTTGGTGGGCACATGGTGGGAATGACCATGCCTCGAGAAGCAAAGTTGGCACGAGAACTCAAACTACCGTATGTGGCTGTGTGTATCTCCTCCAATTGGGCTGCAGGGCGTGAACCTGGCGATTCAGGGGCCGACCTCGACCACCATTCGGTTTCTTCTCAAGCAAATCGCCGTTTGATGCCGGTATGGGCGTGCATGATTGAATTGCTGAAGTGACCTCGATATCCCATCCAAGTTACCACAATCCTTCTCTGCTCAAATGAAAGCATTCAGATGACACACTTAAGAGTCGATGTTGGTCCAAAAATTTTCTTTTTCTTCTTGCTGAACATCGCTTGAAACTTCGACCATTTCCTCTTTCCGAGGTTCTTGCCAAAAATTCTCGTTGATTTTGTTTGTTTTTGGCTCAAACAATTCAGGGATTATGCCGCTTATATCGTGTTTGTCACCGGGACAATCAAGGATTTTTTCACCGTTACAAAACAACTGGACAAAACCAATCGAACCGTTATCTCCTCGATTACGATTTATCCTTTTGAATTTCAGATCAGAGATGTCGTATCGGTTTTGACTAAGTACATATTTATCGGAAATTTGATGACCAATAATTACCCAGTTTTCTCCGTTCATTCGTCCAATAAACCGCTTGCGGAACCACCAATCGCCAATGAGTACATTGGACAGAAGAAACAGAAAATAAAAGAACACAGGCGCGTGAATCACTTTTCCATCAACCAGCACACTCACTGATAAGAGCAGCATTAGGACGTACAAGATTGGTAAACCTTGGTAGTCAAAGGTAGGGAACTTTACTTTTTGGTCATAATCAATGTCAGAAGTTTTCATTGTATCACTTCAAGGTATGGATTCTAGGATTTAGATGTGTGGCCGTAAATTATCCACCCGGCAAAATTTGAGCATTAATTGTCAAGAATTTTCTGGATGGTCATTGTTGCATTGTCATGACCCCATCGAACAAGACCCGGTTGACTGTCATCAAACATGAAGTATTTTGTTGCAAACTCTTCCCCGTATTCAGGGTGTGGTGAATCGAATTTAATGACAATGCGAGTGCTGTATGCTCCGAATGAACCAACACCAGCTTTTGCCGGCCATCCATCGACCAAGACGTTGTGCATTATTGGGGCTTCGCGTTCAGTTTTCTCCTCAAATCCGTGAGTATCGTTTTCGACATAGAGATCTCGTTCTGTGGCGGGTTTAGTATTTGGGACTGACACAGGAGCTTCATTGGCCAACTGTTCTTAAAATTCACTGAAACCGATTCTGCATACTCCTACAAGTTCTAAGTCCGGCTTGGTTTACTTTGTACATGGACGGAATGTCGGTAGATGATTGGATGGCGCATGATGCTCGAGATGAATGGGAAGTTATGATGAAAAAGATTGCAGTATTTCATGACAAACATAATTTTGAAGAAAACAACGGTCACGATATGGGATACAGAATCGCGCTTACTGTAGAGGAGTTAGGAGAATTTGCAGCAGCAGTGACCAAAGGCAAACCTCTCTCAGAGTGCGCTGAAGAGATGGCAGACATACTTTTGCTACTCATGGGTCATTCTCTTGCAATGGAAATAGATTTGAAGGCAGCATTTGAATCAAAGTATGCTAAAATTATGAATCGTCCTTCACGCCAAGGCCGTTTAGGTCTTCGAGTTACGGAATATTCTCCGGATGAAAACTAGCGAATCCAATGTTGAAAGATCATGTTATGTTCGTCTCGAGGCCCTGCATTAACAAAGCGTTCACCAATGAGGTGAAATCCTTCACCGTCCATTGAAGGAGCAAAAGTATCTGCATCATCGATTCTAGTTTCAATAATGGTTTTGTGAATTTCTTTTGCATGATCCATAAACAGGGCGTAGATTTCACCGCCTCCAATTACCATAATTTCCTCAGATTCTGCCAATTCTAACACCCTCTCAACCGAGAGTACTTCCACGTCATCTCGCTGGGAACGAGAAAGAACTATGTGTCTTCGACCCGGTAATTTCCCGGGCAGACTTTCCCAGGTTTTTCTTCCCATCACCATTGTTTTGGACATAGTGATGCGTTTGAAATGCTGCAAATCTGATGATTGACGCCATGGTAGGTCACCATCTTTGCCAATCGCACCTGAAAGGTCGCATGCAAAAATCATTGTCAACATGTATATTCGCCTCAAATGGCAATAGGAGCCGAGATGTGCGGGTGGTGTTCATATCCCACAACGTCAATGTCATCAAAAGTAAAAGAATCGATAGATGTGCATTGAGGATTAAGTTTCAGAGTCGGCAGTTTCAATGGTTCTCGAGTTACCTGAAGATTCGCTTGCTCCAGATGATTGGTGTACAAGTGTGCATCACCAAGGGTATGAACAAATGTTCCAGCTTTAAGTCCACAAATTTGTGCCATCATCTCAGTTAGCAACGCATAGGATGCAATATTGAATGGGACGCCGAGAAACACATCAGCGCTTCGTTGGTAGAGTTGGCAGTTGAGTTTTCCATTGGCAACATGGAACTGGAAAAAGGCATGACATGGCATCAAAGCCATATCATCAAGTTCCCCTACGTTCCATGCTGAAACGATAATTCTACGACTGTTTGGATTGTTTTTGATCATATCAATGGCTTGTTCGACTTGATCGATAATACGTCCGTCGTTCGCTTCCCATTTGCGCCATTGTTTGCCGTAGACAGGCCCTAAATCACCGTTTTCATCCGCCCATTCGTTCCAAATACGCACACCATTTTCTTGCAGATATTTGACATTCGTATCTCCCTTCAAGAACCATAAAAGTTCATGCACAATAGAGCGCAAGTGAAGTTTCTTAGTCGTCACCATTGGGAATCCTTGTGAGAGGTCGAAGCGCATTTGATGTCCAAATACCGAAAGCGTGCCTGTGCCTGTACGGTCTCCTTTTTCTTCACCTTCGAGGAGAATTCGTTGAATGAGGTCATGGTATGCTTTCATCGACTCACCGTATTGCCGTCATAAGCGGCAGCACTTGAGCATTCTTGAACAGGTTTGTCTCAGGCATGAAGAAAAAGTCTGTCTGTCTCGTCATCAGGGTTTTTCAGATAATTCAAAACATCCTTTTGATCGATTTCATCAATGAACGGTCGGAGAACCTCTTCAATTTTGTCAAAATTCCAAAATCGACAAACATACCACCTGCGAGCCATTTGTGCAAGCACGGAAAGTGCTTCATGTCGAAAGTTTTCCGAATGGAGATGCATTGCTGTTTGAATCTGGTTGTAGTCGACAGGAAGGATAATCGAAATGTCAGTAATTTCTTGGTAGACTGTTTCGATTGCTTTCTGCCCCAATGTACCCGGGGTAGATTCCAGAGGCCAGCCAGCAATGCCGAGTAAAACCAACGATACGATCGAATCTGTAGACGGTGTATCTATGAAATCACATTCATTCAGAATACAAACTGGTCTTTGAGACATATAAACGGTGAGATGTGGGTCATCTTCGCACAATTTTTTTCGGATGCATTCAAAAATATCGATAAGAATGGTCGGTCCGTTATCGTTTGATGAAAGAAACGGTTTTTCGCTTGAAAGTTCAAAACTCCATACTGGTGTAGAATTAACTACCGAGCAAAGAAGTTCAAGGCCTCGAAGTTCTGCAGCCAGTTTTTTAGAACAAAACTGTTCATCTAGGTAAAGTAATCCAAGAGAGGTGTCTATACGCTTCACGTAGGGTTCACACTTCGACACTAGATGAACTATGGAGCCCCTAACGCTGAGATACTTCCCATCAACTGGTCGGTAAATTTTCTATAGAGTGTGGCAAGCGAGGAACGAATTTCATGTTCTTCCTGTTTTGAAAGTTTGAGCAGTTGCTCCACCGTAGTTGCTCCACCTTCGGGATGCCGAAGCCATTCCAGCCATGTGATGCCTTTTCCTGCAGAGAGTTCAATCCTTCGCCACAGCCGAGGGTATTTGTGGTCTTGCGGCATCATCATCCTCCGTGTTCCCATCAGTGCGATTGGAACCACTACTGCTTGAGGATACGAGGCAGACAAGCGTGCGATTCCAGTTTTTCCGGGAAGTAGGTATGGTGATTCAGTACGCTTGGAACGGGTGCCCTCAGGGAATATCCCCAGCGCTTGCCCTTCAGATAAGACATCCGCGGCGCTTGACAGAGCACCTTCACCACCTTGGTCACGCTTTGTCTCAATTTGACCAGTAGCTCTCATTGCGGTTCGCAAAACTGCGTTTTTGAAATGTCCATCTTTTGCGAGGTAGTGCGTCGTGCGCCGGGCAGCTGCAATGACGAAAATGGGATCCACATGCGAAAGATGGTTTGCGGCAAGTATTACCGCTCCTTTGCGAGGTATATTGTGTAACCCATAGAGCTTAGCATTCAGCGCTGGACGCAAAAGTGGGGAAAGAAACATTCGCAGAAAACTGTAACTCGGTGTCTTTGGCAATGGCTGTTCCGTAGGTGGAATATGCCAGTGTTGCTTGAGGCTGGCCCAAGCATCTTCCATGGGTATAGCCTCTGTCATGATAATTTCGAGTGAACCTACGGTTTTGATTGTTACCTAGAAATTGAGACAAAGGCCGATGTTTCGTAGGGTACATTGCCAACTGCTCGATACAAACGCTCAAATCATCTACTCCTCAGCATTATCTATGAGTCCAAAGGGGAACTCTCGATTTTTTGGGAGTTTTGTGATGTTGGTCTTGATGTGTCTTATTTCATCAACGTTCAGTCCAGTTGCCGTTGCTGAATCCCGTTGGGAGGAGGATGGCTGGCTTCGAACTGCACTTGCCCAAGAGCGTTTGGACAACGGTGATGAATTTGGTTGCTACGGTATGCCAAATCTCGAATGGAATGCTGACCCAGGTGCTGTAGCATTAGAATGTCGCAATTATATTACGCAACGTGTCTCTTCAAGCCAATGGGATGACCGTCCAATTTCTACTTTCACTCCCTCCGGGCTTACAATGAGTCAACATTCAGCAATAGCATCTCAAGGATTTATGGTTCATGGTGACGATAACGGTCTTTCATCAACTGCTTGGCATTCATCAACAGATGAGCCGATGGACGATTGGGACTGGTACAATATGGGTCGTAGAGGCGGGAGTTTGGAGCAAATTATTGGTTCGAAGGAGCAGGTCCAATCGGCAGTTGAGGAAGGCGGTCTTGTCAACATGTATTGGGTTGGTCGAGTGAACGACGCAACAATTCGCCATGACCGCGACATTGCAACTTATCTTGATGAAGAAGCACAAGCCTGGATGACAACTTGGGGTGAGGCTTGGTCATATTGGACTGTTCGAGATTGTTACCAAATTGAACACAACAGTTCCGAAGTCAATAATCAAACCATCATTGAATTTGAATTACTCATCACCGAACAATGCTCGGCAGTCTCTCCAGCGGCGTGGAATGTTCCAACCACATGGCCCTTGGACTTGGAGGGGTTCTCAGTACACGACGTACGCGATGCTAACTCCTCGCTTGATTCGCTTGAAGGAGTAAAAAAATCTGCTGAAGGCTTCAGGCAAAACGGCTCAGGCTATCTTCACCTTTCCGTTCTCAAAGGGCACAATGTATCCATAGTGGTCAACGGAAGTATCGAATATGACATTATGACGATGTCGAAATTTTGGAATAATTACTCCTCTGCCGTGACCATTGCTGCCCATGATACGACCGACTTGTTCAAATGGTCAAAACGTTTCAGTGATGAATCAAATCTCGTGTTCACCTGGTTGGTCCAACCACGAGACGGACTCAGTGAAGCACCTTGGTTGCCATATCTGGTCGTAGTGGTGGCATTGACCACTGTTACGGGAATGTTGTATATTCTTCGAAGAGAGGGGTTGGGTCCTTTTGCTCTAAAGGATGCCAATCAACATCGCCACACGGATATGCTGCTTGAATCGAACTTTGAGGCTGAATAGGGGCGAAGCCTTGATGCCTTAAGCTTGACAGCGAAGTTTAGGAGGGTGCACAGATGGGCGTAGAAGAGGTTGTTATCGACCCTTGGGGGAGTTCGCAATCTACCGATTATTCTCGTATAATTGATCAATTCGGCCTCTCTTCTATGGATTCACTGAGCATTCCCGATCCTTCACGCCTTCACCGTCGTGGAATTGTGTTTGCTCATCGTGAATTGGACACGGTACTTTCATCGCAAAGGCAAGGTGATTCTTTCGGTGTCCTCACCGGTTTAATGCCGAGTGGTCAAATGCATATGGGTCATTCGATGGTTATTGACCAAGTCAAATGGTTTCAAGGCCTCGGTGGTGATGTGACCATTGCAGTCGCTGATCTGGAAAGTCAGGCGACTCGGGGTGTGTCTCTTGAGAAAGGTCGTAAAATTGCTTTGGAGGAATACATTTCTCACTATGCAGCACTTGGCTTGGACCCAGAAAAGACCAATGTTTACTTTCAATCCTCTCGCCCAGTAGTTCAACGCTTGGGATTCCAACTTGGGAAACGGACCAATCTCAATGAGTTTGAGTCGATTTACGGTTTTGATGGTGAAACGAATCTAGCACATGTCCAAGCTCCGCTTGTCCAAGTTGGAGATATTCTTCATCCTCAAACCGAAGAATACGGCGGCTTGCGTCCAATTGTTGTCCCGGTAGGTGTTGACCAAGACCCACATTTACGCCTCACTAGAGGGCTCGCATCAAAGACAAACTGGTTTAACATCAATGATGGCAAATCATCCGGAGTAGTCATCACACTCTCTCACCAAGATGACAATGCTGTTGCTTTCGGGCAATTATCGAACGGCCGTGTCGATAAGGAGCGTTTGAAATCAATTTTCGCAGGCATAGTCTCAGGTCTGGAGCATCTTGGATACTCCGATATCCTCTCGAACCCGAAGCAAGGAACGGTAAGTATTCCAAGCGCTACAGCCAGTGATAAATCGAAAATCCGAGTCAAAATGCTCGAATATGAACGTTCACTTGGTGGAATGGGTCTCTTGGCTCCTTCTTCGACTTACCACCATTTTGCTGTTGGACTCACAGGTGAGAAAATGAGTAGTAGTAAACCAAAGACGACCCTCTTTTTGCGTGATGAGTTGCCAGTGGTCGAGAAGAAAATTAAGAGAGCCTTTTCCGGAGGTCAAGCCACAATTGAAGAGCATCGACGCTTAGGTGGAAATCCAGACATCGATGTCGCCTACCAATACATGATGTATTTCTTTGAGGACGATGACGCATTCTTAGCAGAACTTAATTCCGATTATCGGTCTGGAAAACTATTGGCTGGGGAGATGAAACAATTATGCATCGAACGAGCGACTGCTTGGTTGAAAGAATTGCATGAAATGCGTGATCAAACATCTCATCTTGTTGAAGAATTTCTTGCACACGACGCTCGTTAATTGCCTACATCATCTGATGAAAACACCGCAGGATCCGGTCCAATTGGTAGAGACTCCAACTCTTTAGGCGTGAGTTCTCTTTCATCTGCATCGCTATCAAGAATCATAGAGTGTCCGTTGGGGTCAAGCAACTCAAGCGTCAACGTGCTTCCGTTACCAACTGTGTCTATTGAAGTCAACAACCCATCCAATGTATTCAGAGACTCTTGGAGTTCGCCATTTGTGTCTTCGGTCAAATCTCGTACTACGTCTCGACGAACCATGTGGATGATGTCTACAAATCGGTTGAGGACCCCTTCGACATTACTCACATACCCAGTTGAATTTGTTCCAGGCATGACTTCGAGGTCGAGTTCCAAAATTCGAACAGTACATGAAGAAGAACGAACTACGCGACTGGATAATTTTTGGCGGTCGTCAATGAGTAGACTCCATGCCCCTGCTTTTCGACCTTCGGCAGGAATGAAATCAGTCTGCCTCCAACCACAGGCGTGACACAGAACAGTAACTTGGGTATGCTCGCCAAAATATGGTATCTCGTCAACGTGAGCAATCATTCGAACTTGCCCCTCTTGTTGACAAATTGGGCATGGGATGTTGACCTCCTGTTCGTCCATCACAATCTCCGCCTGCCAAGTTCTGTTGCATCAACAGCGAAAGCCTCCATTTCTACTCCCCGGACACCACGGCACCCAGGTGGCAAAAGCATCAGCCGTGTTTCAGTAACTTGGATGATTTGTCCTCCAAGGTCCGTGTCAATGAAGGTGTTCAGTCGAGATATTGCGGAATTAAACTCGACAGTTTTTTTCATCAATCGATTCATTTCAACGATGACCGCATGGTCATCGGCAACCCAATCCATTAACTGGCCGCATCCAGTGATATCGTTTAACACAGCTCTATGCAAAACCATCCCGTTAGGAGAGTCGATTATTGGAGGATTCGGGTACATTTCACCCAGTTTATGATAGATGACTTCTGCGCTTGGAGTCGTTGGTTGCTTATCACTCTCCATACTCGGCATGGTGAATGTTCGCAACGGTTCTATGTCCTCCGGCACAGATTTCTTGGTCTCGATTTGATGTTCTGGTTGCCGCGCTTTCACATCTGCTCTTGCAAGAGCATCGAGGTCTGGCATTGAAGGTACTGATGGCTGGTTTTGTTCCTGAGGTGCAACAGCACCGGTGAAAGCATCCAGGGATGACTGAGCCTCGTCCTTCTTTCCCTTCCTGCGTCGGCGCATGAAATGCGTGATGAAAGACACTTCAAGAATGCTCGCATTAGAGTAAGCCAAATGGGGCCGTTTCAGCCACTTGCAAACAATTCCGTGGCATTCGTGAGATTGATAAGAGCCAGCACTTACCGTGATTTAGCGCCTCAAGGTTCAAGAGGTGTCGACGAAAACAGGGTATTGATGAAGATGGATGCGCAGCAGAATGTATTGAAAACCGGAACCAGCACAATTGGCATAACTTTTGACGGCGGAGTCGTTGTCGGAGCCGATCATCGAGCAACAATGGGGCATTTCATCGCCAACAAAAGTGTACAAAAACTTTTCAAAATTGGTGATAATCTTGCTCTCACGACAGCAGGTCTTGTCGGCCATGCTCAGTCACTTTCACGCACATTGTCTGCTGAAGTGGCCTTATTCCAACTTCGACGACAGCAACCAATGACTGTTCGGGGAGCAGCAACCCTCACTGCAAATATTCTCTCGGGCAGACCACATTGGGTGCAATTATTGATCGTAGGTGTTGATGACGAAGGCGGACATGTTTATTCTATAGATTCTGCCGGTGGTTCAATTCCTGATGTGTATTGTGCTACTGGTTCAGGTTCTCCTTACATGTACGGTGTTCTTGAAGACGGATTCAAAGAAGGCATGTCTCGAACCGATGCATTGAAACTCGCGGCACGCGCCCTTCACGCATCGGGGCAGCGCGATGCCGCCTCAGGCAACGGCATGGATTTGGCAGTTATCACCGCCAAAGACGGCTACGTTGCACTGACTCAATCAGAGATTTCAAAACTTCTTTCTTGAGTGATTTCAAATTCCCGCAGCTCTAAACTGCACTCCTTTTGGAGAGCTAATGCACATATTGTGCGAGCTCGGGCAGGGTGAATAGAAATGCGTTTAACGTTTAAAGAATTGAAAGATGAAGTGAAGAAAATTGTCCCAAAGGACATACCTTACACAGTCGAACTTGAAGCAGGCAACATTGCCTTAGTGACTCCTGAACCGAACAGAATTTTGGCTACTGATGGTCTTTTGGCTAAGCTTGCACAGAAAGTGAAAAGGAAAATCGTACTACGTCCTGATGCATCTATTATGAAGTCCGAAGAAGAAGCTACTCGATTGGTCAAAGAAATTATTCCGGAATCTGCTGGAATCAATCAGATTTATTTTGATGCTTGTTACCGTGAAATTACTGTTCAATGTGCAAACCCTGGTGAAGCAGTAGGCCGTCGAGGGGTTAACCTTCAACAAATCAGAGACCAATGTGGATGGCTTGTTTCGGTCGAGCGTACGCCACCTTTGATCTCTAAAACAGTGCATGACATCCGTGGCTATCGCCATGCAAATGCAGATGAACGCAGAACTCTACTCAAGAACTTCGGTTTGAATATTCATCGCCCTCAGCGACCAGGCTCAACGTGGGCTCGAGTAACTGCCTTAGGTTCGTACCGGGAGGTTGGAAGGGCCTGTCACTTCGTTACTACAAACGAGTCTCGAGTGATGATTGATGTCGGTGTTAACATCGCAAATGATACTGATCCAATGCCGTATTTCACCGCACCTGAGGCACTACCCTTGGAGAAATTGGATGCAGTTGTGTTAACTCACTCGCATTTGGACCATGCCGGTATGCTTCCAGTGTTGTTCAAATACGGTTACCGAGGTCCGGTGTATTGCACTCCACCTACCCGTGACTTGATGCTGTTGCTTCAAACCGATTATCTCAAAATTGGTGGTGCAGAAGGAAAGCGTGCGCCCTATGACATGGAGGACATTCGGACATGCATGAAGCACGTTGTTGATGTTAATTGGGATGAAACTACCGATATCGCACCAGACATCAAACTTACCTTTTCCAATGCAGGACATATTCTTGGGTCTTCAGCAGTCCACCTCCACATAGGTGACGGAAAGCACAACATCGTCTTTAGCGGTGATCAAAAGTATGAGAAATCATGGTTGTTTGATGCAGCAAATACTCGATTCCCTCGTGTAGAAACTCTGGTTCTTGAATCAACTTACGGGGCTTCAGGCGATTATCAACCATCACGGCATGAAGCTAATCAAGAGTTGCAAGATATTGTGTCAAGAACACTTGCTCGAAATGGTAAAATTATTTTCCCTGTTTTCGCTGTCGGTAGAAGTCAAGAAGTGATGATTGCAATCGATGAATTATTTCGCTCAGGTACCGTAAAGCCTGTTCCAGTTTGGCTTGATGGCATGATTCAGGAAGCCACTGCAATTCACGCATCCCACCCCGATTACCTTACAAGCAGTCTGCGTAAATCCTTGCTCAAGGACGATGGAGATAATCCGTTTAGTAACGAATGGTTTCGCCCAGTCAAGGGTCGCGAATTACGTGAAAATATTCTGATGGATAGTTCTCCTTGCATCGTACTTGCTACGTCAGGAATGATGAATGCGGGTCCAGTTGTTGAGTATTTCCGACATTGGGCTCATGAAGACCGCAATTCACTTTGCTTTGTTGGATATCAAGCCGAAGGTACGCTTGGACGTCGTCTTCAGAAAGGGTTCGGAGAAGTTCCAATGATCGTTAACGGAAAGACTGAAATGGTTAAGATCGGATGTGAAATGACTACGATTGACGGCTTCTCAGGCCACTCGGACCGAAGACAACTCCTTGAATTTGTAGACCAAATTTCTCCAACCCCGCGGAACATTATCTGCCATCACGGTGACTATCACAAGTGTAACGAACTTGGTAAAACCTTGAGAGAGCGGTACAAGTGCAGGACATACGCTCCACAAAACCTCGAAACTGTGAGATTGTTGTAACTTTACATCAGAGGGATTTCAAAACCTGCCTCAAGTGGGTCTGGAAGTTCAGAATCCTCCTGCCTGGAGATTTGTTCTACCTTGGTTCCGGTGCTATATCCTGGAGATGTGGGTGAAGAAGCGGCCTTTTCCTGCCGTGATGTTGCTTCAAACAAATACCATGTGAAGACAATGAAGATGACACTTATCCCCGAAAGTGCGACAATAAGAGTACTTCCTCCGGAGAAGAGGTTGCCGGTAACAGCAACGACCACCGTACACAGTGCTGCAAGCGGAAGAATTCTTCGAGAAACCGCCGCCATGAACTTCACACGACCATGTTCTTCATGAACCCGTTGCAACTGTGTACATATCATGTACCAATCTACTGGAGGCCGAGGTTCGTCGGTTAAATGCCCTGGATGGCTAATGACTGCTGTTGCTCCTTGGGGTGAAAACAGTGAAGACGCTTATGATCAAGGTCTCGTTGAACTCGGACTAGGAGATTCTAGACTTATTGAAATGAAGGGTGCCATGCTGCCACTTGGATTTGGTGCAACACCCCCCCAATCTCTCCCGATGGGCTCATTGGTTGAATGCCACTTGGCAACGGCATACGCTTGGAACGGTTCTTCTGCATGTGCAGGCGTCGCTTGGGCTGCTTGCGTAACACCTGAAGGCGACGAGTGTGCGATTGTAGCGACGGTCTCGACTGAACTTGACTATGAGGAGACGACGTTGATTTTGCGTCGACATTTACAACGTAAGTTGGCAAGTAGAGATTTGGAAGTGATTTCGTTCGATGTTGCCGTGGATGAAGTCACTGCTGCTGCAGACCATTATGGTGTTGCAATGGCAGCACTCATTCTGCCAAACTCCCTCTCACTCGGGGCTCGTACAGGTACTGGTCCAGTGCGTGGGGCACTCACGCGCAAGGCTACAGAGCCACCCCAGAAAAGAGTGGATGTCAAAGCACCTGCCGCTCCAGCACTACGTCCCGGAGCGCGTAAAACTGGCACTGATTTCTCGTTGTGAGAAGTGTTGAAGTACCCTTGACGTGAACGCAAACTGTGTCTGGTGGTACGGGTTGGAATGTTCTACGATGCAGTGCATGTAACACGTGTCACGGCCATCGAGGTACGGGAACTCGGTGTCCTCATTGTGGGCAAAAGATGAGTCAGAACCCGACGATTGTGTGTTCAGTTAAAACCGCTGCAGAATTGCGAATCGAGGTTGCTCTTGCAAATACGCCTGAGGAACTTCGAGAACCACTTCGACATCAGTTGGTGAAAAACGAACAACTTTTTTCAGCAGATGACGATGTATCGTTCAAGGGATTGCCAAGTATTCTTCAGCGTTCAGCAGATGTAAATGGCATCTTTAGATTGGAGGACCTTGCGCCTGTCTTGAGTCAGAGTGGACAATCAATTGATGCGCAAGAACTCATCGATAGAGCTGAATCACAGGGATTACTGGTTCGTCTTGATCTTAATCGCTGGCAAATCCTTGAGTGAACTTCATAGGGGAGACGCCGTGGCGAAGACTGCAGGGGCGATTGGGTTAGCTTGGCCTATACTCGGGCGTTTGGGACGCTTGGACCCAGGTTCAAATCCTGGATCGCCCACCAGATTTACTCCGGTAAGATGATTTCATGCACCCAAATGAGATGATATCCAAACTGAGTTTTGATGAAATTTTCCGGCACTGTTTCGGGTTGTTGAGCCCAAACAGCATCCTCAAATTTTTGTGCCATTTGACCTTCTGTAAATTCACCAAGATCACCTTTTTTACTGGCGCTGGGGCAATTCGAGTACTTTTTGGCTAATTTTTTGAACATTCGAAGTGGGTTGCGAGCACTGTGAAGTTGTTCCAAAATAGTTTTCGCGCTAGGCTTTGATGCCACCAGTATATGTCGTGCATGAGCCTTTCTCAGTTTACGTCTTCTGTCGAGTCTTCGCATTCAACCGCAACTCCTGTACGGTTCGTGCCGCTCCTCGGTCAAAAACATGCGCTATTGCCCACGCTGCAATTGTGATGAAAATAGGTGCAACGCCTCGTCCAACGAGTTCGCGTTCAAAATCAGTACTCATCGATGGTAGCAATGCCATCCATCCAATGAAGTAAGCAATGGAGGCAAAAAGGGTGTGTGGTGTAATTCGATGACTGAAAAGCCAGGAAAAATTCCTACGGTGATGTTCCAGTGCCATCATTATACCAACTCTGAATAAAAAAGGAAATCTACGGATACCCGAAATTTCATCACCGTAAATTGATTCTACGGGTACATGCCTAATGCGAAAACCAAGTTTGGAAAGTTGAATTAACCAATAATTAGGATATCCATACCCTCTCCATGATGTGTCCCAATTCCACTGCCGCAAAACTTCACTTTCGGTAGCGGTGTACCCACATTGCGAATCAGTAATTACCTGCCCTGTGGCAAGGGTCGTAGCAAAGGACAAAATTCGACTAGCGATTTTTCGATGTCTCGGCATTTTTTGAACTCCTTTTGGATGACTGAATCTGTCACCCTTGACATAATCTGCACGCTGAGCAAGTATGGGTTCAAGAATCCCGTCCATATCATTCGGATTCATTTGGCCATCACCTGCAACGACTACACTAATGAATTTCTCAGATGTCCACTTCTCTAACAAGTACTGATGGCCAGAATCTATGGCGGCACCGACTCCCATCCCTTCAAGTTGAAGAACATGAAGTTTAGATGAAGGTAAATTCTCAAGAATCTTTTGCGTATCATCTGTTGAACCATCATTGACCACAACAATTGAATCGACATACTGCGGTAGAGTTTCGATAACGCGTTGAACAAAGCGTTCTTCATTTCGAGCGGGAATGACCACTCCGATACAGTAGTCTCCTTTCACAGTAGCATCCATTTGGTCATACAACATGAACATGTGGCTACCTAGAAATGGATTCAAAATGGTGATTTTTACTATCCATCAAACGAGGGTTTGATATGACGACGCTGTCAGTCAGCGCTGTGGCTCGTCAAAAGTTACGTATTGTCCTCATGGCACGAGATATTGAGTTGCGACTCATATCTTTGATCGTACGTGCTCGAGAGGGTGCTGATGAGGTCATTCTTCTCGACCTCGGTTCGAACGATTCAACAGTAGAGTTTGCTCAAGAAGTTGATTGTGACGTCCTTCACTTTGACAACCAAGTCAACCCTCAAAGCATCGCATCTTACCTCTTGGACTCAAATTTAGAACCAATTGATTCTACTCTTGTACTTGCTGTTACTGATGAGTGGAAGTTGCGAGACTTGCCTCTTTCTATAAACAGGGCAAGAGAGGGATGGGATGTTCACCTTTCTCATCAAGTTGAAGATGTGAAAACAGGGGTTCGTGACGACATTAGGCTGTCCAATGCTGAGCTGCAGCATATTGTCCTCAGTCAAGATGGCATGGAATCGATTGCCAAATTGGATGAACAATCACTTGCATCAGAATTAGATGAATCCTTGCGAGTACGAATCGTGCAAGCTCAAAGGTCTGTTAAGATTCCTCAAAGG
>DAIUCF010000014.1:0-36397 GCA_036846305.1 Candidatus Poseidoniaceae archaeon | reverse complement strand
AGTAAGCACCAGAGATGTGGTCGTGTATACCACCAATCACTGCTCCACCGTATCGTGGAGTTAGGATATGTTCTTGGACACGCATCAAAATCTTAGCTTCAGCACGGGCTTCTTCAGACTGGATAACGTGCAAGTTCATCTCGTCACCGTCAAAGTCAGCGTTGTACGGTGTACAAACTGCCAAGTTGAATCGGAACGTGTGACCTTCCATGACGCGAACTTCGTGGACCATCATCGACATTCTGTGAAGCGATGGTTGGCGATTGAAGATAGCGACATCACCATCAATCAAGTGACGTTCAACCAGTAGTCCCGGCTTCGGGTTTCCGTTTCGGTCAATGGTTGACAGTCGGTCCTCCACTCGAGTTCGGTCTCCCCATTCATCGGATGGGCTACCACAGTGTGGGCAACTAACTTCCAAATGTTCAGGATATGGGTCTGGGTGAACTTTGTCTGCTTGAGCAAGTTCATGCATCCAACGGTAGTGAAGTTTAGCTCTCGGGTCGTCTTCATCGAGTTTTAGACCATCAAGATCTTCACCACGAAGGTTTGCAAGTGTTGCAGCGTCATCAACGATATAACTGGTTTCTTGAGAGCCGTCAGGGTTAACGAAAATTTCAGGCTTGATGACAAGTCCTGGCAAGAAGTTCGGAGCAGGTAAACACTGGTGCATATCTGGTCTTTGAGTAGTATCTTCATTGCACTCAGGATTGTGACAGCGGAATCCAGCGTTAATCAAGCGGCTTCGTTGATTGATACGAACACGACGGTTGTCGCCACGAATAATGTAGTTCACACCAGGGTGAACATCAGGACCACGAAGAATCATTTGACGCATTTGTTCCCGGTTACGGGATGTAACTCGGATAGGTACAGTCAATTCCTTAGCAATCTTCTTTGGTACACCAACTTCGTTGACTCCCAAGTATGGGTCTGGAGAGATAACTGATCGAGCACAGAAGTTGACACGCTTACCCGAAAGGTTACTTCGGAAACGTCCTTCTTTACCCTTAAGTCGCTGAGTCAGAGTCTTTAGAGTTCGACCTGAACGGTGACGAGCAGGAGGAATACCAGAGGTTTGGTTGTCGAAGTATGTGGTAATGTGGTATTGTAACAGTTCCCAAAGGTCTTCAACAATCAATTGGGGAGCACCAGTATCTCGATTTTCACGGAGACGTTGGTTGATTCGTAGAACGTCAACAAGTTTGTGGGTTAAATCGTCTTCAGAGCGGTCTCCGCTGTCCAAGGTAATCGATGGACGGACGGTGATTGGCGGCACTGGCAACACTTTCAGCACAATCCATTCTGGGCGGTTTTGCTTGTCCATTCCGATGAAAATCAAATCATCGGATGGAATTGCACTGAGCCATTCACGGACATCACGAGGATTCAACTTGCGTTCTACTTCAGATGTTCCTTGGCCTTGAGCCTCCTTCTTTTCTTTGAAGGTAGTCGGCTTGTCCAGCATGATTTTTCCTTGCATAGATTGGCAGTGCATACATTGTACACGGCGAGCACCAGTGGTGACCTTTTCGACTTCCTTGATGATTTTAGCAAATTCTGTAGAACCGACACCGTGCTTAATTTGAATATCACGGATACGAGTTCTGTAGTAATCCTGCTCACTCAATTCAGGGTTCGAAGGGTGCGTACTAGGCGTATCGTGCAACAACACTCGGCTGCACTTTGAGCAAGTTGCTTTCAAGGCAGTCTTGATGAGGTTGACAAACCCAATGTGAATTACTGGAAGTTCCAGAGCAATGTGTCCGAAGTGACCTGGTGACTCGTCGTACTTACAGTTGTCAGTTGGACAGATCAAACCGGGTTCAATAACACCCATGTGAGGGTCCATCAATCCTTGACGGTAAGCGTGACCATCATCCTTGTAGGTGTCAGCTGTCTTTACTTCAACAGCAGACATTTTTCGGATTTCTTTGGGTTCCATTAGGCCAAAACGAATCTGAGCGATACGCTTTGGAATCATTGTATTTTTCTGACTCATCTTCGGTCCTCCAGTTCAAGACGCATGGCCACACCTAAACTCTTCATTTCGTCTAGGAGTAACTTGAATGCATAGGATGTCTGTACCTTGTAAACTTCGGCACCATCACCGTGGATTGGGCTAACATAGGTGCGACGCTTTGGATCGTACCAGGCAATGTGACCCGATTGAGCGCATACATACATGTCGATACCATCGGATTCATCAAGCAATCTGTCTTTGATAACCATCGATGCACCGTGAGCAATCAAACAATCACGTTCCATCTCACCGAATCGCAGACCACCTTGACGTGCACGACCTTCGGTCGGCTGACGTGTGAGGATTTGAACACGGCCACGAGAACGTGCGTGAATCTTTGAGGACACCAAGTGATGCAAGCGCTGATAGTAGATACATCCCATGAAAATATCTGCTGGATAAACTTCTCCTGTTTCGCCGTTAATCATGGTTTCACGACCTGTGTGGCAAAGTCCATTACGAACTAAGCCGTCACGAAGACTACCTTCTTTTTCACCACGGAAAGCAGTAGCATCAATTCGACGTCCTTCCATCGAACCAACTTTACCACCAATCATTTCTAGAACGTGAGCAACGGTCATACGTGAAGGAATTGCGTGAGGATTAATAATCAAATCTGGAACAATTCCGTCAGAAGTAAAGGGCATGTCTTCAGGCTCAACAAGTCGACCAATGACTCCCTTTTGTCCGTGTCGAGAAGCGAATTTATCTCCAACTTCAGGAACCTTATGGCTTCGGACCATCACTCGGACCAATCGACCAGAGTCAAGAGATTCAGTGACGTAAACATTGTCAACGTAACCCTTCTCACCGTGTCGAACAAGCATCGAGGATTCTCTTCGCTCTTGTGCAAGCAAGAAAGCGCCGCCAGCAGATTCTTCAAGGAATCGAGGAGGACTGGTCTTTCCAACAAGAACATCTCCGCCTTCGAGGTACATCTCAGGCAACGGCAATCCGTCTGATTCAAGATGTCGATAGGATTCTTCAGGCTTGAGCCCCTTGACTTCTTGTAGAGAGCTACCTGGCTTCTCGATTTCTTCAACCTGGCCGCCAGGGAATCTGCGGCGTTCAGCGTTGTAAGTTCGATTGAATGTTGAGCGACCAAGTGCACGGTCGACTGAACCTTTGTTCATGATGACAGCGTCTTGCATGTTGTATCCGTGCAGAGACATGATGGCTACGATGAAGTTTTGACCTCCTGGTCGGTCATCGAAGTGCGTAGACTCCATTGCTGCAGTTCGAGTAATCGAGCGCTGTGTGTAATGAAGGATGTGCGCACGAGTGTCGGGGCGCATTCGGTAGTTTGAACTCGGTAGGCCTAGAGATTGCTTGACCATCGCTGTTCCGCCGGTAACACGGGGTGTTGAATTGTGTTCAGGATAAGGAATCAATGAAGCACAGACACCGAGAACGAGTTGTGGATCGATTTCACAGTGCGTGTAATCTTCGTCGTAAAGTAGTGGAAGGTTGATGTTAGCAGAACCCCAATCTCCATTCGGCATTCGAACTTTAGCGACAAGTTCGGCCTCTGTTGCACCTGGTACACCAAGGTTCACCCATTCAACATTTTCGTTGGTAAGAGGGCGACCCACATATGGACCGGATGGAACGGTTTCAGGCAATACGAACGGTCGTGCAGCAATAAGAAGGTCTTCTTCCTCTTCGGCATCGACCCATTCAACGACGCCGTCATTGACCAAGTCTTTGAATGTCATTTCCGAATTGCGGAGTGCTTCAAGGTGTTCGCCGGTCAGTCGAGGAGATCCATCGTAAAGAATCACAAGTGGCCGTAAAATACGCCCCTTGTCTGTATTGATGAAGATATCCTTGTTCTCTTTGTCGTAGCGAATCGAAACTTCTGCAGGAATGGTACCACGGCGTCGAGCTGATTTGAAATGTCGGACCAAGTTTTTACCGTTCTTGTGAATACCGTATATGTCACCGTTAACGTGAATTCTGTCGCCGGAACTCCAGTCTTCAAGTTCACTGTTCACATCGAGTTCATCGAGTTGTTCTCGGACTTCAACTTCATCGATATGTTCTGAAATGTCGATCATTTGAGCTGCGTTCTTAACGAGCCCACAGTTTTGGCCTTCAGGTGTTTCGTTAGGACACAAACGTCCCCACTGAGTGGGGTGCAGGTCACGAGCCTCGAAGTGAGGTTGGCTACGAACAAGTGGAGAAGTTACCCTTCGCATGTGAGAAAGGGATGCAAGATAGGTTGTTCTGTCAAGAAGTTGGCTGACACCTGAGCGTCCGCCAACCCAGTTTCCTGTTGCAAGAGCGTGCATAATTTTCGAGGTAAGAACATCGGGTCTCAAGCAAGAGGTGATTTTGAGTTCTCTCTTACGGTTGTGATGACGCTCAAGTTGGTACTTCAAGTCACGAGCAAGTTGACCTGAGGACACACGGAACAAATCTTCGATAAGGTCGCCGGCAAGACGAACTCGCTTGTTAGCATAGTGGTCCTTGTCGTTAGGCTCTCTGTTTGTCAACGCCATTTCCAAAACTTGTCGGACGATTCTACCGAGGAAGATAGCTTTCTTCTTTCGGTCTGTTGATTGGTCGCCCAAGTGAGGGAGAAGTTCACGGTCGAGGAGTTGATTGACTCGCTGTTCCCGGTACTCTTTTTGCTGTCCAGCGGCGAATTTCTTTTGCAACCATTCGTGTGCTTCATCCATGGATTGGACTGCATATTCTTCATTATCGTTGACTTCATTGAGGTTTGCAACGATGTACTTGAAGGTCTCAGTAGGTCCTGCGACTGTTTGGAACACTTCTTGGTCATTCTCGATTCCAAGCGCACGCATGAGGAGCACGACTGGAATTGCAGTAGTACCGGCAGTACTAATCTTGACCATGAGCATACCGTCACGTCGCTTTTCGACGTTCAGTGGTTTACGCATTCCATCCTTTTGAGAGAAAATCTTTGCCACTTCGGTTCTCTTAGCGTATCGCTTATTGATTTCAACAGTAACACGGTTCGGTGCAAGGTCTTCCATTGAGATGAGTACTCGCTCAGTGCCGTTGATGATGAAGTAGCCTCCAGGGTCCAACGGGTCTTCACCTCGCTTGCGGAGTAAATCATCCCACAACACTGCGTCTTCGGTAGAGCGTGTTGGTTCAAGTTGACGCTCACCAGCAATGTGCTTTGCGTGTAGGTTACATCGGGATGAACGAACCATAATTGGCATGCTTCCTACTTGAACTCCGGATTCAACCGGCGCTGGTACACCGTTACGAGAAATCTGGAAGTCAATCGTTACTGGAGACATATAGGTGAGTTTTCGTAGACGGCATTCCATAGGAGATGATGCATGCTCAGCCCCATTTGCTTCACGGATTGTTGGCTCTCCAAGTTTGATGTTTCGCAGGCGTATTTCGATATCGTGGTCGACGACGTCAAGTTTGATGTAACCACCAAGGTCATCGTTGATTTCTTCATCGGTTCCAACTCGGATATTGCGGATGATTTTTTCCATTCGAGAAATGGAGTTATCACCTGAAGGTATGCAATCATCGTACGATGCAAGTTGGTGGTTTACTAGGCTGCGTTCTTTGAAAAAGGATTGAATAATTTCTTGCATGTTGTACACCTCCCCCTCAGTTGCCCTCTACGATTAGTCGGTAGGCAACTGTTTTGCCCGCAGATGGGGATTTGCGGGTTACTTTCAGTACGCGGTCGGCGATCCAACCTGCGGCGAGTGGTTTGTGGTCTGGGTCTGCAGCCAAGCGGGTATTGTCTTGTGCTTCAGCAGTTTCTTTGATGACCTGGACAACTGGGTCTGAGATTAGGATTTTCGGGAGCCATTCCTTGGCTAGGCGAGGTTCACCAGTTTCGTCGTCAAGTTGAAGCATTTCCCACGGAGCCAGTGCTTCTGATTCAATTTCGAATTGTTCTTCGACTGAAATGTTTGCTTCCCCGACGAGTTCTTGATGAGGGACCAGTTGGTGGTTGAGTGCATTGAAGCGCATCGTAATCTCAGGTCGATCAAAATCGTCAATTGCTTTAGCGCGTATCGTAATTTTCTTGCTCTTAATCTTAGAGCGGCGACGAGAACCTTGTTCGGCGATTACCGACATTGTGTTGGTGAATTGTTCTGAATCTTTGGATACACCGAGGGTCGAGGCGACCTCATCAGAGGACATCGCTTTGATATCGGTCATGTTTCGGTCGGTAGCCAGTTTGTGTGCGAATTCTTCTGAAACTCCAAGTTCCATGAGTCGCTTTTTTGTTGCGCTTTTTACTACCATCCTCATACCCCGCTCAGACCCAACTATCAAGGCCGGTAGGTCAGTCAGGCGGGCCTGACGGGGTTCGAACCCGCGACCATCGGATTAAAAGTCCGACGCTCTACCTGACTGAGCTACAGGCCCAAAATAGCAACTTGGGCTTTTTGCCCGACTTACCAACTGTTCTTATAGGTTGCGCATGCAGTGTTTGGGAATAGATGGGTCATCGAAAACGAAGGATAGAATGCTTAACTCATCCAAAAAACTGATTTATAGGCCATAGCAAGGGTTTTACCCTTCTTGGATAGTGCTAAATGCCGGCAAAGTTTGGGGCGTTTTGAGGCAGATGACCAGCGAAGAATTCTTTGGACCATCGGATGCCGAACGAGAAATTGAACGAATAAATCGAATTGCAAAACGCATTTTTTGGAAAACACCTCAAGAACGAGAAATTGTACTTATCGTTCCACCAACAGTTTACCCGCCCAAAGAAGACACTGACTTGATGGCTCGAACTCTTCACACCTTGCCCAACCCTCAGAACAAGAGAATGTTGGAGGTTGGTTGTGGCTCAGGCGCCCTCTCGATCTTTGCTGCACACCTCGGATACCATATTACTGCTTGTGACATCAATCCATTTGCTGTTGCAGCAACCCGCCATGCTGCTGAAAGCAACGGCATCAAAGCAGACATCCGAGAGGGCGGCCCCGGCCCACGAAGCGATGGAACTATTGAGCAGTGGTCGGGCGGGATTGCGCACGACCTTATTGTATGGAACTTACCTTACATGGACACTACAGACGTATCCGAGATGCTTGGACCGTTTGAAGATGCAGCCCTAATTGATACAGACGAAACAGGACTCGTTCACCGCCTACTCACCGCAGTGGAACACGGTAGATTACTCAATACTGGAGGAGTTATTTTGCTTCTAGTCTCGAATAAATATCACGGCAAAAAAGCACGTTATCAAGCCCTAAAGAAAGGTTTTGCAGTACGAAGTATCTCTAAGCATTGCTTTGAAGACGGGGAGTGTCTAGAAGTTCTCGGACTTTGGAAGCCTTATGAATCCAGTGAGAGAATCTTTGAAACACAAGTGGGCTCAACAAACTCTGACCTTCTGGCCTCAAACAAACCAGAAGGAACGTTTCTTCACGCAGAGATACAAACGGACGGTCACGGCCGAAGAGGAAGGACATGGTCCCATGAATCACGAGCTTTTGCAGGTTCATGGGTTATACACGAGCACAACGAGCAGCCAAAACCAGGTCAAATGCAATTTAAATCAGGAATCGCCTTACACGAGGCAATTTGCGCCCTAACGGACCACGAAACCAAGGTGATTCTCAAATGGCCAAACGATCTTCTTTTGAATACTGAAACTGGATTACGAAAAGCTGGAGGAACTCTTATTGAAAGTCGAAGTCAATCAAGGAATACGCGCGCAGTTCTCGGCATTGGCTGTAATTTGACATCAGATTCTCATCAAAAAGGAGAGTTTGAAATTGCCACTTTAGACGAAATCGGAATCGCAATTTCAAACAAACAATTCGCACGTGTTCTTCATGCATCAGTAGCATCTATGTTTGAGCAAAAGCAAGGAATTCCGGCATTAAGTAACAACGAGATTATTTCACTCTACACGGAATGCTTTTCCAAAGGTTTTGAGGCTCTAGGGGCGCCATTCTATAGAAACGAGGCGATGGTGTTTGAGAGTCTACAAAACACTGGAGAACTACTCCTAAAAGACATGCAAAATAAAACCCATGTCGTTGACGAAGGCGAGCACGTTAAATGGTCAAATTATCGGTGATGAGATTAATCCTCAAGAACCGCATCAAGAGTTTCTCCAAGTTGGTCGTCTTTCCTTTTGTAGAGACCAAACACCAGGCATATCGCCCCGATAGGATAGATGATGAAATCAATGAGCAATTGACGGTCAACATCGACATAAACATCTCCGGAGCCCGCCGAGAATTCAACGGAATATGTGTAAAAACCCCCTTCATTTGCGGTAAATTTCATGTCTT
The DNA here is from genome assembly GCA_036846305.1 of Candidatus Poseidoniaceae archaeon. Classification (GTDB taxonomy): domain Archaea; phylum Thermoplasmatota; class Poseidoniia; order Poseidoniales; family Poseidoniaceae; genus MGIIa-L1. The sequence goes on along the minus strand of DAIUCF010000014.1, from coordinate 28,111 downwards.
CGGAACCGCCTGCTTGAATGCTTTTAGTATCGGTGTGAACAATCTCCATCTTTTCGTTTTGCACCTCAAGAATCACGACGGAATCGTTCGTTGCATCGATGGAGAATTTGAGCACGTCTGACCCAAGCAATGAGGCTCCGTTCGAGAAAGGTTCTGTATCCTCGGGTAATGGCTTGGAGGAGCTCAAACCGTGAATGAAAAGTCCACCAACTAAGAAGCTAATACCGATTAAGATAAACAAATCGCTTATCTTCATCGCCGGTGCACTTCCGCCTCCTGCCATGCGACGACCAATGTGAAGACTCAAATGAAGGTGATGGTCTCATTTCCTACGCGTGTTGAGCGGCAAACCCATTCGCTCTCGTACAAGACGTATTTTGCCGCTACTTGTAAAACTCCGAACATCGTAGAGCGAAATGGCCTCTTCGTGGCCTAGGATTTCTCTAACGCGTTGGTATGAAGGATGCCGCACTTCTACAACGGCATACCCATGTGATTCTAAGAATTTTGATGAAAGATGAGATTCTTTAGCCTTTTTTGATGTTGACGGATAGAACTCCATGAGACGTATTTCGGGTGTAATTGAGGCATCTTCAAGAACACTACGAAGATGGTTTTCAAACGACAGACGATCGGAGAACAACGATGTAAAAACGAGACCTAGCCACCTCCTTTTACCCCTTAATGCCTTAGAAAGACGCTTGGCCATGACAGGTCGAAGAATCCCTCCTTCAAGAGATTTGATGTGAAAACAGTGCATAGGATGAAATTAGATGAACCCAAGCGATGCCCATGGAGGATGAATCTGTTGAAGACGGTGGAACGCTTCATCAAGACCAAGCCCTCAACGAACTTGCGGCAAATGAAACCTCGCTCTTGGCATTGGTTGGAACACTCTTGTCACTTCGAACCCTACCGCATTTGGCATTGATTGTTATCGCATCAACATTGTTCTACTTCATCGCAAATTCCAACGGAGGTGAGGACACTGCTGCTTTAGGTTTCATTTCATTCTCGACGGGGTACGCTCTTACGGCTGTTTTTTCAACAAACACTCGAGTTCGCTCCTTGATTACGTTACCGGAGACCTCTGAAAATTCCAGTCAATCAAGATTGAAGAGATTGTTCACTAGCTTCAAGATTTGTGTCTTACCGCTGTCCATATCCATCACCGTGGGCATCATCATCATGATGTTGTTTAGCCAAGACTCTGCCACGGACTTACCGGCCATATTCCCTGTCGGATTGGGCTCATTATTCGTCATCTGGGCTATCGCCCAAGGCGTATCATTCAGCACATGGGCGTCTTCAATTTCAGCCAAAAAACTGCCGTTAAAAGAACCCTCTTCAGGCAGCATGGTGCTAATGACTGTCACGCAATTTTCAATCGTCACATCGATGTCAATTGTGGGTTTATTAATTTTTGATTACCTCTATGAATCGCGATGGGCGCCTTTCGAATCAATCGTCTCGAATCTTGGATTTTTACTTCTGTCCATTGCTTCTTTTGCTGCCACAGTATACTGGACTCGGGAATCTAGAGCGATTTCGTTGAAAGATAAGGCTTTGAAAAAATTCGCCAACAGATGGACTCTTTTTGCGCACGTGTTTGCTACATGGCATCTGTTGACAGTATGGCGCCAAACAGTCATGTCACAGCAAACAATTGAGATCTTTATAGAAGAAGTTCTTCTGATGATGTTTACTGTATTCATGGCGATCTGGACACTAACATCGAAATCTGTGAGCAAGGAGTGGAAATTGCTTTCCAACGAAAACGCTCTACCTTGGGGGCTTGCTTTTGGATATGCATATGCCGGAAGTGTTGCTATGATTGCTACGGCGTTAAACGACATCACATACGTCATGGTCGCAGGCCATATCATTGCCTTTTTGACAATAACTTGGATGCATAAAAAGATATTACGACGCGTCCTCAAACAACACGACATTGATGTTGAAGTGCAACGCATAGTTGCTACAGACAGAAGCACTCAACCTCAACCAACTAAGCAGGAAGAACATGCAGAGATTAATCATACCAACAATGAAGAGGTTTGGCAAGAGGATAAAGATGTCAAGTGGGATGGAGAAGTTGGCAAAACAATCGGAGAAGATGTTGAATGGAGTGACGTCATCGAAATGGATGACTAGGAATCGCTCTGTATCCCTGAAAGTAACGTGACTACTCGAATGGTGTCTTCAAGGTCTTTACTCACCCGCGCACCCAAGATGACTTGCGCATTGGGGTCAAGCGCTTCGGTAAACATATTGGCAACTTCGTCTAGCTGGCTTATGGTCATACCAATTCCACCTTCGACTTGGATTAAACACCCTTGTGCACCGCCGACATCAAGTTCAGCAAGAGGAGCCATCATTGCAGACCGCAGAATACCTTCTGGGTCATCTGGACGTCCAGTTCCGACCAGCAGGGTCGCCTCGCCCTCTTTCTCAACAATTGCCCTCAAGTCCATCAAATCAAGATTAATCAATCCCATTTTCATGAGTGTCCTGACCAAACCCTCAATCAAATCCTCAACCCATTCGGCACCCATTTGCCAAGCATTACCTCTTTCACGGGCCTGTCGCGCTAATCGCTCAAGGGAAAGTCGTACGGTGACATGGGCTATTTTCTCAAGTCGGAGCAGACCTTCTTCAGCAATTTCAGCTCGAGTTTCTTGGACATCAAATGGAAGTGCGGCTACAGCAACTACAATTGCGCCTGATTGACGTGCTTGGCGGGCGAACTCATGTGCGGCTCCCGTTCCTGTGCCGCCACCTAAACCGGTGAGGAGCAAAACCAGTTCAACGGGTTCAAGGATCGTTCGAGCCAAATTAGAGTAGCCACGCATGCGTTGTTCTGCCAAGGGAGGAAGAGCAGCACACCCCATCGAATCAAGAGCATGGCCAAGGCGCAAAAGATGGGCTGAGTCACAATCCTGAAAACTCGAATCGTCAGCGTCAACTAGACATAAATCGGCGGAACCGTCGCAACGAGTATGTGCTCCTTTGGCCCACGAACACCCAATACCGCCCACGCCGGTAATCAAGATGTTTGAGGCTTCCATGATAGTCCACCGAACCGAACCTCAATGAACTTTGGCAGGTACCAAGTTCTCAGATATATCTCAGATATCTTCGTCGAGCGTCCCTAGCCCACGCATTGTCCGGCTCAAGGAGCAGGACCCGGTCATAATATTCAACTGCAGTCTCAAACTCAGAAAGATGACGGCCATACAAGTGCCCTAAATTGGAGAGAACTGGAATACATTCCTGGTCCGACTCCAACATTGAAAGAAGGAGTCGCTCGGCAGCACCAAGATCGTTGCGAAGCATCATTTCTTCTGCCCTGTCTAACTCCTCTAATTGTTCAGAAGACAGCTCGTATGTGTTGTCAAAATGCGCCGCCATAAAGAACCCAGTTTACCCACTCAGCCTAGGTAGATGAACTCTCGCCCTAAAAGCGATGAAATTAGCCCAAAAAGGGAGTATTTTAGCAAATCAGAATCGAACGGTTTAAGAACCATCAATTTCGGCTATAAACGAGAGACTGCGTTGATGTTTTCGATGACTTTTGCTGGGAATGTTTAAGGGGCACTTGCATGTGGGTCTATTCACAGGGTGACGCAATGCGCGGAAGCACACTTTCTATTCGCTCAGGAGTGGTTCTAGCTCTAGCGATTTTATTGTTTGTCCCCGGCTTTGCAACATCGTTACACAGCGGCGTAGGTGGGGCACAAGACAATGCGGGCGAAACCATTGATGACGTTGCCAAGGAAGGTTGCCTCTGCCACAACGAAGCTGCTGACAATTCAGTTCAAATCATTCTCGACGATGTTCCGTTCGCATGGATCGCTGGTGAAACCTACACGATGAATCTTCAAATTATTGGCGGTCCAGCCGCTACAGGCACTTATACTGCCGGATTTGCAATGCGAGTCACTCACGGCGTACTCGCCGGTGACAATTTGCAAAACTGGGACAATGATGTGACAACATTAACTCACACAGAAAACTCCGCCGCTAACGCAGACAGATTGTGGACCCTCACCTGGCAAGCACCTGAAACCGGCAGTGGTGTAATCAACTTCTGGATTACCGGCAATGCAGTGAATGGCGACCAACTCAATAACGCAGGAGGTCAGGAAGATAAGTGGAATCAACTTTTGTTTACACTCCAAGAAGGAAGTGACGCAACAACGGCACTCGGGACAAGAACTCTCTTTGCGGGAGACGGGAATGTGAGCCCTCCAGAACCTTCACACCATGGTGTTGATTTAGAACACATGGGTGCTGAATTGAGAGCGCACTGGCTTGGACTTCTCGGATTCGGCGCAGTTATTTTGGTCATCATTTTTGCAGGAATCATGCTGAGATACAGTTTCTCGACTTCTTACACCGGTCGAACAAACCAACTTCGACTCCGATACAAACTCATGCGCAGAGGTGACCAGTGATGGACGACACAATCACGATACTATTACGAAAGGTTGCCAGTGGCAAAGTGAGTGTCGAAGACGCTCGTGACGCCCTTGAAGATGCATCACTTACTGAAGAACAAATGCAGTCTGCCATTGATCACGGGGTGTTTAATCTCGCCGAATCAGGAACTGTAGTGAGTGCTTCTCTTGCTCCTTCTGGCGGTTCAAACCTCATCATGATATTCTTCGTTTGGGGTATCTTTTGGTCGTGCTTTTGGGTCTTCTCGATGATTTATGGGCTTGCTAAAGGCTGGGATCAACAACAACTCGCCTATCACCTAGCAATGATGCTTGTCACTCTATGCTTGATGGGCATGGCTTACTTGAAATTCGTCTTGCCCGACACAATCATCGTCAAACACGGAATGAATAAATTCATTCCAGAGCATCAAAAAGACTGGAAGGAGTACAAGTGGTGATTTATCATGGCACGTGAATACGACCTCAAACCAGCACCAAGTGCGGGTGAAAACGCTTCTTCGATTACTTCTTCATCCATTAACCGTAGGCAGTTCCTACGCTATGGATTCAACACTGCAACTGGAGTATTAGCAGCCTCCCTCGGCGTCCTTGGTTTTGCATCGATTCTACTCCCTCCTGGCGGCACTAATGAAGGTGAACTCAGTGTGAAGTTTTGGGCTAAAGGTCGTGAAGACGAAGCATGGTACGGCGCCAAGCATGAACAACTTATGACCCGTCAAGACTTTGTCGATGAAGCAGCAAAATCAAACACTGGTACATCTGGTGCTGCCGGAATCTGGAACGGAGTACCAGTCGTCGTCACCTACGTCACCCACAGCCAATATGCCAACACACCAACATCAAACGGTAAAGCACGATTCCAATTCACTGAAGGAGTCGATGAAACCGGTAAAACAATTGGTCACTTCGAAGATTTAAGCGACCTTGACCCACGCCTCCTCCCATCCGATAACCTGGTTATGATTTTTGGCCGTTGCACACACTTGTGCTGCATTCCAGGCTGGCAACTTGTTTCGAACTCTTTCACCGATGACTCTTGGACTCCTGGAGGCGGTGACGATGGCGGAACCAAATTGTTCTGTATTTGCCACTCATCAAGATTTGACCCCACTGTTCTTGAGATGAACACAAACCGAAACCGTGCAAACGGCTCGACTTTCAAATACGCAGGAATTCGGAAAGCAGGTGGACCTGCTCCTGTAGGCTTGCCAATCATCCCGATTCAAATGAACGGCGATGTCATCGAGGGCATCGTAGACTACCTCGACTGGTACACATATTGCGACTGAGGTGTAAACAATGACAACAATGTTTTGGGTACTATGGTTTTTCATCGCTTTCATCGTTGTTCTTGTTGCATTAACTCTGCGACAAGAAAGTAGCGATACTCCTCGAAGAGAAATCCTTCGAGCGGTTGAGTCCACCGGAAAAATGGGCTTTGCAGAACGTCTTTTCCTCTGGATATTCTCTTGGCTCGATACAAGATTCCGACTTCAAGACTACTGGAACATGTCCAAAGGCGCCTACTACAATATGCACCGCCAAATGCCACTTTCCCACGCAGAGAAGTACAAATTGAGAATCATTTGGTACTGGTATCCACTGTACTGTCTGGGAGGCATCTCATTCCTTTCGTTTATCATATTGGTTGTTACCGGAACTGTTCTGGGAATCTACTATGTCCCCGGTGGGGAAGGTGACCCTTCTCCAGCTTATGCCAGTATGCAGTTCATCATGACTGAACTTCCCTTCGGATACATCATTCGTGCAGTTCACCACTGGTGTACTCACTTCATGGTTGCCAGTGTATTCTTGCACATGTGCCGTGTTTACTTTACCGGCGCATACCGAAATCCTCGTGAACTGAATTGGCTCATTGGTGTAGCGCTAATGGCGCTTACTATCGTCTTTGGGTACTCTGGATATCTCTTGCCTTGGGACTCACTGGCATATGGAGCAGCAGTTATTGGAATTAACTTAGCAAATTCAAGTCCGCTGGTTGGAAAATACATTGCGACCTTGTTGTTCAGTGGCTCATCCCTTACATCTCGAACTGTAACTCGGATGTATTTCATTCACGTGTTCATTCTGCCGGTAATTGTGACAACACTGATTATCATTCATTTGTTCATTGTCTGGGTACAAGGCATTGCAGAACCACATTGATCTTAGAGGAGGGTAAAACATGGGACTAATCGAAAATTTCGGACGCGTTGCTTCATCTTATATGGAGGAGAAAGAACAATTGCAGGAAGTTGCTGGAAAGCGAAAGCGTACCAGAACAGGTCATGGATTTTGGCCACATGAGGTACTGCGTGACTCGATATTGCTTTCCTTTATGGCGGCAGTACTCTTATTCTATGCATGGTTGATTCCTCCACCATTGCACGGGGCTGCAGACCCCTATGCCCAAGCTGGTTTCGTGTTCCCTGACTGGTACGTTCTTTTCTCCTACGGATATCTTCGTTGGGGTGAATATCTGCCACAATTCACGGTCCCGACCGGATTCATTGGCGAAATTGTTGGTCAGCCTGTATTCCCATGGAACGCTGCATGGTGGGGCGCTGCTCTAACCGGAATCCCAGTGAGTATCCTTGCACTACCTCCATTCCTTGGAGGACGAGAGAAGCGACCTGTTGAAGACCCGTGGTTCGCTACTGCTGGTGCAGTCTATCTCGCTCACATTTGGTTCATTTCGGTATTCTCAATCAATATTTTCTTAGAACTCTACGGTAAAAATAGGTCAGATTATTGTAAACTTGATAGTCATGGGGACTTGTTGTGTGGGGTTCGTGAACCCTGGGTTGCCGAAGCATTCAATTCCATACCTTGGGTGATGACTGGGGTACTCGCATGGATTTGTCTATACTTTATCGGCCGAGGCATGTTGGTCAAAGCCTGGGGTGCAGGATTCAAGCCAAGTCACGCCAAACAAATTCTCATCGGTACTTTACTCGTATCAACTGCTGGAACAGTTGCAACTTGGGATACATATGACAACGGATTCTGGGACCAAGGTGGTTTGCTGACAATCAAAGGTCTGACCCACGACTACTATCCTGAACTGGAGGCTATGCGCACTCAACCAACCGATGTTCATGTTCATGCCACAAATGAGTTCACTGACGATCGCGGATGGAGTGAAAGCGAAACTGTGCCAACCACTGCTTGGCTTGATTGGATGATATATCAACCAGCGAGATACATCATTATCGATTTCAATGATGTCAATGGACATCAAGATGCCAGTAATGGTATCAATGCTGCTTCAGGCTCAGCTACTTTTGCTGGTGGAAACGGTTGGAGTGATTCTGGTACGTTTACGGTGACTGAAGACGCATCTTTGTTCCCAGATGGACATCATGAATCGATTGAAACGCTTACCACTGACCTTGGCTGTGAATACCGCTCATCAGAACGTAAAATCAACGATGTCAGCACGGTCAGTATGGTATCGACAACTCTCACCGTAACTGATAGTAACGGGAAAGTAGTCGAGTCATTCGAAAACTGCGTAGGGTCTACGATTGAACTTGCAGTCGGTACATACTCCTATGAGTACACTGTGACGGCGAGTGGCGCCCTTGCACTTAACAACAGTATTCAAACCGAAACGGCATTCAGCATCGCCACCTTCCAACCACTACTCGTCTGGGGAGAGAACGCTCCTGGAGCTCTTGCAGGCACCAGCGTAAATCTATCGAACTCTGCGGATATGGCTGCTGGTGGTTCGAACTTTGCATACATCGAGAACCCAACATACCACACAAATCCAAAGGCTCTCGATGCTAAATTGACCTACGCGATGTTCATTCCCTGTCTCACCTTTGGTGCAATGGTCTTTGTCTTGTTGCGCTCAATGGGGCGAGGCTATGAGTTTGAGATGAACAAATGCTACGGTTGTGACCTTTGTGACGATGCTTGTCCTGTTCGATTGTTTAACGGTGGAGACAAACTCAACATCATCTACAATACATGGAACAACGAAGACGATGGTGTTCCGTTGTATTCATGTCTAACGTGTACTGCATGTACCAACGCTTGCCCACAACTCGTCGATTATGACTCGTATGTCGACATTCGACGTTCGCTCATCGTTGGCGGACCACAAGCTGAAATCGCACACACTGTTCTGCAAGCGGTTCTAGCTGCAGAGGCAGAGGAAGCTGCTGATGGAGACTTTATTGCTACAGAAGATTACCCACTGACTTCGAATATTGGATACTACCCAGGGTGCGTTGACTACCTAGACCAAGAGATGGTGTTCTCCCATGTCAATGAGGGAGAAATGAACCTTGGCGACGCAACGACATCCGCTTTCACTCTCTTTGACGAGATGGAAATGGATGTATCCTACCTTGGCAGAGATTTCCTGAAGTGCTGTGGCCACGATCAAAAGTGGCAAGGACTCGACGAAGTGTTTGAGAAACTCAAGGCTTACAACCAAAAGAAAATCGAACAATCCGGTATCGATACTCTGGTTTCCTCCTGTGCAGAATGTTTCCGAACCTTTGCACGTGACTACGAATTAGAAGGTGTCAAAGTAATGCACACCACGGAATTCCTCATAGAGAATGGATTTGATATGAATCTGAAAGCTGAGGAAGAGACCACTGTGACTTATCACGACCCGTGCCGGCTTGGAAGACAAATGGGTATCTACGAAGAGCCTCGTGAGTTAATTGCCGGTGTCGAAGGTGTCGAAATCGTCGAGATGGAGCATCACGGCGAAGACGCAATGTGCTGTGGCGTTTCAAGTATGATGTCTTGCAACGAAAACGCTCGTTCACTTCGAGTCACACGTATGGAAGAAATTCGAGCAACTGGAGCAGATACTATGCTCACGTCCTGTCCGAAGTGTGTATCTCACTTTGAGTGCCTCAAGTTTGAAGGTGATGAGCGTTACGAAGACATAGAAATTCTCGATGTCGTTTCGTTCCTTGCTCGCCAAGTTGAAGCAAAGAAGGCAAAGGCAACCTCAGAATCGACTTCACGAACAGAAGTTGAGGCTTGAGTGGCTAAACCGGAATAACTTATATCAACGCTCAAGCCCTACAGAGTCTCATGGACTACAACGGGATGACGGTATTAGAACTGAAAACTCTTTGCCGTGAAAGAGGACTCCGTGTTTCAGGAAACAAAAATGAAGTCATCATTCGATTGATGGAACATGATGAACAATCGGTGCCAATGCCGGTCAGTTCTATGCCGCAGGCTGTTCAAATGCCGCAAATGCAGCAAATGCCGCAAATGCAGCAAATTCCGCAACAAGTCCAAGGTTTTGCACAACCACAGCAGTACATTCAGATGAATCAAAAAGATAGCACGGCATCCACTATCGGAACATTTGTCATCATTTACGCATTTTTCAGATTGTTTTGGGCCTTTATATTCTCCTTTGGAATTGGTGGTGGGACCTCATGGCTACTTGCACCCGTCGCCTTTTTGATTGGAATTGGATTCATCATTGGAGGAGCGATTCTCGCTAAAGGCTATAGAAATGGAGCATACATGACACTTGGCATATTAGCAGTCTCGGGATTGCTTAGCGTAGTATTCCATGGCAATGAGCCAAACCCGGTTTCAGTAGCATGGGGAGATTCGATGATTATGACCTCTTTGATGTGCTCAATCTCATGCATGATTTTTGTCGCACTACCGTTGATGCTTTCACAACTCAAAGATGGATGGCCTGAACAAGTTGAGAACATACTGGAAAAAATTGGTGGCAACTCTTCCAGCACTACTGAGGATACAAAAGTCAAAGTTCAATGCCAAAGTTGCAAGAAATCATTGAAAGTACCGAAAGATTACTCCGGAAAAATTCAATGCCCATCGTGTAATGAAGAAATGCAAATTTGATTATTCGGTTTGGGGCGGCGATTGGCCGTCATCCATTCCAACGATTTCATAATTTGATGGGAACAAAGCAATGACGACGCCAAGGATGAGTGAAGTTAATCCCCATCCGAACATCTGTCTTACAAACAGCATTTCTAGGGCAATCACTACCAGCAACATGCCCCCAATGTTTGATGTCCAAACTAATGTTTTGAATGTCGAGAGAGATACGCCTGGCGTACCCTCTTTTCTGTAAGGTCCAAACTCTCCACCGAACCGTTGTGCTGTATCTTGCTTATCTTTTTTCGACATGGTATTCACCTCAACGATCAATCATAGAAATGGCATCAGTTGGACATGCAAGGACACAAAGCCTGCATCCAGTACAATCATCTCTGAGAATTTTTGCCTTCTGGTTCGATTCGACTTGAATAAGAGGACTTGCCATGGCAACTTTGTACATCTCGATAGCATCATCATCACAGACAATGGTGCATTGGTCACATCCAATACAAAGTCTCTCCTTGACATAAGCAACGGCAGTCTCACCACCTTTGAGCGAAGCACGCTGCTCACCTCGAAGACGGTTAAGTGACGTGCGAATGCGTACCGCCTCTTTTTCTCTTCGCTTTCGCAACTCATCCGAAGAGGTCATGCACTAACCTCCAAACCGTCTTTCCCTTCAAACTTGACGACTGCTAGATTCACCAGAAGGTCGCCTAAGCAATAAAATGACCCAACCAAAAGCGGTGGATTCCAAGCAGTAAGGCCGGTCCAAGGGACCTCACTCGCCCATGTCCAGTTACCCAGAGAAGTTCCTAAAATTTCCATGCCAAGTGCCGCCCAAACCATTGCGGCATACAGTCGAGGTTGTGGTCCTCGGTGGATAAACGCTAGGACAAGAAGAAGAAGGAAAACTGCGGAAGTATCTCCTCCACTCCAAACACCATAGGCGACCAGCGGCACCAGAGGTCCAAGCAAAGGCAATGACCAACTTTCCTTCAAATGTTCAGCGCAGATCCTGCCAAGGTCAAACAAGAAATAATGTCCGGCCGGAACAAACAGTGGCATGAGCCCTCGTTGATATTCATATATGAGCCAAATTTCACTGAAAAAAAGTTCCATAGGAGTGGCAATTGCAACAACGGTAAGCATTTCAATACGTTGTTTTCGGACTCCTGAACGATAATACCAAGCGAACAGCCCCCAACACCAGATATTGACGGGTAATTCCGCATATTGGTCGGCGATTAAACCGTTACACGATGTCGCTGAAAACCATAATCCAACGATTATAGTAGTGGCGTAAACCAACGACCTGTGCATGTTACTGGGATGTGGTTCACCATTTAGCAAGAACGGTCTAATTTTCGTTGCCGTAGGAGAGTAGTTCTTGACCCATTGCTAACATCGATAACTCTGCAACAAGGGCGTGCCAGCCAAATGCATGCTCACCATAGCGTCGGCCTGATTGAGCGAACGATTCGAATTTAGCACTTGGAGAGTTCAAATTCTCAATATCTGAGCGCTTCGGATTAATACGGTAAAACCAGGAGGCTGCCTGACCATCTACAAGATACACAACCGGTTCAACTGGTGCGCCTTCCTCAGTTGTTAGAGAAGTAGGAATTCCTTCTTGAATGAGGAAATTCTCAACATCAACCCCACCCTTCGAATACATTAATTTCTTCATTTTCCTGTTGGAAAGTTCCAACAATTGCTGTCCGCTATGAACTGCCATGATTCCTAAGCCGTAGGTTCCCCTATCATTTTTGATGAAAACAACTGGTTTTCTTTCGATTCCTAAAGATTCATACTTTAATTTTAATGATTGTAAGAAGGTATCGACTTCTGCAGCAAGCTCGATTCTGCATGCCTCTTTGTCTAGACATTTATCTTTTGAAACGAACCAATCCGCTAACAAGAACCATGGATCGATACCAATTATTTCTGAAATCTCGTTAATGTATTGTTTCAAGACCTGGTAGTGTTGTGACTTTCGTCGTCTGTGCCAGCCCATTGAAGGAGGTGGAGAGACAGCCAAGTTTGCTATCCCGTCGATTAATCCATCAGTTAAGTCGTTATTCAGGAGTACAAGGTCTGGAGATTGTCCATCAATGACTAAGACTTCTTTTCCATCGACAGTTTTTGATTCTAAATGATCGATTTTCAACGGTCCAGAAAGACCCATTAAGTGTCCAATTCCCTCGAATTCTATCGAGCCCACTGTGCACTTGAATCCACCAAGAATGAGAAGTTCCTTCAGTGCAGATATATTTTCGATGTACCCTTTGTTACGGGTGTGAGATTCTGGGTAAAGGTGAACCCAAGAACAATCTATGAACTCACGTTGAATATGTTGAGAAAGTAATTTTGCCAATGCCGGTTTATCTTCATCCGAAACATTGTTGAAACCCGCTGGAAAGTGATTGGCGTCGACAACTCCAATCTTCCAACCTGCATCTCGAATGTCGACGCTTCCGTAAATCGGTATTGGAACAAGTTCCCGCTTCATGTTCATCCAAGCGGTAATCTCTTGACGCTTGTTTTCAAGCTTCTCAGTCAAATCATGAACTAATGTCACCCTGTCACCACCGAGAGCAAATCCACAGTGGATATTGAAGGTTTGTCTAAGCCTTCTCCATGGATGTGGATTGCTTCAAACAATCCTAAACCCAGTGCAATCTCAGGCTGGGTTTTCAAAGCACCAGAAAGTAGGGGGTGTCTCTCGATTACTGCATCCGAGTACGGTTTCAAGTCATTGAGCAGTGTTTCAATAAGTCGTGGAGATGTGGCCCGACCTGCGGGTAATTTAGGTCGTGAAACAATATTTCGGGGTAGAGAGGTTTTAGCCGCTGCGGCTCGAAGTGCGGCTTTTTCTTCTCCATTCGAAGGCAATCTCCATTTCATGGGTAAACGATTGCTTTCTTGACGGTGAGATTGCGACAAAAAGGGAACTCGAACCTCGAGAGAGTGAGCCATCGAGTGACGGTCAACCAGTCGTAATTGGAAGTTTGATAGTTGACCGTGTTCAAGTTCGAACTGAAGAAATTCCTGTAGTGAATTCGTATGGCTATGGCCACTGTGGTCCCTTCGATACCACTTCTCACCAACATGGAGGTCTGCATTTTCGATTTTTCGAGCCAGCGGATGGGACATCGCATTAAGACGTGAATCAACCAATTCAGCATGCTGAGCTAGATTCCGATAACGGGGATATCCAGCATGCAATTCATCTGCGCCTTGCCCGCACAATCCAACCTTGACATGTTTGGACATCTTTTGGAATAGGGGTTGGAAGAAGAGTACGGTGACATCAAGGTCTTCGCCATGCCAGGATAATTGGGGAAGAGTTTTTTCAAAAGCATCAGCATCGAGTATATGTTGATGATGCTCGAGGTCAAAGGTTGAAGCAACCTGTTCGGCCGCAATCCAATCCGGATTATCTTCACTTTCTGCAACGGTCCAACATGCTGGGACAGGCTGTTCAGCCCGTTCAGCCGCCTCATGTGCCACAGCGGCAACCAAGGAAGAATCAAGACCTCCTGAAAGAACGATACCTACTGGAACGTCAGCCATTAAACGCTCAGAGACACCTTCGACGAAACTTTCGAGTAATGCGTCAGCGTTCGCATCCGGATTCCAAGTATTCGATGGCTTGATTTTTTGTCTCTCAATATTTGAAGAATCCAGCAAAAAAGCATTACCATGTTCATCAAGACTCCACACCTCTACTGTCCCTGGACGAACTTGAACCACATCTTTCAGTAGAGTTGTCCCGTCCAACGGGTATTCCCAAGCAATACGAGCAACAAGTGCACCCTCATCTAGAACGGGCGTGAATGATTCATGGGCTCGAAAGGCTTTGAATTCACTGGCGAACAACAGGGAACCCTTGACGTTGGTACGAACCAGAGGCTTGATTCCCATTGGATCTCGTGCTAAGAGAAGTTGACGTGCATCAGCGTCCCACAAAGCGAAAGCATACATGCCGTTGAGTTGCTTTATCCATTGCGAATGTTGCTTTGCGGAAAGTGGTGCATGTGCCTTGCTTTTGGCCGAGTGGAGTAGTGAGAGGAGTACTTCAGAATCGCCTTGTGTCGCCCAGTGATACATCGAGTTGGCTTCACGAATTTGGCGGAAATTGTATATTTCACCGTTTGCGACGAGAACTTCATTCTTCGGACCAAATAAAGGTTGGTCGCTCCCCTCAAGATCGACGATAGCAAGGCGAGTATGTCCAAGTGAAATGCATGAATCACTCCACACCTTGCTTCCATCTGGACCACGATGAGAGAGAAGAGAGTTCATTCTGTGAACTATAGAAGAATCGGGATGACCCAGCATGCCCCCAATACCACACATAAGTTCACCTGCAAAAGGCCCCTCTTGAATAGTTGTACGGCCTCAAAGACCCCATAGTGGGTAACGAACCATCGAAATGGCCAAGAAAATGATGGCGAGTGAAAACACAACAAAGTAAGCGATTTGCGGCGGTTCGGAACCTTTCGTTTCTTCAGCCATGGTCTTCACTAAACCTGTCCAGCAATAACCATCTTTTCAATATATGGAATCAATCGGTTCAATCTTCTGAATTACAGCAAGAGTAGGAACGGATCCAACAACAGAATCATTCCAAGTGGAATCAACACCATAGTGGCGTTATCGTCGATATATCGGAGACGAGGCCACTCGGATGCTACACACAGTGGACCAAACAAGAATGCCAGCCAAAATGGAGTATTCACGAAGTACCAACAACCAACCCAAATCAAGAAGATGAAGACTGTAGAAAAGATGACTACATTTCGCGCCCCATGTCCTAGACGACGCATCTCTCCGAGAAATGGGTCGCCTAATGAAAGCGAGAGAATCAACGGCCAAATGTATTCCTCAGTTGGAGCCATCACAAATACAAGTCCGATTCCAAAAGCACCCCATCCCAATGCGGAAATTTGTTTTGATTCATATTCTCGCTGACCGTAAACAGTCAATCCAAACTTCAATCGTATAGCTTCAGCACCGATAAGAACGAACACAACGACCGAAACAAATTGTGGAAGAGTAAGTCCAAGTTGTTCAGAAACTGACTGACCCCACTCGAAATAAATTAACGGTAAAAACGACATTGCAAGGTGTACGGCACGTCTGAAAATATGCCCACCCATACCACCTACAGATAAGTCAACTGGATTGGTAAGTTCTACTTGTTCACTCATCGTCAAATCCGCCTATGAGACGTAACGCTTCATCCAAATGAATTGAACCCTTCGCTAAATCAACGAGTAAATCATCGAGTTTTGGAAATTCTAAGATTTGCCGCTCATGACGAGCAAGTAAGCGTTCTCTCCATCTTGCCCGAACCGAACGACCTGATGAAGAAAGGTCGAGAATAGTATTTGCAGCCTCTTCGATTCCATCCATCTTCAATGCTGATGTGAGCATTACTGGTGGTGATTCGCCGATGCCCAATTCAAAGGACTCACGTATTTCATCTGCATGAAGTTCTGCACCCGGCAGGTCTGATTTGTTCACGAGAACGGCATCGGCTAATTCGAGCAGACCGGCTTTTTCAGCTTGTATTCCATCACCACGAGCGGGCCCCTCAACAACCACAATTCGGTCGGCTAAAGCAGCACATCGAACTTCGGATTGGCCAGCGCCAACAGTTTCAATAACGACTCTTTCCCAACCTAAACTAAGCAAAACTTTGGTCATATCTTCGACAATAACTGGAACACTTCCCGACGCTTTTCGAGTTGCTACAGAGCGGAAATAAATCTGCTTGTTGAGTTTTTTATCGTCAACAACCGTCATCCGTACTCGATCACCGAGAAGCGCCCCCCCAGTTCGAGGTGATGATGGATCAACAGCCAGAACCGCAATTCGAAGCCCCTGATTCGCCCAAACAGTGAGAAGACCATCCAGTAAGCATGACTTACCAACCCCTGGTGCTCCAGTCAAAGCCAGAATCTGCCAATTATCGGATTGGGACTGAGGAACTGGGCCTAAAACTGAAACTGCCTCTTCAATTGAAAGTGAACGATTTTCTATGGCGGTTAAAGTTCGTGCCAATGAACGCCGACTTCCGGTTTTTGCATCTTCCAAATCTCGAGTCATACCTACACCTCAAGCAGAGGAGCTCCAATGCCATGAACTGTCTTGCCCCACACCGGAGTTCTCGGTTTGGGCAGCATGCTCAATGAATTCCAGAATCTCCGCAGTCGGAGTCCCAGGACCGAAAATAGCTCGAATCCCACAAGCGAACAACGCACTTCTGTCGTCATCGGGAATAATGCCACCGCCAAATACAATGACGTCATTAAGCCCCTCCTCTCTCAACAAATCACATACTTTAGGAAACAAATGTTGGTGAGCACCAGATAGCGAGGAAAGGCCAAGGAATCGGGCATCTTCGTCTCGAACCGTATCGACAATCTGTTGTGCACTTCTTCGTAATCCGGTATAGATCACTTCATTTCCGGCGTCACGTAATGCGCGAGCAACAACTTTAGCACCTCGATCGTGGCCATCCAAACCCGGTTTGGCAACGACAATGCGCCACGGCTCGCTCATGGTTCCTGGAGGGAGAGCCTCCCTATCAACACACCCCTCAAAATCTCACATTCAATTCATTAGACAAGTCATGACACATTGCGGTCAAATAAACCGTCTATGAAAGTACTTTGTCCACTCTTGACAAAGGCAACCCCTAAAGGCGGCTTTTTGATAGAGGTGCTGGGTAAGCCTATGGCATCGACTGAAGAAAGACTCCAAGATTTACGAAATAGAAAATCTCGTAGTGAAATTGGCGGCGGTCAAGAACGTATTGATAGGCAACACAAAAAGGGAAAGATGACGGCTCGAGAACGCATTGAAGTCCTTCTTGACGAAGGTAGTTTTCAAGAGATTGATGCATTGGTTGAACATCGATGCCGTGACTTCGGAATGGACAATGATATCATTCCAGGCGACGGTGTTGTAACCGGTCATGGCTCGATTAATGGACGCCAAGTGTTCACCTTTGCTCAAGACTTCACCGCATATGGAGGGTCATTAGGAGAAATGCACGGATTGAAGATTTGTAAAGTCCTTGATATGGCACTCAAAACTGGCAGGCCAGTGATTGGATTAAACGATTCTGGTGGCGCCCGTATCCAAGAAGGAGTGGCTTCGTTAGGCAGTTATGCTGAGATATTTTTCCGAAATGTTCGTGCATCCGGAGTTGTTCCACAAATCTCAGTGATAATGGGTCCGTGTGCTGGAGGAGCCGTATACTCTCCAGCAATTACTGATTTCATCATCATGGTTGAAGAATCCTCATACATGTTTATCACGGGACCAGAAGTCATTAAGACGGTGACAAACGAAGAAGTAAGTTTTGAGGACCTTGGAGGGGCATCCACTCACGGCACAAAATCGGGTGTGTCTCATTTTACCGTTCCTGATGATGAAGCTGCGATACAAATGGCTAGAGATTTGTGCGATTTACTACCCCAAAACAACCTTGAGCGTCCACCGAGCAAAAAAACCAGTGACCCTATCGACCGATCATGTGATGCCTTGGACTCCATCATGCCGGACCAGGCCACCAAGGCATACGACGTTGTGGAAGTCATCACTGAAATTCTTGATGACGGTGGATTCCTCGAAGTTCAATCTGATTGGGCACAGAACATTGTTGTTGGATTTGGGCACCTCGGCGGTAACACTGTGGGGGTTGTTGCAAACCAACCAAAGGTTTTGGCAGGGTGTCTTGATATCGATGCAAGTGACAAAGCGGCTCGCTTTGTGAGGTTCTGTGATGCGTTTAACATTCCACTGGTTACTCTGGAAGATGTGCCAGGGTTCCTACCCGGGACAAACCAAGAATGGGGTGGAATCATTCGACACGGAGCAAAACTACTCTACGCATTTGCTGAAGCGACAGTACCCAAACTTACAGTGATTCTTCGTAAGGCCTACGGTGGTGCCTACGATGTGATGTCCTCGAAACACATTCGAGGAGACTACAATGTAGCTTGGCCAACTGGTGAACTTGCGGTGATGGGGGCAGATGGAGCAGTAGAAATAATCCATCGTAAAAGGATTTCAAGTTCAAGAAATTCTGAACAAGAACGTCAACGATTAACAGAAGACTTTAACGAGAAATTTGCAAACCCATATACTGCTGCTGCTCTGGGATACTTAGACGATGTCATTGAACCAAATCAAACCCGAAGTAAACTCTGCAGAGCACTGGAAATGCTCATGGACAAGGAAGAATTACGTCCTGCACGCAAGCATGGAAACATACCGCTTTGAGGTGAGAGAATGGCGGAAACCGATGAGACAACTTTGCGAATGGCCGCAATTGCTGCAGTAATTTCTATGCTGTCCCAGAACGGTGATGACCCGAGCCAAATCGCTCGTCAACCGGGACTAGCATGGTCACAAGACCACCGCCGAATGAACACCGGTCAATCGTCTTTGATGCATCAAAGAGCAAGTCGCTCACCATGGAAGTGAAACAATGTCTGAAACCCGAAAAGTAGTTGTCGATGGAGTTGAATTTGAAGTCGTTATCGAAGGCGAAGGTAAGTCTTGGTCAGCGACGGTCGAAGGAAAAACATTTCAAATTGAAATTCCTGATGCAGCGCCGGTCGTCAAGAAAAAGAGAACTGGAGGCGGCAAAAAGAAAAAGTCGGGTACTGTTTCAGCAAATATCCCCGGTAAAGTCGTTACTGTTGAGGTAAATGAAGGAGACCATGTCAAGGAAGGGCAAGTGATTTTAATCTTGGAGGCAATGAAGATGCAAAATGAAATTCAGGCTCCAATCACTGGAACCGTTACTGTAGTTCATTGCCATGAAGGCCAGGCGATTGAGGCAAATATTCCTCTTGTCGTAATTGAACCGGTTCAAGAAAACGAAGAGTCAGATGATTGAATTGCAGTTTTAGGCTTGGATGAATACGACCATTAAAGACCTGTTAGCATGTGTGGCAACCATGGCCGCTCCTGCTGTTTGTGATTTTCCCGGGTGTGGCTGCGAAGGAACGATTGTTTCTCGATTATCTCCAGAGGGATTTTTGGTTGCTACGGGTAAAAAAGCGTACTCTTTCCGAGAAGCATACAGAAGATTTCACTACTGCGATTCTCACCATGATGAACTCATGGGAGGAGTATGGTCAAGAGTTCGCAAACCAGAAGACAAAAGTGACGGCCATGTTGCTCCAACTGCAATCTAATCCGGCCGTAGACTCTTAAACTAGTAGACCGTGCTGTAAATATGTCCGGAGTATTCTCTTTGAACAAGGTCCATCGTGTTCGAAGTCTATCAATTGCAGTTATGCTCATATTAACTACAGTCAGCCTAACATCGTTTACTGCAACTGCAGTTGGTGCAAATCAAAACGATATGAATTATGGCGGCGATCTACCCGACAACTCAACATCAATTTCGAATACATCAACTGTGAATCTGAGCGGAAATGCCCCGTATTCATCTGGCAGTCTATACGGTGAATTAGATGTTGGAGACGATGAAGACTGGTTTGCAGTACAACTTAATGCGAATGAAGACTTGACTGTACAAATGACGTACAACACAACATATACTTCACCAAATGGTAGCATATACTATCCTGATTTTGAACTTTGGATGTACAATACCAATATGTCCGTTATGGACTCATCCATTGCCAATAACCCCGAAGTTGTTACCTCCAACAGCAGTTCAATTGCACACGGCGGAATAATCTACCTCAAAATTCTCCGTTACAGTGGATACGGCAGTTATTCTGTTGATTTGTGGACCCACAATACTTCTTCAACCGGCGGCAACGGTACCGGTGGAGGTGGTTCTTCGGCTCAAAATTGCACCGGAAGCGGGACTTTAGTTTCCGATATTCTGGAACCAAACGACACGACTGGGACTGCTACTCAAGCGTCCATCTTACCTCTTTCATGCACCGGACTTTCGATTCATACCACAACCGATGAAGATTACTTCGAGGTTGATATGTTAGCAGGCGTGTCCTACTACGCAAACATAACATTCATCGGAACCAGCGGTGACATCGATACAAGGTGGGAAAGCTCCACTGGCGCGTTTATTGACAGTTCTGGAGGAACCGGTAGCATTGAATCGATGAGTTATACCTCAACCATAAACCAATCCACTTACCTCAAAGTATTCGGATATTCAGGCGACACCAATGTGTACGCTATTTCAATTACAACCAATCTCCCAGGTGGAGGACAATCGTTTGAAAATGTAGATGTAACGATGAACAATATCACAAATGCAACACTAGAATATTCTGGACTAACGGTTGGTGATACGTATCTCTACAATTATACCACATACCAGTCAATCAACAATGGTAGTGAGTATTGGGGAACAAGTCTCAATGGAAGTTTCAATGCTACGGGTACTACAATGATGGTTAACGTCACATTAGCATCGGGAATGGATTATGAATCACAATTCTGTGTCGTTTCTGAACTCAAAGATTCATCAGGCAACCCGTACAACAGCGGATTTGACTGCATTTACATCGAAATGATTCAAACAGAGGTGACGTCATCTACCACTGGAACCATTTTGGCTACAAATCTTACCTCGAATACCGACTATCACTTGTGGTGGGTTGTATATGACCTGGTTGAGTTTGACAACAATATTACAGTTTCTTCAGATGTTGACGCTGCTGTAGCGCACTCTGCGGTCGACCAAGCAAATGTAACCTTTACAACCAATGCATCAAGTTCGAAAACATGGCAAATCACATGGACAGGCCCGACAACACTCAACGAACATGGTTTTGTAGCATTACTTTCGTTTAACAATACGCAGGTTAATCTTTCGAACGGCGATGGGTTTGTTGGATTCCACGATGAAGAATTTGTCCCTCAACTTCCCACCATGCTTATTGATACGTACTCAACAAGCACCACATCTGCAACAAATGACATCAGTGTCAAAGGTAACGATTTGGTCGTAAACGACCAATATAAATACCAAATTTTAGTCACTGATAGCTCAGGTGCTTCTTTTTCAACCTCGACTCTAACCAGTTTTACTGCAACTGCCCAAAACATGAGTATGCCAACATACGCCTACAGCACACCCAACATGAGCGGGATTTATTGTGCCGTAGTCAACCTTTACTCCGCAGCAAATGTCCAGTTAATCGGTGATAGTGATTGTTTTTCATTAACATTCGACGACGATAATGATGGCGTTCAAAATGAATACGATCTGTGTGCAAACACCACCGCTGGTGCCGCAGTAGATACGAATGGTTGTGAACTTTCCCAAAAAGACTCAGATGGTGATGGATACAATGACCTCATTGATGCATTCCCCTCGGACAGTAGCCAGTACTCTGATTTAGATGGAGATGGGTATGGTGATAATCCAAATGGAAATGCTCCTGACCAATTCCCATTAGACAACACTCAATGGGATGACCAAGATGGTGACGGCTATGGAGACAATTCTTGGGGTAATGCTTCAGATGCGTTCCCGTACGATGCAACACAATGGTCTGACCAAGATGGTGATGGCTACGGTGACAATGCCAGTGGAAATTATGCAGATGAATTCCCAAACGATGGAACGCAGTGGCACGATACTGACAATGATGGATACGGTGACAATTCATCTGGGAACAATGGCGATGCGTTCCCATCCGACGGAACACAATGGTCCGACCAAGACGGTGACGGATACGGTGATAATCCAAATGGCAACTCTTCAGACCGTTTCCCTACTGATTCAACGCAATGGAACGACCAAGACGGAGATGGATATGGTGACAACCCTACCGGAAACAACGGAGATGCATTCCCAGTAGACAGTTCACAATGGTCTGACCAAGATGGAGATGGCTATGGAGATAATCAGGCTGGGAACAATTCTGACGCATTCCCATCTGATGGCACACAATGGCTTGACGCTGATGGAGACGGATATGGAGACAATCAAAACGGTAACAATGCCGACCGCTTTACCACCGATTCAACACAATGGTTTGACGCTGATGGCGATGGTTATGGTGACAATTCAAACGGCAACAATTCTGACCTTTGCCTCAATACTCCACCTGGGCAAGTGGTCGATTCAAATGGATGTTCTGAGCAACAGAAAGATGACGATTTGGATGGAGTCACCAACAATCTCGATGCCTGCCCGATGACCCCTGCTGGTGAAACAGTTGATTCAACCGGATGTTCAGGATCTCAGGAAGATGCCGACAACGATGGCGTAATGGACATGTTTGATATTTGCCCAGTCACGCCACTCGGGGCTGAAGTTGACGCCTCGGGATGCTCAGAAACCCAAAGAGATTCAGATGATGACGGAATTAACGACCAACTTGACGAATGTCCGTCGACAACTGCCGATGTACCAGTCAACGGCGTTGGGTGCTCATCTGCTCAGCGTGATTCTGATGGTGATGGAATTACTGACATCGATGACATTTGTTCAATGTCCCCCTCTGGAACTGAGGTCGACCCGAATGGGTGTGCAGATGCACAACGTGACGATGATAGTGATGCAGTCAACAATGATGTAGACCAGTGCCCTGATACCGAAGTTGGCATGATTACCAATTCAGTCGGATGCGCAGATGTACAACTTGATGATGACAAAGATATGATTGACAACACCATTGATGATTGCCCAGCAACTCCGTCCGGACAACAAGTGAACACGGTAGGATGTGCTGATTCTCAACTTGACCAAGATAACGATTCGATTAAAGACAACAAGGATTTGTGCCCTGATTCCGATGAATCACACAGTGTTGATGTCGATGGTTGTTCTGAGTACCAACTTGATGATGATGAAGACGGTGTCAAAAATATCGACGATAAATGCCCTCGAACACCAACAAGTTCAATCGTTTTCGATGATGGATGCGCCCTTTCACAGATGGACACAGACCAGGATAACGTCAACGATGCAGAAGATGACTTCCCACTTGACCCGAACGAGACTACAGATTCCGATGGCGATGGAATCTCAGACACTTACGATTATTATCCTGACGACCCTACAAAATCGGAACAAGAGGCATCTGATGGCGGTGCAGGATTAGTATACGCAATTGTTGCTCTACTGGCCGTCTGCGGGCTTGCAGCTCTTCTCATCGTTCGAAAGAATCAACAGGTTCCCGTAGAAAGTTCTCCTTTTGCAGAACAGAATTATCTTGACTCATCTACTGAATCAAACATGGCTTTTGAAGGCAGCAAACAATTACCCGAAATTCAAGACCAAAACCAACAATGGGAGGAAAACGGAGTCTCATGGTCGAAATCTCCGGATGGCTCTTTACACTACTTCGATGCCGATAGCGGTCAGTGGATTGAATATCAGCACGATTAGGTACAAGTTCAAAGGAATTCTCGAACGAGAATATTTGCCGGCTAAAGAAGTATAAACCGGTGTAAATAACGCACACATATGAGCAAGGCCGCAGTTGTGTTCACATGTGTATTCCTGTTGCTGAACACCTTGCCTATGGTCGCTGCACAGGCGCAACCGCCTCCGCCAGATTATACGTTAATGTGCGATCATACCAGTACCCGAATTGAGGTAGATCCAAACACCCCGATTCTCCCTGAGGGTAGCGTTGAATGCACTGTGGCAAATCGAGAAAATTATGCAATTGAGCTATCAATCGAGACTGAATTAGATTTAGTTGAGACTCAACACCTCACTTCGATTGAAGTCGGAGCTGGGGCTGAGGAAATATTTGAGGTTTCTCTGAAGGGAAAGGATGGAATGTTGATGAGCAATTTACAATTAAAAGTGGTAACGAAAGTCACCAAAACTGCAGGGTTTGATTACTCAGACGATGAGTCTGTGACTTCCAGCCTCATGATCAAAATTCTACAATATGCAGGTTTTACAATACAAGAACACCAAGTTAATGAGGATGTGGAATTAATTGACGGAGATGAAATTCAATTGAGTTACACCATTACCAACACAGGCAACGGAATGGATTTTATCCTTTTTAATTCGAGGTCATTTGCAACACCAGTTTGTGATGAAACAAAACGACAAGAGATCAATGGCGGGGGGACTCAGTGTGAGTTATCGACGCCTGTTTCAGATAATTGTGATGAAGAACTGTTTGCTAAAGATGCCGATTACCCTGAGGCGAATGTCAATGTGAGATGGTTTCTGGATGTTGGTGAAAGTTTTACACGAACTCTTTCTTTTGCCGGCAATATGGATAATACTTCGTGCTGGCCTACAAATTCAAACGGAGACTACAATCTGGTGTTTACTCAGGAAACGCGTGTGATAAGTGATTTCCAACAGGGGTACTGTTCCACCTGCAACAACAACTGGACTATAATTGAAACGAATGTTGATGTTACAATGAACAACGAGCGAGGAATTATTAATGCCGTTGTCCCAGGATTCGAAGCCATTTTGGCACTTGTGGCTATGTGCGTCGCTCTAGTAAGGTGTCCAATTGAGCAGGATTCCTAACAAAGGAATTCAAGCACCTTGAGCGAATTCAACAAGCCGTTCAATCGGCAAATGGTCAACGGTATCCTTGCAGTAGTGGGCTTCGACAATCTTTCCGTTTTCATCAATCAATACGTCGACTGGCAGAGTCGATAGTTTGGAGATCGACAGCGTCATTGGGACATATCCACGAAACAGTGTTTCCAAAAAGGTAATTGGAGCTTTAAGAGGGGCCAACATGACTCTGAAAAAGGATTTCTGTACGCCGTTGTTGAGGAAGTGTTCGTATGTTTCATCAGCCACGAGCGTAAAAGGCACTTTGTGCTTCGCCATTCGTTTTTTGAGTTTGTCAATCTTCGCATCGAAAATCCCAACCATCACGGTATCTTCTGGAAATTCATTCCAACGCTTGACAATCCGGTGGACTCTTAAATTGCAGAAAGGACAAGAATCAAAACGAAAAAAGGTCAAGATGACTCTTTTTCCCTTATAGCTCGAAAGATCAAATGTGGACCCATCCACGGCAGGCAATTCAATCACAGGGGCATCATTGCCAACTTCAAGCCGAGGCATGCCACAACCTATCGACGGAGCCTAATAGATACTACGATACTTACTGCTAGCGAATTCGGTAATCAAACAACGCCTTGAGCAATCATTGCTTCTGCGATTTTCAAGAAACCTGCAACATTGGCACCAAAGACGTAATCTCCGGGTCGTCCGTATTTCTCTGCTGTTTCAGCCGCATTCTTGTGGATGTTAACCATGATGTTGTCGAGTTTTTGATCGACTTCTTCGCGTGTCCAACCCATGCGTAGAGAGTTTTGCGACATCTCAAGACCTGATGTAGCTACACCGCCAGCATTACTTGCTTTACCTGGAGCGAACATTATTCCATTCTTTTGGAACACTTCAACTGCTTCGGGAGTGCATGGCATGTTTGCACCTTCTGCAACCGCAATGACATTGTTGTCAACAAGCATTTGTGCTTCTGCACCATTCACTTCGTTCTGTGTTGCACATGGGAGGGCAACATCGACATTCACGCCCCAAAGAGCGTTTGATGACGGTTCAGGGGCAGATGGAGTGAAGGTTGCACTACTAAATTCAGCAGCGTATTCAGATATTCGGCCTCGACGGTTATTCTTTAGATCCATTATCCAAGCTAATTTCGCCCGGTCGATGCCCTCTGGGTCATGGATGAATCCGCTAGAGTCAGACATTGTAACTGGCTTTCCACCTAGGTCCAATACCTTCTCACAAGCGAACTGAGCGACGTTACCCGAGCCAGAAATAGAAACTGATGCGCCCTCAAAGGACTTACCTTTTGCAGCGAGCATTTCACGAGCAAAGTAAACCAAACCGTAGCCAGTTGCTTCTGGTCGAATTAGTGAGCCACCGTATGAAAGCCCCTTCCCAGTAAGAACCCCTGCTTGGAATTCGTTTCGAAGTTTCTTATACATTCCAAACATGTAACCTATTTCACGACCGCCCACACCAATGTCACCAGCAGGGACGTCGCAGTTGTGGCCAATGTGTCTCCAAAGTTCCATCATGAACGATTGACAAAAGCGCATAACTTCTTCGTCGGACTTACCTTTGGGGTTAAAGTCTGAACCACCTTTTCCGCCGCCCATTGGAAGACCGGTCAATGAATTCTTGAAAATTTGCTCAAATGCAAGGAACTTGAGAATGGATGCGTTCACACTTGGGTGGAACCTTAGCCCGCCTTTGTATGGGCCTATTGCTCCGTTGAATTGAATTCTAAAGCCGCGATTAACATGAACATTACCCGCATCATCAACCCAAGGAACTCGGAAATGAATGAGACGGTCAGGTTCAACAATTCGCTCAACGACAGACCGGTATTCTGGCTGTGCTTCAAGAACGGGCTCAAGTGATTCGAGTACTTCCCACACCGCTTGGTGGAATTCAGGTTGGCTTGGGTCTCGAGCGACCACGGATTCGTAGATTTTTTTAGTTATACTCATATTAGCACCGGATATTATGTGTTGATTGGTCCCAAAGAAAGACCCTTTCTAAGTATTGCCATCTAAAGCACTCCTTATGCGGCGATTTAAGAGGTCATCTCAGATTAGAAAGGGCACACTGTGAGGTATCGCTTCAGGCGTTCTAGCCTACGAATTCCGTTTGAGTCAATGTCCGCCATGGCATGAATGGCCTCTTCAATCATTGCATGTTGATCTTCCTGAATTCCTACAATAGATCTTAGAGCAGTGAGCATGGCCCATTCATCTTCAGATATGACTTCATCATCTAGGGCTGCCACGAGTGCGCTTTGATAGGTGGCAACATCTCCAGGATGATGGCCTGCGTAATCGAATTCAGTATCATCAAATGGATTTCTTTCTTCGCCTCGTACGACTGAAAGACAGAGAGCAGTATCACTGGGCTGTATTCCTAGAGCTACTGCAAGAACATGAAGGATACTAGCCTCATCATCAGTAAGTATTGAGTCGTCCATTGCAATATTCAATGTTCTCAGATAGAGATAGAGTCCCCGGGATGGTTCGAGAGGCATGATTTGAGTATTGGCCGCACATATTAGAATGTTCTACCTGATTTGGATAAAGATCGTGTATTCGCTTGTAAGACAAAAAACCAGCAAATGAGGACAGTGAAATCTTAACAAGCGAGCAGTAGCCCATATGCCACCGTAATTATTTGTAATACAAAATGTCATCATTTTCGCTACATTCATATACCCCCTCGTATACCCACATTCTACGGAGGAATCAGAATGGCAGCACCTAGCAATCTCATCTCACTCAGAATTACTGAGGATGAAATCGCAATGCTTGATTCAAGAGTAGGGCTTGATGGTGCAAGAAGCCGTTCAGACGTCATACGAATGGCAATTCAACAATTCCTCAAAGGTCAGCCACTCCTCCCTGGGATGGACTCAATACGAATCCCAATAGGACATGGAGACAAAATGCTTCTCGGCCAGTTGTACGAACTCCAAGGCACTACTCCCGAAATAGCAGCCCAAGAAGGGCTATCACTCTACATAGAACGCAGCATAAAAGCTCGTTCTGAAATGACAAAACAACTCGATGATCTCTTGGCAGTAGCCAAAGATTCAACGATACGACGCGAAGAATACCACGAATGAGTGGGTGAGAGTGCAGGAGGGGATGGGAATGAATTGGCAAAACGATGATTGCGAGACTCGTGATGCCACCTTCAATGCCGTACGGGATATGTCCAAGCCCTACGGATTTGCCGCTTTGCGTTTGCGTGCCCGTCTTGCACGCGCTGGACGAACCGGTTCTTTGAACCAAAACCCAACATACCTCCCCTCGGAAGACGG
>DAIUCF010000013.1:35819-41064 GCA_036846305.1 Candidatus Poseidoniaceae archaeon | reverse complement strand
AGTATCGGAAACGCAACTGTCACCGGAGCTGATGTGCTGACGGCAAACGGAGTCATTCATGTGATTGACAAGGTTCTGTTGCCGCCAACAGAAGATATTGCAGACTCAACGGATTCTGAAGACAGCGCAAAAGGTGAGTCTGATGACTCAAGCGGAGTTCTATGGATTGTTATCGTACTGCTGCTAATCATTGGAGGCGGTGCAGGAGCAGTTCTGTTCATGCGCAGTCGAAGTGATGCGGGTGAGGAATCCTCGAAAGATTTCACACAGGGAGGAATCCTCAATCAACTACAGACAGTAGATGCAACATCATTTGCATCGCAGCCGGCTCAACAAACCCAATACGCTCAACAAGCGGCAACTGCAGCCTATGGCGCTCAAACTACCCAGCAGGCGCAACCTGTACAACAGGTTGCACAAGTTCAACCGGTGCAAACCGTAGAAGTAATTCCGCAACCTGTAGTTGCTGAACCAACCGTTTTGCGACAATGGACCGATGAGGCAGGATACACCTGGAGGGCAATGGACGATGGCAACACCTACTGGTGGACCGGCGCTGAATGGCAAAAATATGGTTGAACACATTCCCGATTATCGCAATCGTATGTGCGTCAATTTTACTCTGGATTATCCAGTCGGTAAAACTGAGCTTTGGAGGATGATTAGCCGTGTTGATAACCTCAACGAGTGCCATCCATTTTGTCGCAGTAACAAGGCCATTTCGTGGGACAAGAATTCACGTCAAGACCGGTTGATTTACCTCAACGGCATGACCTACATCCGGCAATTTCTGACTTGGAAAGAAGGTGATGGATACGATCTCATCATCGGTAAAGAGGGCGGCCCGCAATCCTATGTGGTATGGGAAATTAAGGAACTTGGAGATGATAAATCTAGCCTTACGATTACCGTTTACCCGTATTTACTGACGAATTTGAGTAAAATCATCTCATACCTACCGTTCAGGTTTTACATTCAGCCTAAATTGAAAACCTATCTAAAGTCGGTTCTGAACGGTTTTCGTTACTACAATGAAACTGGAAAACCGGTGCCTCGAAACCACTGGGGTCGGCATTCTTGGTTTAGTTGATAAGGTTCATGACTGTTTAAAGTCAAGTGCATCTAAGCGCAGTTCAATTTCTCTAGCAGTTGCCTCGTAAACAGACAGCGGTTGGCCAACTGGGTCCTCAAGGGCCCAATCTTGGTCGATAGGCATGAGTGGACAATGAACACCACACCCCATTGAAATCACCATATCGTAATCATCTGCTGAAAACGCATCGACGTTTTTTGGGACCATTCCCGTAGTGGAAATTCCTTTGCTTTGAAGCACCTTAACCGCATTACTGGCGATTTGCTGTGCGGGGTGTGTTCCAGCAGAATCCGCAGAATAACCCAGCGAGCGGGCAATACCCTCTGCCATCTGAGAACGACAGGAATTACCAACACACACGAACAAGAGACGCATGTACATTGATAGAATCGATTGTATTTATTCATTCTCGGAGAAGCAACAACCTAAAGCAGCCGAATTGTAGGGGACAGTGTGGAAAGCAAGACACGAACTGTAACACAGGCCACAGTCATTGTTGCCATTCTGTACGCAATCCTGTTTGCATCCCATATTTTCACGGCTGCAATGAACTACAATCTAGGGTTCAAGATTGTTGCTGCCCTCATCACTGTGATGACGTTCTCGGTAGGTTTTTGCATTCAAATCATTGGACAATTCCAAGAGACTGAGCAAAAATTACGTTCAATCACTGTTGGATTCGTATTCAGTCTAGCCCTTTCCGTTGGATTATCATGGGCATATGCTGAACAATCGTTCGAGGTTTGGCGTACAATCACTTTTCTCAGCATTGCTGCAGTAGTCCACACCGTTCATCGAACTCTCGTATTGCGAAATGGAGAGTGAGGATGGGTTGAAGTACATTCGCCCAGTGTAATGTACATGGCGGATTCTCCAGTATCCACGCACGACCCAAAAGATGCAAGCCAATCATCAGATCCTTCTCCTCAAGAGCAGAAGAAAATGGAACAAGCATATGCGCAAATGAAGCGCAAGATGACCATGCAGGAAATCAGTAAGAACATCAAGCATAAGGTGATGGTTTTATCGGGCAAAGGTGGTGTTGGTAAATCGACAGTCTCTACTGGCCTGGCTCTCTCTTTGGCGCAAAAAGGACTTTCAGTAGGCATTCTTGACATCGATATCACCGGGCCAAATGTACCGAAGATGATGGGACTCGATGGTCGCCGACTGCATGTCGAATCTGGACGAATCCACCCTGCTCAAGGGCATTTAGGGGTTAAAGTCATCTCGATGGCTTTCCTACTCGACAATGAAGATACACCTGTGGTTTGGCGAGGACCAATTAAATTAGGCGCAATCCAACAATTCATCGGCGATGTCGAATGGGGAAATCTTGACTATCTCATTATCGACTTCCCACCTGGTACATCGGACGAACCTCTCACGGTTGCTCAATCACTTCCAGATATTGACGGAATGGTCATTGTGACCACTCCACAAGATGTTGCGCTCCTTGACAGTCGCAAATCGATTACGTTTTCTGAATCACTCAAAGTACCTGTATTGGGAGTTGTCGAAAATATGAGTGGCTATACTATTTCTGGAAAAGCTGCACCCGGAACAGATATTGAAATCGCTGCTCCCGCAGGAAAAACCGCGAAAACCACCTCTGATGAAAATGGAGCATTCAGCGTAACTCTGGATATCTTCAAAGAAGGCGGAGGGAAACTTACTGCCGAAGAATTTGGAGTGCCCTTCCTTGGAGCACTTCCATTCGACCCTGGTTTTGTTCGTGGAGGAGACGATGGTGTTCATCGAATCGTGAGCGAACCAGAAGGTGCTTCAGCAATTGCATTTGAGGCAGTTGTCGCCGCTTTACAAGAACAGATTGTTGACGGTGAATCAGCAGGTCTTGAAATCATTTGATGGTGAAATCCATGACTGACGGAATGCCGAAAATGACCCGTTTTGAGCGAAGAGAACTCGACGCTCAAATCACATATGAGGACCAATCACAATTCGAAGTCACCTATGACGACTTACGTCATGCTTGCCCTTGTGCAAAATGTTCTCCAATGAGAAATGATGATGAAAATAGTAAAAAATTGCGTCGTCAGGTGGAGGCCCATCCTAATGAAAAGCCGAACGTTCGTACCGTTGGAAATTACGCTTTAGGTTTTGAATGGACACACGGATGTTCGAGCGGTATCTATCGGTATGAACGCATCTGGGATTTGGCAAATCGTAGAGACCCTGACAATGGCAAACCGTATGTCCACGGAGCATGGTGAGCCAAATACAGCCTAGGGTGATATTTACCTGCGAGGTTTCATGTGTTGCGTCCATTCCCGTAGGGTTGAGGTTAAGCAATGGACGGCATCTATCTGACTTGGTTGATTAGTGCTCTTTCACTCGGAGTCATCTTGTTGCCAGTGTTCAAACCTCCTTGGATGAAAATTACTCTTCCCACATTCGTTGACTTCTTTCGCCGTTATTGGGCCCATATCGCAATTGTGTTTATTATTTACAATTCAAAAGACCTTCTTGACCAATTGGACCGGATACTCATCGCCAATACTGGCCTTGACATGACGCCTTTAGTTTATGGAATTGAAGGGAGTCTGGTGTTAGAAGTCCAGGAGATGTTCAAAGCAGAATGGTTGACTGTGGCGCTTACTCATTTTTATGTGGCAGGTTTCATGTTCATCTGCTATGTTTCAGTATTCTATTTCGCCTTCTTTGATGACCGTTGGATTGCCGATAGAATGACTTTGAGTATCGCATGGGTATACATATTGGCAATTCCGTTTTACTTGTTTTTCAATGTAAGAGTCACTGGAGACTATGTCCCTGGAATGGAAACGCTAGCCTATGATTTAACTCCTGAAATTAGCGATTGGTTCCGAAGAATTGATCCGTTTACAAACGGAATGCCATCCCTTCACATCGGAATCCCATTTGCTGTTTGGTTGTGTCTTACTCGTTTCGATGAAGACAGAAGATGGAACAAATACCGCAGCATGGTCTTTGTTTACATTCTCATTACTGCATTTGCCATCATTTATCTGGGCATACACTGGTTCTCGGATATCATTGGAGGTATGTTGATTGCAGCCTTAGCAGTTTCAGCGGCTGATAAAACATCTGATGGATGGTGGAAGCTGTTTGATGAACGGACAATGAACGCCCGTTTCGTTACTTTACTCACCAATCCAAGAAAAGCGTATTCAATTGTATCTCGAAGAACATCTGTCTTCTTTCGCCGATTCCTAAACCCTGAAAGTAGAGAAACCGGAATCATGGCATTGGTCGTGTTTTTACTGATGTTTTCAATAATCACCTGGGACTTGAGCGATCAATCGCTTCCTGCTGATGGAATTGAAGCACCACAAGGTGTTGCTACAGATGGAAGTTGGATGGCGACCATTGACAACCGCTCAACGGGTCCAGTGATTATTGTTCACGACCTGTCAGATTTAACGAGCAACTGGGAATTGATGAACGGAAGTATAGAATTGGATTCACCTTACACCATCACAGGTTCACATTTGGCCGTAGCAAATCAATCGGAATTGGTTTTGTACAATCTCAATGGCCTCACTGACAACACGCTCCCTGTGCTGAATATACCAATGCCACGTCCAGACGACATCTTGCTTACAGGAGCTGGAACAGTTCAATACATCATCACGTTGTCAAACGGTAATTTAAGCGCTTTTGACATCTATGGAAACAATGTTTCTCTTGGCTTTGAAAATGGAAACATCGAACTTGTTCGTTCTAACGGATTGGAGTTAGCCATGGTGATGGACAATTCACCTACAAAAATACAATTTTCTCGTATTGGTTCAATAGGTTCAATCACCATCAACGACATCAATGCCTCTGCCCCTGAAGAACAGGATGAAATTCTCGCTGAATGGAATACTCCAGTCGACATGGATAATGCGACGATTATCGACTTTGTTTTTGATGACCAATTCCTAGCAGCAACAGTCAACGTCACAGCAACAGACCGCTTGGTCGTCTATAACCGCACGAACGACCAGCAATGGTTGGCTAGCGATGCAAAATATGCGGTAAGTGACCCTTCGATGAACGATGGAATACTGGCTTGGTCGATACGCGACCACCTTGACCCTACCAAACCTTTGAACAAATACATGGATGGTGAAATTCAATTCGTCAATCTTACGAACAATCATACCC
>DAIUCF010000013.1:30038-35809 GCA_036846305.1 Candidatus Poseidoniaceae archaeon | reverse complement strand
CAGATGCACTGCACCAATGGAATCCACATGTATTAGAGAACCATTTGGTGTATTTTGAAGAAGATGCAGATGGAGAAACAACCATCCACATTCATTCTTGGACTCCAGAACTAACGGTGTACTCGAACATCATTTTGCAAATTGGAATCATCATCGGTGTTCTCCTTGTGTTCTTATTCGTGGTCCAAAAACAGTCGGAACTGCGTCAAACTCGAAAATCGAGCGAAGAAGAATAATCATTTCTTGATACTCAGCATTCGTTCCAGCGCCATCAGAGAACCTTCTTGTATCTGCTTTGGAACCTTAATTTGATTTGGCATCTCGCCATCAACGATTCTTTCAAGGACGTCCATGAGGTACGCGGGGTGAATCATGTACATTGTCGAGCAAGGGCAAATCTCTTCATCGAGACATTCAATGTGTTTGTCTGGATGCTCATCTGCGAGTCTTGCAACCATGTTGATTTCTGTTCCAATCGCTATTTGCGAGCCGGATGGTAACTGAGCTACGAAGTTACGGATGTATTGAGTTGAACCGTTGGCATCGCTTGCAGCGACCGTCTCGATGGGACATTCAGGATGAACCACTACCACGCCATCTGGATGCTGAGACCTAAAGTTTTCAATTTGAGATGGTGTAAATCGCTTGTGAACTGAGCAGAAACCATGCCAAAGAATGATTCTGCTCCCGTTGAGTTCACCCATTGCACCAATTCCGGGGGTCCATGTCGGCATTAAATCGAGAGGTATTCCCATGGCATGACCGGTATTCCTACCAAGATGTTGGTCGGGGAAAAACAGCACTGCACCGTGGGGTCCGGCTCTGTCAAAGGCCCAATTAAGAATGCCTTGGGCGTTGCTCGAAGTACACACGATTCCACCATGTCGGCCCACGAAATCCTTCAAATCCGCACTGCTATTCATGTAAGTCACAGGTACCAGAAACCTGTCGTTCGGGCCTGCTGGTGCGGTTGGGTCGTCTCGCTCAATAGGATCGTTAAGTCCCGCCTGTTCCAGTAGGTTGCCCCACGCAGATTCAACCTCAGTAAGCGTCGCCATATCTGCCATTGAACAACCTGCTCGCATGTTTGGCAGAACAACAATTTGTTCGTCGCTGGTGAGAATATCCGCAGATTCTGCCATGAAGTGAACTCCGCAGAACACGATGTACTTTGCATCCGATTCCGCTGCTTTTTGACTCAGCATGAATGAATCTCCAAGGAAATCAGCATGCATGACAATACTGTCTCGTTGGTAATGATGGCCCAAGATAAGTAAATCATCCCCGAGTTGAGCCCGAAGTTCGCCAATTCGGTCTGAAATGGCCTGTTCTTCGGGCGAAAGTGAGGTGTCCATGAAATCCACGGAACACATTGGAAGCGAAACGGTCATCGTGGCTCAACACTGGGACGATGTCGCCCCTTTTGAAACAAACCTTTGGTGAAGCGTTGATAAATATGGACCTAAAGCCCTCATCATGGCCTTTGTACCATCGGAGCGACTGCACCTTGGTGCAGAAGCTGAAGTTTGGTCTGGGACGTGGATGGGACGAGATGCAGTTCGCAAGTTACGAAGACCTCGGAAATGGCGTCATCCGGACCTTGACCACCGTCTAGGATACCGAAGAATGATGAGTGAATCTCGTCTGTTAATTCGGCTTAAACGCTCAGGTGTTAATGTCCCGGCGGTACTCGACCTTGATCCAGAATTTGGACGAATTATTTTACAGAAAATGCCAGGAGTTCCGCTCATAGAACTGCTGCGTGATTCGAAGGTGCCTGAATCGCTTCGGATAACAGCACTTCGAAACACCGGCGCTTTAATCCGAAGGTTGCACAGAGAAGCGATTACCCATGGAGACCTTTCAACCAACAACATCATTATTGACAAACAAGGTAATCCTGCATTGATTGATTTTGGATTGGCTGCAATTGATTATGAAGTCGAACGGTTTGGAATTGACCTTCATGTCATTGATGAAATTCTTGGAGCATCTCATCCCGAACATCCTGGCGCCATTGACACCTTGCTTGAAGGATATTCATCAGAAGAGACATCTCTAGGACCGCCTCCCGAACAATCGGGTGGTGCGGTTCCAACCGCAGGTGAAGTGTTGAAACGTCTTGATGATGTTCGGTCAAGAGTTCGATACCATGGATGATTATTCCATGAGAAGTCGTAATTCTTCCAAACTTCGCAACTCTGCAAGATATATTTGCTCGATGGCATCGTACATCTCTTGGTCACCAATTGACTCGATTTCAATCATAATAGAGCCGTATACTGCAGCGGCCTTGGTCTCTGTTTCAAGTGAATGAACCAGCATTTCATCGTAAAGTGTGGTGTGAATAATGGGATGAGAGTTCCTTTCAGTGACGGGAATTCCACCAAGTTTAACGATTGCTTTTCGCACAATGTCTGCGTGCATGGTCGATTCATTTGCCTCGGTCGTAAACATCGGAGACAATTGTAGCCGATGAATGCCGCGAATGTTTGCTGCGTAGTGAGCATACATATTTGCGGCTCGTAATTCCCATCCAAGGGCTTCATTCAATGTCTCAATGAGATTGTGTTCAGTCATTCTATCAACTCTTAGGGATAACGAAACTATTGTTGGCGTCTTTCCTCATGTCAATGAAGAATGGAGTCCTACATAAAGGCACTTCATTACACGAATGCCGACTCTGCAAGTTTCCATCCGATTAGAGCCATAAGTGGACAAAGCAGCATAGTAAGAGCGATGTACAGGACTGCTGAACTGCCCTGTCCTTGATCAAACATTTCAATCGTTTCAACTGAGAATGTCGACATGGTTGTGAATGCCCCTAAAACGCCTGTTCCAAGCAACAAAGCAATGTTTGTGGAAAGCATATTCTGAGCGAGTGCTACGGCAACGATTCCGAGTAAAAACGAACCAATGATATTGACCGAAAGGGTCGCATAAGGAAACGATTCGGTGCTGATTAATTCACTGGCAGCATAGCGAAGTGTTGCGCCAAGTGCCCCCCCTAGAGCAACAATCCCAATCTGTTGTAGCATGATGCGTGCTTGGTGGGACTACCTTTGAAGCCTCGCGAGATATTTCATACGAGGATATGTTTTTGCACCTATACCTCAATATGCAGAACACCTACCCGCGCTATGACTCGGACCATCTGGTTTCTCACTGGAAATATTGGAAAATTGAAAGAGGCAAGCAACCACCTCGAGCCGCTCGGTTACTCAGTCAAGCACCTGAGTATTGATGAGGGGGAAATTGTTGAACCTCAGGTTGACACATTAGAAGAGGTAGCCCAATCAAAAATAGCTCAAGCATTGAAACACCTTCCAGACGGTGAGAACACTCAGGACATGATTTTAGTCGAGGATGCGGGGCTGTTTGTCGACGCATTGAACGGTTTCCCAGGAGTGTATTCGTCATATGTCTTGAAAACCTTAGGATGCGGTGGCATCTTACGATTACTTGAGCACCTCAACAGTGAAGACACCGTCCAATCTGCTCAACTTCGTTCTGCAGAATTCCAAGCAGTCGCTGCTCTGTGGATGAACGGTGAAATATTGTACGGAAACGGTTGTTGCCCAGGATGGATTGCCTTGCAAAGTAGTGAAGGAGAAGGTTTTGGATTTGACCCTATTTTCACCCCCTCGGATTTGGACGATACAGGAGAGCCGCTTCCCCCCGGTCAATACGGTGAGAAAAGTACTCATGGCAAGACATTCGGAGCGATTTCAATGGATGAGAAACAAGCCTACAGCCACCGAAGTAGGGCATTGGATGACTTACTGCGGCAATTGCCATCAGCATGATAAGTTACAACCAACTGGACTGATGTGAGGGACATGGGATTCGCACGCTCTGTCATAGGTATTGGTGCTCTATGCGTTGCTGTGTTTTACTTATTTAACGCCGGAAACCCGGCTATTACGAATACGTTCAAATGGATGTGTATTGCAACAATCCTAGTTTTATCTTTGATGTGGA
Source organism: Candidatus Poseidoniaceae archaeon (assembly GCA_036846305.1). Lineage (GTDB taxonomy): Archaea > Thermoplasmatota > Poseidoniia > Poseidoniales > Poseidoniaceae > MGIIa-L1. The sequence continues at coordinate 31,828 of DAIUCF010000013.1, read as the reverse complement.
TTTCCATGGGAACTCCAAAACAAACCGCACGAAGACCACAAGCAATATCCAACCCAACACCGGCAGAGGTAAGCGAAGTTGTTGAAGAAGAATCCAACGGTGTTGACATTCCTGAACCGGTCACAGAAGACTCTCTTGACGGCGCCACCCTTCGTGAGAGAAAACTCGCCAAAATTCAGTCTGCTCAAGCCGTACAAGAAGAGATGTTGGTTGCACAACTCGATGAAGCAGAACTCGACGGTGAAGAACTCGTCGAAGTTACCATAGAAGATGTACATGTAGCCGATGAATTCGTTGTTGAAGTGAGTCCTGAATCTGTTGAAAACGCAGATATTGCAATGTCGATCAACAAGCGTAAAATCAAGCACGATGAAATTCGAAAGAGAATCGAATTGCGCAGACGCGGTCAACTTGCCGATATTCGTGCATCCACTGCACGTATGTGGGAGGAACAAACTGCGGGTGAAGACTTGGTGAAGCTCTTACAAACCCCAGGTCACGGACACGCTGTACTTGATTCACCTCTCAATCCCACGCCAGGTCACGTCTATGGGGCAACTTTCATTCGGATTGATGATTCACGAATTCTCAAACTCCGAACTCCACTCGACGACGGATTCCAACAGGTCACAAAGAAACCTGAGCCTGCATTGCCTCCGCTGGTTGGACCCAACGGCCTCCCACTACCTCCACTCATTCCGACGGATGGTGAACCTCTTGCCCTACCACCTCTCCCAATGCCGGATGCAAGTAATGCACTTGCTCTACTTCGTGAAGAAATAAACGAATCAGATTGAATACGGGTCAACATTCAAGTGGAGACACATTGAGTTACAAATGAGTTGAATGACGACGATGAGCCCAGTCAATCGCGATTCAAACCCACAGAATCGTAATCTGGCCATACTTGGCTTAGTACTGGTCAGCATCGCACCGACAATTTCTGTAACGACAGGTTTCGTATTCAAAGCAGGGATTTGGGCCATCATTGTCTTTGTGTTCACCAAGGCGTGGGTGTTTGGTCTTCCCGGTTTTTGGCATCTACAAATCGAGAAACAGCCTTTCTCATGGTCACCAGCTGAAAAAGGTGGATGGGGGATGTCGCTTCTACTTGGAGTTGGCATGATTGTTACTATTTGGGCGGCATACTATCTGCTTGGTGAACAGATGCTACAGCCTGATGCTTTGAAATCAATTCTGTATCCTGTTGGCTTAACGGTTCCATGGAAGTTAGCCGCAGCAATCGTGTTTTGGGTATTCATCAATTCGGTACTTGAAGAGTATGTTTTCCGATGGTTCATCACTTCCAAAATTGAGCAGTTTGTGAATGGCAAATGGCGAGCAATATTCGTCTCTTCAGGTATCTTCACCATCCACCACTCCATTGCCTTGGTGTTTTTCCTCGACCCACTAGGGGCAATCATCGCTTCGATAGGTGTCTTTGTTGGCGGCTCAATCTTTTCTTGGCTATATCTTGAATATCGAAGCATATGGGTGGCATGGGTTGCTCACGCATGTGCTGATGTCGCCATCTTTGCCATTGCTTGGGAACTTATTGTGGGCTTCTAGGGCGGTTGCCTCAATCATTCGCATTAAGAATTCGAAAGTTTATACTTCTCAACTCTCAATAATTCCAACTTTGATAGGCCGAAAATGGCTCAAAAGGGGACATCCCTCAAGCCCTTAAAATAGTGTAGGCACATAATGAAAATGTAGGCTCAGAGAGCTGAAATCAAAGGTGAAAAATGTTCGGTTAATCGCTCCTAAGACGTTTATCGGTAATGCCATGG
>DAIUCF010000013.1:0-29938 GCA_036846305.1 Candidatus Poseidoniaceae archaeon | reverse complement strand
GCCATGGCAAAGCCATAAACAAATTGGAGAGAAAAATTATGAGAACGAACCGACATATTAAGCCCCACCACAACGGGAAGAACCGAAGAACTGGACGTAAGTCCAGCGAGCGCAGGAACAACAAGGCTCCAGCGAAAGCCAACAGCGAGCATGCAGAGAGCGTGCGTATGCAATGGGTTGCTGCTAAGCGACTTGAGCAAGAACGAAAGGTTGCTGAGGAAGCGAAGGATGACGGACCGTGCTGTGCAAACGAGGCTGCTCAAAAAGTTACAAACTTGCGGCTACTGCGCGAACTGCAGTCGACTGTTTGTGATCGCGTATGGAACGAACTGCGTGGCCGCTGGGAAGGTGTCCTTCCACGCGCATTTGTTCGAAAGAATGCTAAGCACATGCCTCATTTTCTCGATTTTGCTCGTGAGAACGGTTACAGGAACCGTTAGATCGGTTGACAAAGAAAAAAGAGGGGCATCAGCCACCACGATTACTGATGTTCCCATTCGGGTGATGTTCGATTGAGGAAGGCGTTGACGCCAATCTCTTTGTCCTTGGAATCAAACAGTCCAGCGAAAGCCTCTGCCTCAATGGCTACGCCTTCGGTCAGTCCTGTTTCTAAAGCAGCACGAATTGTTGCCTTACCGACCCGAAGTGTGTGAGACGATTTACTACCGATCGTTTGTGCCATTGCCAAGGTAAAGGAATGAAGTTCTTCCGGAGTGCATACATGATTAGCCAAACCAATTCTGTGTGCTTCGTTCGAATCAATCATGTCTCCAGTCATAATCATCTCCATGGTTTTACCTAAACCAATGAGTTGAACCAATCGTTGAGTAGCTCCGTAACCTGGAATGAGTCCAAGATTTATTTCTGGCGTACCAAATCGAGAACGGTCGCTGGCAATTCGAACATCACATGAACACGCAACCTCACAACCACCGCCAAGTGCAAACCCATCAACCATTGCGATGGTTGGCTTACTGAGATTCCATAATGCCTCAACAGCATTGTTGGCAAACATTACGCGGATGTCGTCACTACGCTTACCGACAAACTCGGTGATGTCTGCGCCCGCGACAAAGGCATTCGGTTTAGCTCGCTTACCTTCCGGTGCTGGATTTGGTTGCGCTCCTGTGATGACAACCACTCGTACTGAATCAGTGGATTCAACCCACGCGACCATCGCTTTGAGACTTGACATTACATCTGCATTTAACGCATTCAATTTATCCGGTCGATTGATGGTCACCCAGGCGATGGAGCCAGCGTCTTTTTCTTCACTTACGGGATATATTTCGATGGACAAGACATCGGATTGCGGTGCGCTCATGTCACTCCGAAGGAGTTTCAGTTCATCATTTCACCGACCGATAATTCGTTCATCTTCAAGCGACCAAGAACTCAAAGACCACCACCGTTTAGTAGCGTCATGGTTGAACCGGCTGCCCCACTTGTCAAAGCAGAAGATATGGCCAAAAAATACGGCGACTTCATCGCACTCCATCCACTCAATGTCGAGGTGCATTCAGGTGAGTTCTTCGGTGTTTTTGGACCAAACGGAGCGGGAAAATCGACGTTTATCAAACTCCTTACCGGCCAATTGCGCCCGAGTAAAGGGAGAATAGAAATTCTTGGAGTAGATGCAGTCTTGGACCCTCAAAAGGTCAAAGCAAACATCGGGATTGTACCTGAATCGGAGTCTCCGCCGTCTTTTTTGACGCCCTATGAATTTCTTGAATTCGTTGCGAAGTTGAGAAGTGTAGACCAAATTCAGGAAAATGTCGAACACTGGATTGACTGGTTTGGCTTGGAAGAAAAGCGTCACACAATGTGCAAAGATTTGTCGAAAGGACAACGACAGAAAGTCATGCTTGCTGCAGCATTCATCCACAAACCAAAGTTGTTGTTTCTCGACGAACCTTTCGCCAATCTTGACCCGATTTACCAACGCAAATGCCGCCAATGGCTGTTGGAACATGTCAAAAATGGAGGAACAATTTTCCTGTGTTCGCACGTTCTTGAAATGGCTGAACGTATGTGCAACAGAATGGCCATTATCAACAACGGCAAAGTGCTTGCTGCAGGGACAGTGAAAGGTCTCAAACAATCTGATGAAGAAACACTTGAAGATGTCTTTATTCGATTGGTTGGCCGCTCCATTGAAGATGTTGAACGGCTAAGCGATGAAGGAATCAAAGACGGAGAACACGAGGAGGAGTGAAAGATGACTGGAGTAAAGGTCGTCTCTAGAGACTGGAATGAAGTGGCTGGCGATGAACATTCATCGAATGCCCCACTTGGCACCAGTTCTCACGACCAAGTACTTCACGAACCACTGCGCGGCTGGGATGCGTTTTCAGCCACATTTCGAGTGATGTTCAAGGAGGAGGGGCGCAAAAGCATCGAGTTTGCTAAAAAACGTCAAATCGTACTGTTTCCCCTTTTGCTAACTCTAGTGACGGCCATCTCAACCATCGGACTGCAATTTCTTGTTGGTGATTCATCTGCTCAAGTCAGTGATATTGATTCGAAAACCTTCAGTTGGAATGAATTACGATTTGCATTGCACTTACCGCTGTTGATGTTTAGTCTTGGCATGGGGACATTTGCTTTCATGGGCCATGATGCGATCGTTCACAGAGCTGGAACCAAAAACTACCTTTTGGCAGCCCCAGCCCTCCAACCACTACCAAATTCTGTTGCTCATTTCGCTTATTTTGTCAAAGATTTGTGTTTCTATGTGATGTTGATTCTCTCTCCTGTTGTCGCAGGAATGGCAATCGGCATCCTACTGGAATCTGTTGCAGGAATTTCAACACCTCTTCAGTGGTCGAGTCTTCCGTGGACCTGGTTAGCGATGATTATAACTTTAGCACAAGGTTTGGCATTGGCATTCTTCGCCTCTGCCCTTTGGATGAGAGGAAGGCCATATACTGTACTTGGGCCGGTTCTTATCGTTGCCATCGGCATTGGAATTGGGCTAGGCCAATTGGATATTCGCTCACTACTTTGGGGTTTGAATGTTCAATCCTCCCAAAACGTCATTACTGCGGTTTTGGCACTAGGTGGAAGTTTAGGAGTTGGATTGCTATCGTCCGCTCTTATCATCGATGATTTTGATGTTTCAGTGGTCGAACGCAAAGAAATGTTTAGGCCAATTTACAATCGCCTGAGATTCCTTGGACGCGGGGAAATTCGACTTATTGTAGCCAAAGAATTTGTTGATTTGTTCCGTTCTGGCTCGATTAAGAAAATGACTGTATCCTATGCTATACCGTTGTTAGTTCTACTTGGAATGGCTTGGCTGGTTGATTTTGCTGAAGCGCCTATTCCAATCAATTTACTTTCCTACGCCCCTTTCCTCGGATTCTTTGGATTCAACTTTTATTCTTGGTTAACCATACTTGACTCTCCTGAATTCATGAACGGCCTTCCCCTTAGGGTGCCACAACTCATCCGAGCAAAAGTAGTGGTGTATTTCCTTGCAACCTCATGGATATCACTCATTTTTATCGTGCTGATGGCTTGGAGGCTGGATGAGTGGACATCGTTACCTACAAGCATCATAGTGATGTTTGCCAACTCCATCTACATCGTGGCCCTTACAGCCTTTTTGATGGGGCTTCGACCGAACAAAGCGATTTTTGATGCTTCAATCATGATCTGGTTTTGGATTGGAACGGTCGTTCCCCTCTTACTGCTGTTCTTGTTATCCTTTACTCAAGGTGATGTTTCATTGTACGGCAACTGGTGGGAACGGGCATCTCAAGACGGTCTTGCAGCAACTTCAGCAATGTACGACCAAACCACGGTAGAGCAAGGATACAAGGGCATGATTACTATTTCGATTGGCCTTCTGTTTGCCTCAGCGTTATTGTGGAAATTGATGGACCGCCGGTGGGGCAAAGCTGAGTTTTCAAATTGATGATACGGCCGTTCTACCAGGGGTATCTTGATGAGCAATCGTCTACCACGCCTCAGCATGGCAAGAGTCGTTGCGGTTTGCGGTATGCCTGGCTCAGGCAAAGGCGAATTTGCCAGTGTTCTGCACAATCGCAACATTCCCGTTCTGTCGATGGGAGACATGGTTCGTGCAGAAGTTCGTCGGTTGGAACTCGAAGAAAGTCCCGGCATATTTGGAGAAATTGCTGCTCAGTTGCGTTCCGAACACGGCGAAGATGTACTTGCTGTACGTCTTGCTGATGCCGTTGATGAACTTCTCCAAACAAATGATATCGTTCTAATTGAAGGCATGCGGGGCACTGCCGAGCGTGTTGTGTTTGAACAACGGTGGAAGGAGAAGTTCTACTCGCTGGCAGTCGATGCTACGCCCGATACTCGCTTTACTCGAATCCAAAATAGAGGCCGCTCCGAGGACGGAGACCGCACTGCGTTCGAAATACGAGATACTCGTGAACGGGGTTGGGGCCTTGAATCCATCATCGGTGAAGCGGATTTTTTAATCGACAACAATGTCAATTTAGATGAATTTCAAAAGTCCTGTGAAGAATGGCTTTCTGACTTTCAAAACAGAGATTGAACATGCTGGGTAAAATAGCCTCTTGTGGAGAAATTATTCTGCTCGCAGGTGACGGTTTTCGGGGTGTTTTCCACCCAAGTGTTATAGTTGGCCATAGCGTGTGATAAATTGCTTCGGCAGAGGGTGCGCGTATGGCAAGAAAACAAAACAAAGGTGGTGGCAAGCGTCAGCGAGCCAAACAACGTGCCCAGTATGACGAACTCGACAAGTATCCAGTCCTGCCTCCGCATGCCTTTGCACGTATCGTTCGTGACAAACAAACTCTGAACATCATCTACCAAATTATCGAACCTCCGATGACCAAAAAAGAACAAGAATATCGTGATGAAATTCTCGATATCTTCATCCGCTCACTTACTGCTAACATCGAAGAAATTGATGCGAACCCGGAGGCCTACATCCGTACAGCAATGGACAAAGTGATCAAAGCCTACGGCATGAAAATCAACAAGAAATCAAAATCTAAGATTTTTTACTACCTGCGCCGTGACTTGATTGGATACGGGCAAATGGATGTTCTCATGAACGACATCAACGTAGAAGATATTTCTCTTGACGGAACAGGTGTTCCCATTTTCGCATATCATCGAAAGTTCGAATCGGTGGAAACCACATGCGTTTGGAACACTGACCATGAACTGGAATCGTATGTCATCAAACTCGCTCAGCGTTGTGGAAAGCACATTTCTGTCGCTGACCCTTTGCTGGATGCTACGCTGATGGATGGTTCTAGAATCGTCATGAAACTCGGCCACGAGATTTCGACTCGTGGTTCAGCATTCTGTATTCGACGTTTCAAGGACGACCCGTTTTCACCAGCAGATATCGTTGCTTTCAGAACAATGTCCTCCTTGATGGTCGCTTATCTTTGGATTGCGTTCCAAAATGAAGTTCCGATGCTGTTTGTCGGAGGTACTGCATCAGGAAAGACGACAACGCTCAATGCAATGTGTATTTTTATTCCTTGGCAAATGAAGATTGTATCCATAGAATCGACCCGTGAAGTCAACATCCCTCAACCAAACTGGGTTCCAGGTTTAACCCGGCAAGGTTTCGGTGGAGAGTCCACCGACGGTGTCATCGGGGAGTTCGAGTTGCTCAAGGCGGCCCTTCGTGAACGGCCAGAATACATCATTGTCGGCGAGATTCGAGGTGCTGAAGCATACGTTCTGTTCCAAGCCATGGCGACTGGCCACTGTGCATATTCAACGGTTCACGCCGACTCTGTACCATCACTTGTTCACCGATTGGAGAACAAGCCGATTGACATCCCGCGTGTTCTGTTGCCTGCTCTTGAAGCCTGTGCAATTCAAATTCAGACCCGTATCAACGGAAAGCGTGTTCGAAGAACCAAGCAACTTGTAGAAATTGTCGGAATTGACCCGAACTCGCTTGAAATTATCACCAATGAAGTGTTCCGTTGGGACGTAACAAGTGACGATTTCATCTTCAGTGGAAAGTCGTATGTTCTGGAAAAAATCATGGTTAAACTCAACTATTCTCAAGACGACATGCGCCGTGAGTTAAGAACCCGAAAGCGAATCCTTGAGTGGATGGTTTTGAACGACATCCGAAAAGCGGACCAAGTGTCTCAAATTGTCACTGAATATTATGTTCGGCCAACTGAGATTCTTGCACGAGTCGATGGACTTCGTTGAAATTTAGTGGACGTGATTGGATGGACTTAACCACATGGCAAAGGATTTGTAATCGAGTCCTTGGTCGTGCACTTCGAAAGCGAGCACGTCGTGACCAAACACTTTCCGATAATTTAGTCAAAGGCGCGATGCCGATGATGCCCGAAGTTTATCTTGCAACGGCAATCATGACCACCATTGCCATTGCCCTGGTTTCATGGAGTTTCGTCTCGTTGTTTTTCATCCCAGACATTGGAATTATTTCGTATTGGGAAAGCATACAAGACCCCGCTACAGTGGCCTATTGTTTTGAATGGGAGTACTGGAATCAAGACTTGATTGACCCGACCAAACCAGGAAATGGCTGCGATGGATATGCATACCAAGTATTCCCACCACTTCTCAAAGTCGTCATTGTCCTCGTTGGTGGACTTATTATCCCATATGCTGCCTTCAAGTACAACAAAGGCGGTGCTAAGCGAGAAGCAGAACGCCGTGGTTCAATGATTGAGAAGTACCTTCCGTACGCTGCATCATACACTGCTGCAATGTCAGCAGCAAACGCAACTCCGTCAAAGATTTTCAGATCACTTGCCATGAACAAAGACATCTATGGTGACGTGGCCGACGATGCGGCCATGGTGTATCGAGATGTTACCCTCTTGGGTTATGACCTTATTACTGCGATGAAGATGAGTGTTGACCGAGCCGCATCGGTTTGGTTGACAGAATTCTTCCAAGGAATGGTCGGAACACTAACTGCTGGTGGACAACTCAAACTGTACTTCCTCAACAGAGCTGAACACTACATGAGGGAAAACAGAACCCGCCTCCAGATGTTCTTAGAATCCATTGCTCTTTTGGCAGAATCCTACATTGTGGTGGCAGTCGCAATGCCACTGTTCCTCATCGTCATGCTGGTCATCATGTTCTGGGTATCAGGCTCTGGTGCGCAAATGTCTGAAGGAATGCTTTACGGAATCGTCCTTGGATTCGTTCCAATGATTCACATCGCTTATGCAATCCTCGTATGGACCAGCAGCAAGGAACAAGAAATGTGAGAGGAGGTGAATAGATGGCGCGTAAGAAGAAGCAGAAGATCACCGTCAAACTCGATCTTCCGAAAGACGATTCGACACTCACGAAGTTGTATGCAATTCTCTTTGCTTCCATCTTCTTAGGCCTGTGCACTGCGACAGTGTGGGTCACCAATTCAGGATTCGTACCCACAACAAACGGTGAACCGCTGTTCACCAATCTCTACTGTGGAATCACTGCAAAAGACGCAGAAGGAAACCCAAACGGTGACGCTTTTAACACCAATATCAAACCAGATTATTCGGCCAACCAATCGTGTGGTATTCTGCAAGACGCCCCTGACCGTGTTGTGTGGGATGGCGAAGAATGGAAGTCGTTCACAAAACAAGGTAAAAATTTCGATGTCCCCGGAGTCTCATCCGACCAAACCGGTGGAATAAATGTCTTGCAACCCTTGTGGGCGAACTGTAGCGTTGGTGCAGATACACCTACTGACTACATCGTTGCTGTTCGCTCTCAAGATGGCGACATCATTGGCAGCTATGAAGGGACTACAGATACCGACAATAATCCAGACAATGATGGTTGTGAAATATTCATTGGGAACATTCCTGCTGATGACCGCTATGAGTTTGTTGTGTTCTCCAAAGAAGAGGGTAAGCGCCTTTCCAAAGTCACCTTTGACGTCACGGTTCACTATTACGATGGTATTCCATCAAACATGAACAACGCTTCGTTCTGGCTCGGCCCTGAACTCGAGTTGGGGCCAAAGTCGATACGACCTTTCATTTTCCTCAATTTCTTCGGATTAACCTTCTTCTTTTTCCTTTATCCAGCCTCATACTATTGGGAAAGGGTCGAGAACGCAAAGAATGAAGTCGAAGAAAAATTCCCAGATTTCCTTCGAGATTTAGCCGAATACTGGAAAGGTGGTCTTTCGATGACGGTTGCGATTCAAACGTTAGCTACCTCTGAATACGGCGCCCTAAATGACGAAGTCAAGAAAATGTCAGACCAACTCAGTTGGGGTATCAAATTTAGTGATGTCATCAAACAATTTGCTGACCGTGTCGGAACACCACTTGTCCAACGAGCAATTGCTCTCATTGCTGAAGCGGATCGTGCAGGCGGAAAAATCTCTGACATCCTTGTTACTGCCGCTAACGACTCCAGAGAATTGAAGTTCTTAGAAGGGGAAAGAAAACGTGCTATTGGCTCATATATCGCAGTTATTTGGACCTCGTATTTCGTTTTCCTAGGCGTGATTGTAACGCTGGCTGTCGTGTTTATTCCTGCTATTGCCGGTTCTAATTCAAGTGGTGAGGAAGGTGGCGACAGCGGTGGACAAACCATTGGAAACATGACAATTCGAAACATCGACCCACTGTTTTTCTTGACGGTGTTCTACTACGGCGTAACCATGCAAGCGGTCGGTAACGGCACCATGGCAGGATTGATGTCAACAGGTCGTTTCTCAACCGGATTCAAGCACTCAGGAATGATGATTGTCGTGTCCTTGTTTGTGTTCAACCTCCTAGCTTTCACTCCAAACCTCATTGGTGTTACTGAGGTTCCTGGTCTTAATCCATCAACTGGGACCTTTGTCCCATCACCGATTTTCTTTGGTGGGTGATGAAGTGCGTAGAGATGATGATGCACAAATTCACATCCTCGAGATGCTGACACTGTTTTGGCTGTTCTTTATGTCTGCAACCTTCCTTATTCGGATCCAAGTGCCGGACGCTCCATCGGTTGCTCATGATGCTGCCTTGGAACTTGCTGGTGACGATGCTTTTCGGTATGGAGTCGGGCTTGAGGCGGAGGTCTCCGGCGAAAACCGTTTGAGTGAACTGCTTGAAAATGGGGAACTCGAAAAGGCATGCCTCTTGCTCCAGAGTTCAATCTCTGCTGGTAATGAGGCAAACTGTTGGCTAGCGCAAAACAGTGGTTCAGCAGCGCCCTACGGGAATACGGGTTCTCCTAATGGTGAAACCGTGACGGTCCATCACCTCCTAGCCATTGAAAGCAACTCTTGGACCGTTACACTTGACGTATGGAGCAGGGGAGGGAACAGCTGATGCGTACCCATTCCTCAAACAACCGTGAAGATCGTGACGCTGGTCAGATGCTGTTAGCGACTGGCGTGGTGCTGTTGATGTCATTATTGTCAATGGCCATCTTTGGCGTTAAAGTTGCTGGCCTAACCATGCCTCACGATACCGCTTCTGATGGCGTTCTAGTCACCTCTTCTGAAGTCATTGATGCTGTACCGGAACTAACAGACTCGCGCACCCAACAATGGATTATTGGTGGCATGGAGCCACTAGAGGCTGGTGAAATTGCCTTCCAAAGTGTCCATGACGACATTCTCTATCATGGTGAATTACGCGGAATTGAAATCAAACTCATCGATATGCAAGTGAACGAAACATCTGCTACAACGCTTCAGTTTAATGCTGAATTAGGAATTTCAGACGGCTCCGCAATGTTGACAATTCCGGTCTCATTCGAAGTGACGCATGTTTAACGGCGTTGAGAATGTTCATTCCAAGCCAAATCCATGAGATGCTTGATTCTGTCTGTGTCTTTGTTAATTCGAGACAAATCTACAACCGGCCATGATGAGATTTTTGCTCGTTCAATCAGTCCATCTTGAATAGCTCGAATCCTTGGAAAAGCCGCTAGATATCGATCAGCCCTACGGAACGAATGGGCATCACGAGATCGAATCATTGAACGATGACGGTCTTCTTCACTCACCGTCATGACCAATCCAAGAGCAATACCTCCTGCATCACGCCAACTGCGCAATAGGCGTTCACTGGGATTAATGTGAACTCCTTCTATGAGCAGGTCAATGCCTTCGCGCCGAGCACGGTCGATGGTAGCAACAATTCCTGTCTCCACAGCTTGGCAGGTTTCGAGCCAATCGATCACTGGTTCACCAGAATCACCACGAGAAAAAGAAGAGCGATGCAATGCTGCTTGACTACGCTCTTCATCACAGGAGCGCATAATTTCTCGAACTGCATCGGTTGATAGAAGCCGCGAAAAATTACTTTCTGCTGCGAGTTGAACTGATGCAGTCGACTTGCCAGTACCGGTCGCACCCGCAATAACGAGTAGACGCGGGGCTCTATCTGCAATGGTTCGTGCGGCAGCATCTGCCAAACCAATATCTCGAGCCATGAACAAACCACATTATTCTGCTTCAAGAGTCTTTTCGCATTTGTCACCGCTTTCCTGTTCTTTCCCGTGAAGTCTTTGCAAGCGAATGCCTTTGAGGGGACAGCACTTGGAGCAGAATATGAGCGCAGAAAAAATGTCAATTGCTGGTGAATGGTGTGAAGCAGAAGATGGAGCGACGGCAGAGATTCTCAACCCTGCTACAAGCGAAATCATAGCAACAACTCCCAAAGCAACCTTGGGTGATGTTCATCGATGTGTTGATGCGTCGAGAACTGCTTTCGAAGATGCTTCTTGGAAAGCAATGGACCCTGCTCAACGTGGACGAATTCTCAACAAAATGGCCCAAGCCACCTACGCCAAAGCAAAGGAACTGGCAGTCATTGAATCGAACAACAACGGAAAGACATTCCGTGAAGCATTGTCAGAAATTCGTTACGGAGCATGGACTTTGGAATACTTCGCAGGATTATCCGATAAAATTGAGGGCAGCACAATTCCAGTACCCGGTAACAGATTGAACTACACATTGAGGCAACCGCTGGGTGTCACCGTTCATATCGTACCTTGGAACTTCCCACTCCAACTGGCAATTCGTTCGATTGCTCCTGCCCTTGCAGCAGGTTGTACCGTTATTGCAAAACCTGCTTCTTGGACTCCACTTTCACTTTTGGCTTGGGCCAAAGCCATGGAAGAGGCTGAGGTTGGACTACCGTCTGGTGTTCTGCAAGTGATTACTGGTTCAGGTGGACTCATTGGAGATGCACTGGCTGGACACAAAGGCGTCGACGGGATTGTACTGACTGGAGGCGTTCCTACCGGACAGACAGTCATGGCTAAAGCCAGTGAAAACCTCACACCAGTCACGCTTGAACTTGGCGGAAAGGGTGCTAATATCGTGTTCTCTGACGCTAATCTACGCTACGCAGCGAAGGCCATATGCTTCGGAATTTTCATGAATGCTGGTCAAATGTGTTGGGCAGGATCTCGTCTCATTGTCCACGAAGACGTCCATGACGAACTTGTAGAAGCTGTTGTTGCTGAGGTCTCGAAATGGAAGGTCGGCCCTGGAATGGCTGAAGGTGTGCGAATCGGCAGCCTTGTTCATCAACAACATCGAGATGAAGTCATGGAGAAACTCCAAGCAGGTCTTGCTATGGGCGGTGAAATTGTATGCGGTGGAAACATCGTTGAAGGTGAAGGAGCCTTCATGGAAGCAACCGTGGTTACCGGCGTGGACAGAGAGAATTTATTGTTCAACGAGGAACTGTTCGGCCCTGTACTTTCGGTTACTAAATTCGGCGAGGACGCAGAGGCGCTTGAACTCGCAAACGACTCCCCGTTCGGACTGCTTAATGGAATTTGGACTCAAAACCTCAGTCGAGCACATACTATGGCCCGAGAAGTCGAAAGTGGAATGGTCTCCATCAATGAGTACCCAATTACATTCCCACAAACCGCCTTCACAGGATGGAAACAGTCTGGAATCGGAGTTGAGCAGAGTCAAGACGCAATGCGTTTCTATACCAAAGTGAAGAACGTAAACCTGAAGCTTTGAGGTGTGGACATGAGCGTTTCTTACAGCGACATGGAACATGGAGTGCGATTGATTCGCTTTTCGGGACAGTCTGCAACTCAGTCATTCTCACGTGAATTTCTACCTCAAATTGCTAAGGCCATTGATGCTGGACTGAGTAACTCTGAAGTTCGCGCCATTGTTCTTACCGGTGAAGGGAAATTCTTCTCCGCAGGAGCAGATATCAATGCGTTTGCCAAGTCGATTGCCGATAATGATGCTCCGCAACTCATACGTGACTTAACTGGTGTCCTTCATCCCCTTCTTGTCCGAATGCGACAATCACCAACCATTAGCATTGCAGCGATTAACGGCGCCTGTGCCGGCGGTGGACTTGGCCTTGCACTAGCTTGTGATGCTCGTATTGCATCACCACTTGGTAAAATGGCAGCATCCTATGCAGGTATGGGACTTTCTCCGGATGGAGGGACAACATGGCTTTTACCTCGACTTGTCGGAGAACAAACGAGTCGTCGATTTTTCCTCGAAAATGAAATCTGGGATGCCGAACAGTGCGCATCACTCGGAGTTGTTGATGCTCTAGTTGAAGAAAACCAACTCATCGATGCTGCCTGCTCTATGGCGCAACGTTGGAGTCAGTGGGGTACACACACCAAAGAGGCAACAAAACATCTTCTACATGTTCAATCGTCCCAAGATTTTGAAACACACTTGAATCATGAGCGCACGTTAATTGAAGCGGCAGGGACTACTGAGGAATTCAAAGAAGGTGTTCATGCTTTCTTGGAAAAACGTAAACCAGTTTTCCACGAAAATTGAGACTTTAGTCTACTCTGGAAGTTCAGTTTCTTCAGCAGAACCAGTCGACCAATCATAGATTCCAAGACCCGTCTTCTTCCCGAGACGCCCTTCTGCGACCAACTTCTCCAACAAAGGATGAGGGGCATATGCGTCATCGTCGAAGGATGCTTGGAGATTTTTGAGAATATCCCTACGAACATCGAGCCCAACCAAATCAGTCAGTGCCAATGGACCCATTGGATGCTTGTAGCCAAGAACCATTGCCGTATCGATATCTTTTGCACTGGCAACTCCATCAGCAAGCATTCGAATCGCTTCATTTCCAAGCACCACTCCCAGACGACTGGTGGCAAAACCAGGAATATCCTTGACCAAAATTGTCGTTTTTCCCATCGCTTCACCGGCTGCTTGAGCCACGTCAATGGTATGTTGGCTGGTCGAATCATGACGCACCAATTCGAGAAGTTTCATGATTGGCACTGGATTAAAGAAATGCATACCAATGACTCGTTCAGGACGAGAGGTTGCTGCTGCGATATCAGCAATGGAAAGTGATGAGGTATTGGTGCCAAGAATTGTATGCTCGGAAACAAGTGAATCCAATTGGGAAAAAATTGAATGTTTGAGGTCGGGAATTTCTGGAACTGCTTCGATGACTAAATCTGCTTCTGCAACTGCTTCAGCCATATCAGAACATGCATAGAGGTTGGCTTGCCACTGTTGCTTCTGTTCTGCGGAGGTTTTTCCACGAGCAATCCCTTTGTCCCAAAAGGCATCGATTCGCTGCATTCCGCGCTCTAGACCTTCCGGAAAGGCATCGAACAAATTGGTCTTCCAACCGCTTTGTGCGCAAACTTGAGCAATTCCTGCTCCCATCGTTCCTGCCCCAATGACTGCTACGCAACGAATCTCCATATCCACCCCAAGGGCAGAGACTTCATGATGATTGCTTGACATCTTGTTGCTTTGTTTGGGCCAGTGCAACACCACCAACAATCAAGATGAAAGCAACAAATAACGAGGCTCCCAATTTTTCGTCAAGCAAAAGATATCCGCTCAGTATGCCAAAGATAGGAACCAAATAGACATACAAAGCACTCTTACCCGCTCCAATGGTGAGTATGCCATCAGCGAACCAAACATAGGAAACCACCGTAGAAAATACCGCAAGGAAAACCATCGCAACCCATCCGTTGTACGAAGGTTCTGGAATCCCAACCATCAACGTCTCAACTGCCATCACCGGAGTAAGCATTGCTAGTCCGATAACCGACGACCATACGGTGAGTTGTAACGGTGAAAGGCAACGGTTTGAGTCGGATGTCGGCTCGGTCATTGCGATCTTCATCTGAATAGTATTACAGGCCCATGCAAATGCTGCTCCTGCGATGAGAACATCCCCGAGTGCACGCTCATAGAACGGAATATCGATGTTTGGAGAGTACAGAAACAAAACCGTAACTCCAGCCAGCCCGAGGGCGATTCCTACTCCAAGTCTCCAGTGCATTGCCTCCTTGAGGAACACAATGGCGAGTAATGCGGTAAAAAAGGGATTGAACGTGATCATCAGCGAGGCATCTCCCGCTGCAGTGTACTTCATTCCAACCATGAAAAAAGCTTGATACAGGCATGTCGAGAAAAACCCAATCCATGCGATGCGCTTCCATTCTGCCCGAGTTGGTACCATCCATTGGGTTGACATTCGTAGATAAACCAGGAACAGACCTGCTGCAATGACATAACGTATCCACGATGCTGCAAACGGTGCAATATCTTGGGCAATTACACGTCCAGCAGGCCAACCAAAGCCCCAAATGACAACGACAATCAGAAGTTTAACGTGAATCCAAACATGGTTCATGAAAATCGCTCCAATCCAAGTTGGAGCATTCGTGAACGGGGAAGACCGATTTCAGGTAGACCCGCAGCAGGAGCGTATTGTTTGAGACCTTCGATACGTGTAACATATAGACCGTAACTTGCGATATCGTTTGGTAGATAGGGCGTGGGCACACCCATGCGAGTCAACGTATTGCACGCTGCTTCGGTATACAATGGAAACACATTGGTAGAAAAATGCATCCAAGTTGATACCCGTGATGCGTCAACATTGTCAAGGGTCATGAGGTGCTCAAGTAGAGACACATCTGGATAGTTGACGGTTCGTAGCGTCATCTCAACCTCGTTGGTAATGTCCTCGGGCCAAATGAACGGACTGTTGCTTGCCCACTGGTCGGCAACACGTATGTGTTCAAGTGACGCTTCACTTTGAATTGAAAAAAGTGCGTTCGCATACTTCTCATCATCAACGGTGTCTGCAACCAATCCTGGCAACTGCTCATAGAATTGCTCGCACAATTCAACGTCAATACCGTACAACGAAACTGGGATCATGACAACCCTCCTCTATCGAATAAGTGCTCAAGCGTTTGCTCCAATTCCGGAAGCAATTTGTCGTGCAGACAATGGTTTGTTAGCAACCCATTCTTGTTTGAACAGTTCCTTCAGCAATTCTTCGTCTTCTGCAGATGGAAGAGAGGCTTGCAGGTAAGCGTCCCACTCTTCATCAGAACCTTCGAACAATTCTCCTTCTGTAGTGTACTTTTGTCGCTTGAACGCACCGATAGCTCGGTTAAAGTTCTCGTGAGCAACAACCAGTTGAGGGCTTCCTTCAGGTAGGTAACCGTTGAGTTTACGAACTTCTGTAACAATCTCATCGTGGTAGTGGCCACGTGCTTCTTCATTGAGAGTTTCCTTGTCGACATCGATGCCTGCGTCCAGTTTCTTACGCTCGTCCCAGCGCCCTTTGACACCCCAAACGTACGACCAGTGAGCAGATGATGACGCATCAACTCCGAACAGGTCGTGTGCGGTCGAGACCCACTTGTTGAAGTAACGTTGAAGCAAATCGAGTGGAATAACACCGGCCTTGATTACTCGGCGTAGGCCATTCGAACCGGTTCCAAGGTGGAATGATTCTTCTTTGAGCATTGGGCCCATGGATGCTGCAAGAGGTTTGAAAGCCGAGGTGGATAGCATTCCGAGTTGGAATTTTCCGTCACGGTCGACAAACATGGTGTAGCAGAAGAAATCCAACCAGTGAGTCATTGGCTGATTGAATGCGCCTAGCAAACGGTCGCCGTCCTGAGCGTTTCGTTCAAGGAGTTTTTGCGCTTCTCGACGTCCTTGCTGACCGAAATAGGTCATCAACAAGTAAGCCATCTGCCATCCGTGGCGTTGTTCTTCAGCCATGATGCGGGCAGCAGCGTAGCGGTCGTAGTCGGTTGGAGCAGATGCCAACAGGTGGCGTTGCTGCTCAACGGATGCAAACTCAGTATCTCCTTGGACAGTAATCATGCTGACAAGTGCGTCTCGCATGCTCTGTTGAGGAACTTGAAGTGAGCGTTCCCACTTTGGTCGTCCAGCGTAGTCGCCAAATTCGATGACATCGCCAGCTCGGTCCCAGTCAAATTGGATTGAAAGGTCAAAGTCACCCATCCATTCTCTGTTAAATCCGACTCTATCTTGCCAATCATTGAAGTTTGAAATCCAGTCTTCCCATGTATTCGGTAGGTTGTCCATGTTGAATGGATGTGGGGGTGTACCTTATTGCCTTTGCGAACATGTTCGCACGAACATGTTAGGGGCTGCGTCTTCGAACCTCATCGACAAATGCGTGATGAACTGCTGATTCGATACGGTGCAACTGTGCAGAGAGTGTGGATTTAGCAACGTCCAAGACTGCAGCCAGTTCGGTGAGTGTAATTCTACGAGGAACATCGTAGTACCCCTCCTTCATGGCCGTATCATAAACAAAGCGTTGACGAGGTGTGAGTAAACGATTGGTGACCCCACGTGTTGAGACCAACTGATAGGGGATTTCGCCCTCATCAAAGCCATTGAGAAGGTCTCGAACTTTTTCGCGAGCACACGATATTGTCCATTCAACCCAACCGTCTCGCACTTCAAACGGAGTATGAGGGATTACACCAACTTTGACAAGCGGTTTGAGAAAACCACCACCACCTGCAATAATGTCAACAACAAAACTCTGCTTTCCGAACTTACGAATTTCTTCGATTCCAGAATGTTCGGAAACGGTCTGTGTGATGTCTTCACTACATGATGCTCGAGCGGTGCCTCGCCCTTTCTGTAACGGCATGTGTTCCTCAATCCGTAACACTGCAGAAGGATGGCTGCGCGTGACATCGCCCGCCCAATGACCTTCTGGTAATCGGACTTCTATCCGAACCTGTTGCACGGCCATGTGGATGTGTCGCCACCCTATCACTTGAAGGTCACGAAATTTACACCCGTAGAGAATACAGTTTAGTGAGCATGGCTTACTCTAGAGATTACGAGTCGTTTCAATTTTACGAACAGTCCCCGATTCTACATCGATGATTTCGCTAAAGGTCGTAGTGTGCTTTTCACCCAAAATTGCGCCTGGAAGGTATCCATCACACACTCCAGATGCAGCGAAAATAGCATTTTCACTTTTGCACAAATCATGCGCTTCCCATAGTCGTGTTAAATCATCGCCTACCATGTTGCCTGCTCGAGCTTCTTCTTCATCAGAACGGAACACAAGTCGACCTTCAAAGACCCCACCTAGTCCACGAATCGCTGTAGCCGAAATGACGCCTTCAGGAGCAGCACCAATCCCCATGAGTAAATCGAATGGACCTTCTGGACGGGCCGCCCATATTGCTCCAGAAACATCACCATCTCCCATCAATTCCAATTGTGCCCCAGAGGCTCGAATTTCTTTGAACAATTCCGAGTGACGTTCTCGGTCAAGAGCGACAACTCGCACGTCACAGACCGCCTTGTCCAGTGCAGCCGCAGTTTGTTCAAGATTGTAGGCAACACCTCCGTCAAGACTGATATGGCCAACAAGTTCTGGACCTCCAGCAATCTTATCCATGTAACAATCTGGGGCATGGAGTAAGGTTCCGCGCGGTGCGGCTGCCAAAACAGCAATCGAGTTTGGAGAATTTGAGGCACAGTTGTTGGTGCATTCAAGCGGATCAACGGCAATATCGATTTGTGGGGCTCCAGCAACACCGACCATGTTACCAATTTCTTCCCCAATATAGAGCATGGGGGCTTCATCTCGCTCACCTTCTCCAATCGCAACACGGCCGTCAAAAGGTACGTTGTCAAAGGTGCGGCGCATCGCTTCTACGGCCGCTTCATCAGCCTTGTCTTTTTCACCTAAACCACGCCACTCAGCGCTTGAAATTGCAGCTTGGTCTACAGCTTCTAGGAAGTGATGATAGAGGTCGCCGACGCTGCCCATGAGATACGACGGGCGCGCCCCATCCATGAATGAAACGGTGCAATTCAAACGGTAATGCTCGGAGGTTGTTCTTCAGAAACATCCTCTTGGAGTTCTTCGTCAAAAGATTCGTAAGACCAAACTCTGGTTGTGACAAAGGCAAGCAGTACAATCTTACCGAAATCCCAGAGAAGGAACGGCTCAGTGCCCCATTCAAATGCTTGAGCTAAATCGACACTGTAGGCTTCAGCCAGCCACAAGGTTCCAAAGACATACACTGGAATCATGGCAAGAGACCAGCACAGGATTTGGGCCTTAAAGTCTGCAAATCCTGCTCTCCTTGAACGGTCCAAGCCTTCTGCAATGAGAGCCGAGGCAACGGGGAAAGCGAGCAGGTATCCTCCAGAGGCAATGAGAACAGAACCGGAAAACAAACCGCTGGCACCACCGGCAAACACCGGAGCGCCAATTGCACCGGCGATAAGATACACTGCTCCGGATAGGAATGCATCGTTTCGGCGCAGGTAAACTCCAGTAGCCATCACTGAGAACGTTTGGAAGGTATAGGGCACCGGCGTCCAGTTGGTCGGGAGAGCTAACTGAGCACACAAAGCGGTTAGTCCGGCGAAAAAGAAAATTCCAATGGCTCTCTCAAGAACTGTGGATTCGTTATGCGATAATGCGAGGTGCCACTTGGCTGGCTTCTTCAAGTTCAACTGGCTGAACATAGTATGTCCTTGACTGAGAAGTTCTTAGTCGTTGACTTTGTTCAAACGCTTATTCATCCGCCATTCGGACTTCTTGGTCTTCTGTTCGACATTGTTCTGCTTCACAAATTTGAGGGAGAGAGGTGGCATTGAGCGATTCAGCAGGTGGGGAAACAGGTGATACTAATTCGCCTTTATCGACATAGAGACTTGGACCGTTGGTCATGAAGTAAACAGACCCTCTTCCTGCTCTGGAATCTTCTGGTTGGGAATTATTTCCAGTCGCACAAGCATCGATGCATCCGTCTGCAAATGCAATGTAGACACGGCCGTCAAGGTCGATAGTGAGGTCGTTGAAATCCAGAAGGTTTCGATTCGAACCCCCATCATCTGTACGACAATCTCCGCTGTTTAAGCACATACTTCCAATCTGAACGGGGTCATCAGATACTCGATAAGTGTGGAAGGTGGGGTTCTCATCCAGTGCATTCAGACTGTAGGTGACATAAAGATGGTAATGCACCCCACTTGGCGCATAATGACCATTTCCAGTCCAATTGTTTCCATCAATGTCCGTTGTATTGAGCAAAGACACGTTTTCGCTTCCAAGGTAGGTTATTGCAATTCTTCCTGGATCACCAGCATCTGTTTGAGGGAATGTCGTCGAGATGACACCTGCCGGACTGATACGAATACTTTCTGAATCCCAAGTATCTCCTGAATCGGTACTTCGAGCCATGTAAATCCCTTGGTCGCCTCCTGTCCATACATGATACGCGTTGGATTCACTGTCAGTTGCAACTTCAGAATTTTTACGTGGGTTTGGAGTAGACGCGTCCTGTCCCATCTCCCGAGTATCCCAGGTTAGACCGTTATCCTTCGAGTAAATTATTGCAGGTACTGCGACTCTTGGAGTCACATAGACCGTTCCATCAGGAGCGGTTGTAATGGCTCCATGCAAGCCTCCATCCCCGGTAGCAAGACCATATATTTGACCTCCAGTTGGGAAAGTAGCTCCACCATCGTAACTGGTATAGCAGAAGATTCCAGCCAACTTGTTGTAACAGAAATACACCGCTTCTGAGTAAAGCGGACTAAGTTGTCCTAACCCACCATAACCCGAATCAGTCCAAGGTCCAGAACCCAATTTAATGTGGTCATTGAGAGGTATGGGGCCGCTGTCGTATGGGTTTCCAAGCCATGACTCTCCATCGTCATCGGACCAACCAATCCAAGTGGTCGCAAGTCCCATCATGTGGATATTGAACACTCGGTCAGTTACTGGGTCCACCCACCCGTACGGGTCGCTGGTGAATGGGGCTTGAGTGATGTCGGCAGTATTTTCCCAACTCTCACCGTAATCGCATGAACGCATTGGCTTTTCCATGGCAATGAAAAACATACATCCACTGGACGTGATTCCAATACTGGGCTCTTTGCCGGTTTCTCCAACATCACTGAACTGGAACTCCATTTCGATTGGTGCTTCATCAACAGGCATCCCTGAGCCGTCGGTAACAAAGACACGTTGGTCAGTCTCCGGCTCCATCTCCATCTCCGGCTCAAGTTCCTCGGTACCAAAACAACCTGCCATGGACATCGTTGTAACAAGGAGGACGAGAAGTATAGCCTTCGCACGCATGGTAGTTCCACATGGCTCATCAATAATGACTTTCCGATAGAGCAATTATGAATTTCCGGCAAACAATTGAAAGGAGTTGGAGGAATGAATAAGCACATGTCTGAGTATGTATTGTTTGACTATCCAGTTCCAAACGACGGCAATATCCAAAACGTCTGGGAACAAATTTCGTCTCTACGTCACCGGGTTTATGCTGATGAACTGGGTCAATACGAAACCAATTCCGAAGAGAAAATTGATGACCCAGGGCACCACTTCATTGCTTGTATCGAAGATGGAAAACTTGCAGGATACATCAGTTTGAATCCACCTTCAAAACGCCCGTTTCGCATCAGCCGGTATTTTTCAGAAGAAACCCTTGAACAATCGGTTTACGGTTTGTGTGGTGAGCGATTAAGTTCCACATACGAGGTCCGAGCCCTCACTGTTTCCTCGGATTTCAGGGGACAGAATATCTCGTTTAGATTGATGCGATATGCGTTGGATTTCATTCTCAAAAAGGGCGGGACCGATATCGTTGGCATGGGCCATCTAGAAGTGCTCAAACTGTATCAAAATAACGGTATGACTGTGTTCACTGACCACGGAATTACCCACGGTGAAACGGTTTATTTCCCGATGTATTTAGATGCGCAAAAAGTAGCACAAGAGCATGCTGTACGTATTGCCCAAGACATTGCAGATGAAGGAGAGGACGATGTGTGCTATCACGGAGGAAAATCATGGGACACCTCTGGTTTTGATTTTGATATCCGAGATGAATTAATTGTTGCAGATGTCCTTGATAGTCCGTTTCCACCCTGTCCCGAGGCGCTTGAGATTATCCGAGAGCAACTGGAACGATGCTGTCAAGAATCCCCACCAACTCAGTGTGAGGAACTGATTCAGACTATTGCAAGCGTGCGTGGAGTTAACCCCCATCACGTTTCGGTTTCATCCGGTTCATCTTCACTGATGTTTTCGTTTTTGCCACAGTTGTTGAATGAAGAATCACAGGTTCTGGTTCTTTCTCCCATGTACGGTGAATACAGTCACATACTTACCCATGTGATTGGATGTCACATGACCAATTTCGTACTGCATCCCGATGAAGGATTCTCCATCCACGCTGATGACTTGGTTGAACAAGCTCGCCAACATGACGCAGTAATTATGGTGAACCCAAACAGCCCAACTGGAGTGTTCTGTGAGGAGATGGAAGACATTGTCCGTCGGATACAGGATGAATCTCAATCACCTTCTCGATGCAAAATGATCTGGGTCGATGAAACATACATCGATTATTTGCCTAATGCGAAGTCTCTTGAACCGCTAACTGAAGTAGTTCCCAACCTGATAGTCTGTAAAAGTATGAGCAAATGCTACGCATTGTCTGGACTCAGAGTTGCCTACGCAGTCAGTCAAAAAATCAAATATTTGAGAAGGTTCATTCCCCCTTGGGCAGTTAGCCTTCCTGGTCAATTGGCAGCGGTGGCTGCTCTAAAGAACCCAGAGTATTATCGTCAACAATACGACATCATTCATCTTCAAAGAGAAGTTCTGAGTAATATGCTCACCGACGAACGATTTGAAGTCCTGCCGGGGGTTGCCAATTTTGTGTTAACCTTCCTGCCTCCCGAAACAGGCTATACATCACATACATTCATCGAGGCGTGTAAAGAAAGAGGGGTATTCATTCGTGATGCACAAAATATGGGTGTTTCTCTTTCCGACAATGCGGTGCGATTTGCAGTGCGCTCCAGCGATGAGAATGAAAAAATGATGACGTGTGTGCGAGAAGTCCTTGCGACGTCCTTCACTGACCTTTGAATTTCTCGAGGACTTTAATATCCGATATCGATGTATCCGGATATTGTCCCATTGCGTCTTTCTCAATTGATTTGACCATATCAAGTGCACAGAGTAAACCTGCGCAAACACCGGTGAGGGCTTCCATCTCGATTCCAGTCTTATAATGGGCTGAGACATGAACTGTGCAGCGCAGGGCATGACTCTCCCAAGACCAATGCACTTTGCAGCCTTCAAGTGGTATTGGATGACAGTGAGGAACAATTCGTGGGGTTTCTTTGACTGCCTGAATTGCTGCAATAGTCGATGCTTCAAGCACATCTCCTTTCTTGACATTCTTGCTTTGAATTGCTTGTGCAGATGCTTCGCTTAACTTGAGTAAACCGGTTGCAGAAGCACGACGTTCAACAACAGCCTTCGAGCCAATTTCCACAATCCCTTCGATTTCTTTATCCATATTCTTCACACCTAACCGAGACCGGCTTTCCACGATTCACCTTGACTGGTGACTTCTTTTTTCCACAGGGGCGCCTGCTTTTTGAGTTCGTCGATGAGCCACTCACACGCTTGAAAGGCTTCTTTTCGATGAGGGCTGCCAACATGGATCGATACAATAGGTTCTGACGGTCCAACCGAACCTATACGATGAGCCATAGCAACGGCAATGACTCCGAATGTCTCTATGGCCTGGGTTGCTAATCCGTGCAACACTGGAGTGAGTTGTTCTTGCCAAGCATCAAATTCAAGACGTAACACATCTGCTTCTCCTTCTTTACCCCGAGTAATTCCTAGGAAAGAGACAATTGCTCCACAACCTTCGGTTGGAAGTTTTGATTTAAGGTCATCTTCATCCAATGAATCTTCAGCTTCTTCGATGAGGATGAAGCCCGACATGGTTGAACGAGAGGAACGCATCATTCAAACCCCACGCCTGTATGGGTAGCGTCATGGGCGAGGAGGCTGCAATCCATATTATGGGCGCTGGACTCTCCGGCCTAGCCGCAGCAACGATACTCGCAAAGGCTGGTAAAGAAGTCCATGTCCACGATATTCGTGACGATTCCGGTGCTCGATTCGACGGTGATTTTCAAGCTCTAGAAAACTGGAGCATGGGTGTAGATTTCTTTGAACAACTTAAGGAATGGGGATTTGACTTGTCGCAGTTCAAAGCAACTGAGTTTGATGTGGTCGACCTCATTCACCCTGATGACACCATCACTCAAGCGACCACTCCGGGTACTGCGTATCGAATTATTGAACGCGGAACTTCGGACCATACCATCGACCAAGGCTTCAAGCGTCAAGCACTCGACGCCGGTGCACAAATCCATTACAAGTCACGAGTAAAGGAAGATGATTGTACCATTATTGCTTGCGGGCCAAAAGGCACATCTGCAGTTGCGTATGGAGAAATTTTTCACACCGACCATCCAAATCATATTGGGTTCCAACTCAACGATAAACTCGCTCCTGGCTCCTATTCCTATCTCATCATTATCGATGGCGTTGGACTAATTTGCACCTGTTTGTGGCGCAAGCAAAGAAAAAGTGAACGATTTCTAAACGAAACAATTGCATGGTATGAAGCACATTATCCTGACTTGAACAGACAACCAATCAAGCGAGTTGGCGGGAAAGGAGATTTCACTATCAATCGCAATTACAAACAAGACGGGCGCTACTATGTCGGTGAATCCGGAGGTTTGCAGGATTTCATGTGGGGATTCGGCATGCGAATGGCTGTGTGGTCTGGCGTTCTAGCCGCAAACGACATTCTTGGTAAAGGCGATTATGAGGCAGACGTGCGTAAACATTTGATGCCCTATGTTCGAACCAGCGTTGCTAATCGCTGGCTGATGAACCGAGTTGGTGACCGAACCTTCAAGCGCATGTGCAAGGCTTGGATGAAAGACCAGAAGAGACGGGGTGACGGACTCATTTGGATTGGAAAATTATTCCGGCCAACATTGTTCAAATCAATACTTTACCGTGTGGTCAACCCCTTCATGCTCCAAAAAGATCCGAAAGCTCACGGCCGTGGTGTGCGGCGAATGCCGTTTAGAAAGGCATTCAAGCGTGATGACTGGGAACAATCTCCAGAGGCAGCAGCAATCGGAGAACAATGGAAAAATGTCCGAAAGCTAGGGGCCAAAGTATCCTTTGCCAAAGACACGGAAACCGACCAAAAATCGCAGTAAGTGAAAGCGATTTGTTCTTAATGCGAATCCATGTGGGTAGGGATATGAGCGACCTCTACGGACTCAAACTCGAACCTATGCCTAACCGCCTTGTCAACTACGGTGTAACAACCAACGGTATTGCGGTCATCGAACTCACCTCTGATTCTGCAGGTGCCCCTCTTGAAGGTGCGAATGACCGTTCGCCCAACACCTATACTCACGGTATGATGCGGGACATCGACGAAGCAATTGTTAAGGCTCGATTCGATGACGATGTGACATGCATTGTTTTGACCGGAAACGGTGCATCTTTCTTCTCAGCAGGAGCATCCATCCAAATGCTGAACAGCGTCACTCCAGGCTTCAAGTACAACTTCTGTCTTCACGCTAATGAAACTCTTTCTCGACTCGAACAAACCTCGAAACTTGTGATCTGTGCTATCAACGGCCACGCTGTTGGCGGTGGCCTTGAAATTGCAATGGCTGCAGACATTCGTATTGCTCGAAAGAACTCCGGTAAAGTTGGTCTTCCAGAAATCAATCTCGGGGTCCTTGCTGGAACCGGTGGAACTGCTCGTTTGACACGACTTATTGGAAAAGCAAAGGCGCTTGAAATGATGGTTACTGGTGAACTGATGTCCTTCGAAGACGCTCATGGATGTAACCTCATCAACCACATTTGGGAAGGCTCCGCTGAAGATTTCCGTCGAGATATTCTTGACTGGTGCAGTCAATTCACTCTCCCAAATAAGGCAGTCAAGGCTGTTGGAAACATCAAGCGTTCGTGCCAAACCGGTCCAGAGATTCCTTTCGAGTACCACTTGGCACTCGAGCGTGAACTGCAGGCTTCACTGTTCAACAGCAGTGACGCCAAAGAAGGTATCGCAGCATACGTCGAGAAGCGTGTTGCAAACTTCACCGGCCAGTGATTGAATGTCCATTTGGCATCAGCGTTGGAATGAGAACCGAATCGGTTTCCATCGACAAGAAGTCAATCCTACACTCAGTGACCACTGGTCCAAATTGGCCTTGGCCGACAACGCCAACGTGCTGGTTCCGTTGTGCGGTAAATCTCTCGATCTTCACTGGCTCAATCAACATGGCCACACGGTCGTGGGCGTTGAGATGGTCAAGAAAGCCATCGACCAATTTTTTCAAGATGCATCAATGACCCCTGATGTCGAACAAAAGGAGAACGACATGAAATTTTCATCGAACGACATTCACCTCTATCATGCAGATTTCTTCAATGTTCAACCAGATGAATCACCGTTTGATGCCTGGTATGACCGGGCAGCCCTTGTGGCTCTACCCTCATCAATGCGGCAAGAGTACGTCGAACAACTTCTCAATCTTACCTCGGGTACAGCTAAAGGCTTGATGGTCACTTTTGATTATCCGCAACATGAAATGCAAGGTCCGCCTTTCGCTCTCCCTGACAAGGAAATTGAGCAGCTGTTCTCACCGAACTTTCATGTTGAACGAATTGAATTCAAAGACCTCACTGAGGATGAAAATCGAGATTTATCTCTTTGCACGCGTTCAGTATTCCTTTTGATACGGAAGTAATCGTTTCATTTCAGTACCGAATTGGTGAATATCGGGAGTACGGTAAAGTAGTAGATTCTAGAAGTTCCGCCATGAAATTTCAACTTGGAGGTTCAAATCCGTCAACACCTAGAGCACTCATTGGTGTAGGTATTGCTGTGTTTTTGCTGGGATGTGTATGGCCGGCAATTGTGTATGGAGATTTTACAGACGAAGTTGATTCAAGGAATTGGGACACAGTTGATGCAACAGTAAATTACATGGATATTGATTCGTATGAATATGAATGCGGTGATGATGAATCGTCGTCGACATGTACTCAATATGAGGTCACATATACGTTGCAATTTGAAGTTCGAAATACGACATATTTCGTAACCGATACTGAAGATGTCTCGTATTTTGAATCAAGGGTTTGGGAAGTCGACTATCCTACCAACTCGATTCGAAACATAGCCTATGAGTCCTCAAATCCCGAAAATATCGATTACGACCCTGGTAATTTCGCCCCTTTCATACTCCCAGCACTTGTCGGTCTTTTTGCCACTACCATCGCTGCATTGTTTATCATTGGAGGTATTCGCTTAGCAATTGCTCCAAAGGATGACTCTGACGAAGATGATTCAAGCATACCAATGACCGATGAAGAGATTCATTTTAGTGTAAAAAAAAGCCTCTGGGGAGAACAACATTTTGCCCACCCTAGTGTTGAGGCATTAGCAATGAAGATGAAGTCATTCAGTTGTTCAGATAAACAAATCCAAACCTTTTTTGAAAATTGCCGGCAACAACAGAAAGATTCAGCCTACCCAGTAGATTTTAGCAACAATTGGTTGCGTGAGGTTGAAGTCATCATGGACCAACATGACTCTCATACCAAATATGATGTCGTAGGCAAAATAAAATTGGCTCAATTTGGTTTTGCTGTTTTAGGCGCAGTAATGTTTGTTCTAGCAATGATAGTCAACCTTCCAATGTTCATGAAATACGATGCTCTCGACTGGTATGGATGGGTGCTTGTTTGGGCAACTCTTGCACCAATAGGTCTTATTTTTGTAGCAAATGCAATTTCGAAGGAGATGAGTAAATTTGTGGACCAAGGTTTAGGTGAAATTCTCATCGAGTTCTCTGAGGGCCCTGATGTTACGAAGTTAGAAGATCACATTTAACGTTCGAAAACACTCTTTAATCAGCTTTAACTTCAACTTCCCAATTGAAGTACACTGATTCATTTCCAACTTTGAACTTAGCGTGGTATGTTTCACCGTCTACTGTAGGCTGGTCTCGATCATCAAATGCCAGTTTGAATTGGATGACACCGAATTCGCTCGATGGTATCTTTGTGACCAATTCATCCTTTCCTTCCAGCGATTGCTCATCGGATTGTTGATTCAATAACTTGAATCGTCCTTCGTTTGAAGTGTTGTTCAAATCAATCGCATTGAGTAAGTTGGCTGGAGAAATATTATCAATTGTAAATTTCTCTTTACTGTGCGTTAATTCTCCAGATTTTGCCTTTACCGAACGTAAAATGAAAGGTTCTTCTTTCGTTCCAAGGCCATCTTTAAACTTAGGTTTTGATTTCGTATTTCTTGGCTCAGCATCCTTGAGTTTTACTTTCTCATTTGGGATGAATAGCAGCAATATTGAAATCAAGATTAAGAAAATGAGTGGCAAGCAAAAGTATCCCCATGGCATTGGAGAGTCATCCTCTTCTGTTGCATTGGGGTCGTCGGTCACTTGAAGTATGAGTTTATACAAGCGGTTGTGCAGAGAATTGTTCGCCCAAATCGTAAATTCGGATGATTCAAATGTTTCGTTTGGAGTTCCACGAATTGTACCGTCGAGTGTCGCTGCTCGGCCGGGGCTTACTCCAAAAGTAAGACCACCAGGTAATTGGCCGACAATTTCCCAAGTTGCAACCTCGCCCAATCCAGTGATGTTTGGTTGGAACGCATCCATCTCTTCGCCAATAACCAAGGTTAGGTTTTGACTTGGATAAGTCAAATTAAACGGAAGGTCAAGCACATCATCGAGGTTATCACAAATTCCGTCACCATCAGTATCATTTGGTACACTGAATTCATTGAGACTGTCGGTACCACATGCCAATTCATCGACATCAGTCCACTGGTCGTTATCATCGTCCAAGTCCAACTCAAGAGGTGGCTCGCTGGTCGAATTCCCGTACATGTTGTCTGGCATTCCGTCGCTGTCTGTATCCGTATGAGCAGATGGGTCATTCGGGAATGCATCAGGTCCAAGTGTACATCCGCCGTTCATCGGAACCGCAGGCCCGTCGCAGACTCCATCACCGTCAGTATCTGCAAGTATTGGATTTGTACCGGGGTCTAATCCAGAGGAATATGTGCCAGAATTATCTTCGATAATGTTGTACAACCCGTCACCATCCATATCAACATCAAGCACATCACAAATTCCATCCCCATCCAAATCGCTTGGAATAGAATTTGAATCCAATGGGTTCGAAGAACAATTGAGTTCTAGAAGGTCGGGGAAACCATCGTCGTCATCATCGAGGTCTTCGATGAGTCCGTTAAACGAACCAAATCCATTCAAGTTGTCCGGTAGACCATCCATGTCCGAATCTTCTACGACCTCAATCAAGATGCCAAAGGTATCATTGAACATTGAATTGTTTGCAAAAACGATGAACATCTGGGATTGAAGTAATTCGACTGGTGTACCCCAAATGGTTCCGTTTGTCGAATTGAAATACAAGCCAGCTGGAAGTTCGGGTTCAATTTCATAATTCGCAGCATTAATCAAGGAAATTGGAGGGAATGCATGCATTAGTGAGTTGTTTACCAACATCAATGTACCGTTCATCATTTGGTATTCCAAGTCCTCAACAGTAATGTTCACTGTTACTGAACTCGAGCCGACTGCGTTTGAGGCAGTAATTAGGTATCGTACTGGAGGTAAGGCAAGGGTCGGAGTTCCACTTAATATTCCAGTTTCTGTATCAAAGAATAATCCTGGTGAAAGTTGAGGCGAAATATTCCAATCAGAAATTTCACCAGCTGTAGAAATAGGTATCATCTCCAAATCACTAGAACTGTTCAGTAAAACAATAACACTTGGGTCGTACAAGAACACTGGGTCTTGGACAAGAACGGTAAGCGTGATGTTTGCCGATGCTGTGCCACCTGAATTGTTTGCCCAAACCGTAAAGTTCGTTGTTGGGATCAACTCAGTTACAATTCCCCAGATGGTCCCATTGTTCTCTCCAAAGAGTAAACCTTCGGGCAGTTCAGGAGTAATTCTCCAGGTTAAGATCTCACCGCTTCCGGAAAGATTTGCGTAAAGTGGTAAGTCTTCACTTTCCGTATTATTGGTTAACACGAGTGAATCCGGGATATACGAAAGATTCGGGATTTGGTCGATGACCGTAATCGAAATCTCAGTGCTGCTTGAACCTCCTGAATTGTTAGCCCATACAGTGAAATTCATTATGGTCATCAACTCTGAAGGAACACCCCAAATGGTTCCATTCATGACTCCAAAGTTCAACCCACTGGGCAGCTCACCATTAATTTCCCACGTCAAAATATCTCCCGGACCGTTGAGTATGGCCAACAGTGGCAATTCACTGGAAGCGGTATTATTCGTTAAGACAATTTGACTCGGCATGTAAACAAGTTGTGGTAATTGGTCAACGATTGTCAAGGTAATTGTGGCATTCAAAGAACCGCCTGAATTGTTAGCCCAAATCGTGAAATTCGAGGCATTGAGAAGCTGGGTCGGAGTACCCCAAATCGTTCCATTTCCGGTTCCGAAGTTCAAACCGGTCGGCAACGTGGCATTGATTGCCCAAGATGTGATTTCTCCACTTCCATTCAAAGTCGGTTTCAAAGGCAAGTCAATGCTTACCGTATTGTTGGTCAAGTTCAGCGAACTTGGAGAATACGATAATGCCGGTAATTGTGCAACAATGGTGATGTTGATTTCTGTACTGGTCGAACCACCCGAGTTGTTGGCCCAAATTGTGAAGTTCGTGGCATTGAGAAGCTGGGTCGGAGTACCCCAAATCGTTCC
>DAIUCF010000012.1:0-47041 GCA_036846305.1 Candidatus Poseidoniaceae archaeon | reverse complement strand
CGATTTCAACTGAGTTGTCGACTTTTCCGTCGGTACGATATCCAGCTTTGAACATAATATACCGAACAAATTCAAAGAGTATTTGTTGGTTGTATTTCGCCCTTACCCTTTCACCTTCTGGCGCTAATGCTTTTTTCGACATTATCTTAGTTGGGTCGGCATCTTCCTTCCTCTTCTCGTAGTTACATGCATCTGCACTGTAGAAAAAGAGCATGTCTGGAGTGATGTTTGGGGGGAGTGTGCTGCGTGGTTTGCCAGAGTTGGCATCGATAAAGTCATCTTGTGAGAAAATCTCTGTATCAGCAAACAAATATTGCAG
The DNA here is from genome assembly GCA_036846305.1 of Candidatus Poseidoniaceae archaeon. Taxonomy (GTDB): domain Archaea; phylum Thermoplasmatota; class Poseidoniia; order Poseidoniales; family Poseidoniaceae; genus MGIIa-L1. The sequence goes on along the minus strand of DAIUCF010000012.1, from coordinate 46,722 downwards.
TGGGTTGTTCAAAGCATTGTAAAATTCGTTGAGCCCTACTATTACATCACGTGTTGAAAGAATTTGTTCAAGGACTGGGTTTAGTGCACTAATCAACCGCGCTGTGTGTGTAAGATTAGGTTTCATCGTATTCTTTCCGCGAAGCTGGAGGGTTATTGCCTGCTGTTCTAAGTCTCGAACTAGTGCACTTTCGGAGTCAATTGTTTTACCAGTAGCCCGTTGAATTGCATCGATATATTCCTGTTTAACAATGCCGGGAGCAGGAATAAATTTGAGTTTAAGGTCCTTGGCAAGGTCTACTAAATCCGGAATAAACCAATCATCAGTTATTTGTTCTGGAGAAAGGAAATGCCGGAGAGTGATGGAGTTGACTTCGAGTTTTTTGGTTATTTGAGCAATTTTCGCGGATGTTTTTTCTATGAATGTGTCAAATGTGTCCTCTTGGGTAGGTGTACCAATTCGCATCATTTCATACATAAGTCTCCAATCGAGTTGATGGTTTTCATAGTGGTGAACATCTTTGAATTCAGGGGTCCTGAGAAGTGAAACCGCCAAAGCCCTGCCGATTGAAACGTGGGTGTCTTTGAAAGGAATCGGGTGATTTCTATTGAAGAATGTATTTGCTGCTGCGTGACAGATGTGGCGAATCAAACGTCGTCTTTGGTCCGGGTAATTTCTGTACGCTGAAGATAATCCGTTGAGGTTTTTTATAATCCACTCGCGTTGGTCTTTTGTCGATGATTTTTTCGATTTGGCCACTGCAAGGTCAAATGCCGCCATCCGTGGATGTTTTATCGATGAGTGATGATTCTTGTCAGTGCGGGAGCCTTTGATTTCAAATGGAATGAGATTAATCTTTGTAGAGATCTTGTGTTTGCGAACCTTCGAGATTACATTTTCATGTAATCTTAGCTCATCGGAAAGTTCAGCAACCGTCTTTTCACTGTTACGAATTGTGTCCCATTCTTGAGCATTTACTGCGAAATCTTTCCTATAATCAATGCCACTCTCTGAACGTGAAAGATAAACGGGGTGGAATGAAAAAGGTTCCTTGTTTCTTGATAGGATAAAGTCGTCGGGTTTTTTATCGAGTGAATCAATAAAATTTAGCATTGAGCTCGTGAAAAAGGCCGTTCTCCGCGAGATGTTGAAGTGGGAGCGGACAGGAGTTAAGACTCCAATAGATTCAAGCCCTCCGTCATAATAGTTGCCGCAATTAATCATCCCATAGAACATTGAGAAGAAGGCTTCCGAGTCGGCCTTCTCAAAGAAAAGTTCGAAATAAATTTTAAGTTTTGTGAGAATAATGTCTGAGTCTTTTGGATATATTCTGTTGTTGCGTATATCAATTTTAATATTTTTATTGGCGAGGTTGTGTTCTAGGGCGCCGAAGAGAAGTATGGCTAGCCATTCTCCAAAATTTCGTTCAGGATTGGGTTTGCTGGATGATTGAATTCCGATGTTTCTGTACTGCCGCTTTTTAGGTTCGCGTGGCTGAACATCGAAGGTGAACATCATCGTCGGAATTCGATTGAGTAAGAGTGCATCGCTGCCCCCCCCTATAGCTTGTTCTAATTCCTCCTTTGTGGATGGAAGAGAATCAATTAGAGTCGATATTTGTTCGGCGAATTTTTTCTTTCTGGCGTCTTGTTTTTCTTGTTCATCCCGGCTCCCTCCACCTAAATCAGAAAAAATTGTTGGGGCAAAAAGCAAGATGTTCCTATACAAAGAATAAGTGAAGAGTTCTCTTAGATATGATGGTTCCTCGGATGACTTATGCTCTATTCCAGAGTAGTATTCATTGATAATTTTGAACAGGGTAGTAAGTTCAGTTTCCAGAATTTTTGAGGATTTCGAATCCATCCTGTAGGAGTTTAATTCTGTTTGGTTAACGTTGTCACTATTGAGGAAAAGTTTAGACAAAAAAGTATCGTACCATAATTTTATACGGGGTTTGTCTATGATATCTCCACTAAACAGTGATTGGATCTCCTTCAATAATGCAGGGTGTTTAATCGGGCCATCAGGGATTTGCCCAGTGAACAACATTACATCAACTGCTAAAGAATCCTGCTTCCCCCAATTATGGGCGCTGTGAAGTGATTTAGCAACAGTACCAATGAAATTCAAGCACAGAGATTGAGGTATATTTTCAATGTGTTTTTGCCTTTCATAGACTCTAATGCTGCCGTCTTGTTTTTTCGGTATCCAATTATAGTACCATGTACTTCGAAGTGGGGTCTTATCGTTGAGGTGTGAATTGTACTTCGAGTGGTTATGGTCTATTTCAGCCACTATCTTATTTTTCAACCCCTGCCAAAACCTAGAAGAGTTGAATAATTTGGCGTTTGGTTGGTCAAAACCCCTCTCAGACATTTCAACATATGTAAGATGGAGAGAATCCTTGATGAAGTGGTCGATATATGTGTGTAAGTCTTCGCGAAGATAGAATGATTTTTCGACATCATCTAATGAAGTCTCAGGGGGATAATCTGTGTTAGAAAACGGGTTTAACATTAAATCCAATGTTAAACTGAGTTCTTCGCGCTTAATCGCAGACAGAAGAAGAGAGGGTGCTTGTTTGTTGTTGAAAATTGAGTCCCAGCTCCCGAATTTTACTGCAACTTCGCTCCAAAATTCTGTTTGTGAGGGTATGTGTAAAGTAGTCTGTATTTTGGAATTTGTATCGGGATTGAGTTCAAATAATGGGTTTTGCACATAATCGACAACTTTGTGGTCGATTTTATCATAAATGTAAAGGAGTATTTTGTCTAAAATGTGAAGTTTTGGATCGAGATTAATACGTCCACCAATACTTCTTTCAATAATAGTATCAAGTGTTGGAGGAGTAAAAGAAACTTGATACTTTTCATCGAATTTTAAATTAATATCAAAAATAATCTCTTCTTTATCACTTATTGGGTTGGAATTCAAACTAAGCCCGAAACATTCGCTCAACAACAGTTCGAGAATGTAAGGATATTCATCGGCACAAACCTGAGCATCCTGTAGGACATATTGCATGAAAGGTTGTAATAGTTTACTAAGTGAAAAGTATACTTCTTGAGAAAGAGATTGTTCTTTTGCCCCGTTAATCAGTGAGATTAGGAAAAGTTCACAGATTCCATCACTGGATTGGTATGATAGATCAGGCCCGTTGGGTGAATCTTGTTCTATTAAACGCCCGTACTCGCCGGGTTTTTCGCTGAAATCTGTACGAAACCCGGTGAGTATAGTTGGAACTTTAGGGGAACTATTTGTTTTCCGACCAACATATGTTGAGGGTTTTGCTGCGCTCGTTCCAGCTAGGAGTAGAGTTGAGAAATAAGGAATCTCTTGGGATTGTGGTTTGAGGAGGTCTTCTGGTTTTGCTTCAAGGTATCTTTGCCATAACAAACGTTCATTGTTGAAGTTTCCAATTTGAGATTCATCAAGTGCCCAACGGAGATAGTTGTTGATGCTGTATCCTTCAGAATTTTCTTGGCGTTGGAGCGTTGAAAGAATAAAGTTGTCAAGGCCTTCTGTGGTCTCGCCCATATCGAAAATTTCAATTTCCAATTCAGAAATTACCTCTGTAGACAGCGTAGGTAAGCTGAAGATTATTGATTCAGGAAATTCATAATAGGTGTTGATTTTAATCGCTTTCTCTGGCTTAGCAAGTTGGGGGAATGGGTATCTCGAAACAAGAAGAAGTCGATATTCAGGCCGAGAAAGAAGTACATTCATCCGAGTCATAATGTTTTGATACAATTGAAGAAAGTTGGTGACCGAACTTTTCGACGCAGGAGATTCTCTTTTCATCCATTTACGAATGCGATTTTCAATATCGGATTTATTCAATCCTTTACTTAAATTCCCTTCTGCATCTAAGAACATCATTTCATATGGATTAAACACGATAACTCCAGAGAATTCTAGCCCTTTCACGGTTTCACCGTTGTATGTTGTAAAATTGCCAATAGATTCCAAGTCATCACCAAATGTCGATTCATAAGGGGTTATTATTGCCGTTCTCGAGGTCTTTGAAATCTCATGGGAGTTACTGGCAAGTACTTGTCGGAGTCGTAGGATATGTTCGTCATCTGGAGCGTAAATAATTGAAATTCTACAATCTGTGTTCTTTTCTTTTGCCATGTCGCTAATCTTTAAAAATTCACGTGGGTAATTTGGCATGGTTTCTGAAGGGTATTGATGAGCAAATGTGTTTCTGAAGACATCGTTTAATTTTGCTATTTTGGGAGCGTTACGATACACTTGTTTTAGCGTCACTAAATCGGCATCGACATTTTGAGATATACCAAAATCAAGTAGACGATTGAGTTCTAAATGGGCTCTTGAGTCGGTGTTAGAGAGAATCTTAAGTGTGGTTTGACAGAAATTAAACCATTGGAAGCCGCTTCTATTCACGGTTTGTAAATCATCTCCTGCAACGAGAATCGCTTTCGAATCAAACTTCGGGCGAAGTAAAAGAAGCAGGAGAGCCATGGTTGAAGGATCGATGTCTTGGACTTCATCAATCATCAACATGTCGTACTTGTGTTTCGATTCTCCGCGGTTGCGCGAAAGTTGTGTACGAGCAAGATATGACGCGTGTGCATAAGTAACATATTCTGTCTCATTAAGAATATACAAACAATATTCAGCAAAAAGGGCGATTTGTTTTTGATTGCCTGATACGCTGCGGTATTGGCTTTGCTCATAGTCATATAGATTGATCATTACGTCGCTTTTTGAGCCACTTGTATGGTGGAATAAGGTTGTGAAATCAGACCATGCATCAGTAAAGGATGGAGGATTTACATTTCGTCGTGAAAACAGATTCATCATTCCTTCTTTGAATTGTAAAAAGTCAAGTAATTTTTTGTTGTGGTTTCGGATGTCATCTGATTCCTTAAGGACGGATAAAATGATTTCTTTGACTGTTAGTGGTCCTGAATTAGGTTTTTCCATGCCGGCCAAGCCAGCGTTTTGGGGTAGTGAAGCGCGTTCCTCCCATTGCACCCTTACGCTATCGACTAAAGGTCGATTAAGAGTTACATATCTCCATAATAATTTCTTAGAGGTGCGTTTGAGATGTTCCATAATGAAATTAAGACAGAAATAGGTCTTTCCTGTACCAGGTGCCCCGCGAAGAAAGAGGGCTGAGTTCGATTTTGATTCAAAATAATCATCCATTATGATGCTTTTCTCATTCATTTCATTTTCACTGAGGTTTGAAATTAATCCGAGTTTGTATGCTTCTTCAATCCACAAATTCCAATCAACATTTTCAACCGTTCCAATATCTGGATGGAAGCTGATTGCGGCTCCTGTCCAGTGAATTTGAGCTTTCTCCGCTTCCCGGCGGATGAGGTCTTTTCCGCCACCTGGCTTCAAAAAACGCAATGCTAAAGATGGGAAGTAATAACTTTCAATAGATAAATCGTTTTGAGTTGCAAGTGTTTCTTCAAATAACAATTGGTGAGTGAATTCGAACGTGTTTGTTGTAGAATTCGTTGAAATGAGTCCAGTACTTACGCATAAATCAAAGAATAATCGTGTCTGATTGGCTATGTTGTCTTGTTCGTCTTTAAATGTGTTAAATTCAAGTAAAAAATGAGATAATTCTTCTTTGAACTCGTTTGATTGGGCTTGCTCGTTATTATTTAAAAACTGTTGAACCGCCTCGGTAAGTTGATTTGAGTATCGAAGTGCGAAAGGGCCTGTTTTCCCTTGCTCCAAAGTTCGTTCCTGTACAAATTGAGAAACAAACATGTCTGTTGAAGTGGAAATTGATGTTTCAAGGGTTTGGAGGATTTCCTGGTTCTTGAAGCGGAGTCTGTGTGTTCGGGTAATGTGTGTGTTTTGTATTACAAATGTTTCAAAATGCTGTTGTAAAATATTTGATTTTGAACGTTCAAGTGAGTTTTCTGCATATGATGATGTGTGAATTGACTCCCATAATGCATGATAGAATATTGTTGATGGATATTGGAGTTTCGTGAGATCAAACCCATTCAATGGGGCGTTCCAGACTCCATAGATATGTTGCTCAAGTTGCTCAAAGAAGTATGGAGTTAATTCATGGTTTTTATCATAACTGCCGCTCCACCTGCCCGCAAATAATGGCATTTGCGACTGGAGGTGGCGCGTCCATTCTTGCCATTTTTCGATATTGTCGGAGCCCGAGGACGGGAACGGCCTGCACTCCCCATTCTGGAGTTTGGGTAATTCGATTTGAAGAGTTCTTTTCAGTAGTATGGGGTGGAGTTCATTTTGGAAGAAATTCCACTCATACGGGCGACAAGTCCAAAACAAAGCGATACCCAAACGAGTAGTTTGTTCAAGGAAAGTGGACCATTTTTTCATAGTGTTTGATTTACCAATTACTTCATCGATAAGAAGAATATCGAGTGTGTCAAGAATTATTAATGGTGTTTTCCCAGCATCCTCGGCCTCTTTAACGAAATCTTTCAAAGTATAATCATCCTTTATTTGAGTAATTGCGCCTGAACGGATATTCGACCACATCGACTCGTCTTCAGAATCATTTGTGCCTGCTCGCTGAAGTTCAGAATACAATGGAAGAAATAGATCTTGAAATTTCGTGTTTTTGCAAAGTAAAGAAGTGAGGTGGCGTAATTCGGTGGTCTTACCCATTGACGGTTGCCCGTACATCATGATATTGAGCGCTTTTTTGGGCTTCGATTGTGACAGTATTTTTACGAGAGTTTTACCAATATATTCGTGAAAGTTTTGACGTATAATGCCGTTGCTGGTCATAAATTCCTCAACACGAGGAATTAGTTTCACATCAGTTGAGAGCTTCGCGGACAACTGAAGATAAGTGTTGTTTTGATTGACCACATCTTCACCTCCCCTTCCAGAGCCTTGCCCGTATACTGCTGTCGTTTTGACGATATATAAAAAAGACAAGGTGTATTACACCAGACTTGCCAGTTCTCGAAGAATGTTTCCTGGGCTCCATAGCCCTAAAATTATCCACGATATGACAAGGAAAGCAAAGATTGAAATGGTTAAATAAAAAGCATTCTCACTCCAATCTTTTACTTTGAGCCCGTCTAATGGGCCCCACGGTATCATATTGAACAAACCTAGAATAAGATTTGCCGATAACCAAAATATCCCTGCATCTACAAGCATTTGTTGCCAAACCAAGGAACCATCAACAAGGTAATTGCCATATTGGACATCTGTACCAACAACATCAAACGCTCCACTCAATCCAAGAATAAGAGCCCAAACTGGTATTCCTATGGCGAATAGACCGAGGTTTACAAGTGGGCCTGCAATGGCAATGTGGCCGTTTTGACGTCGGGTAACAAGTCCCGCTACCATTACGGCACCTGGGGCCATAAAAAGCACCCCGAGGAAGAATGATAGGAAGATTCCGAACCGTAATCCTTTGGGATCTGCACGGAATTCAGCCCAGCATCCGTTCCTTTTCGCAACAATCTTGTGGCCGATTTCATGCAGAAGAAAAGCCGGACCAACAGCAAGCAACATTACTGGCATTGAAAGAAGGAGTTGGATTATCCAAGCTGCGGTGCCAAACTTACCACTCAACAGGCCCCCTGTTGACATAAACCCGAGTGCAAGGGTGAAGGCTGCTGTTGCAAGTAGGAGATGTTGTTTCTCAACATCGCTAAAATGCCACAGTTTTCCCGTATGAAGCTGAGCTGGTTGTTGGGTTTGTTGCCCCAAGAGTTGAGCAAAAAGTGGATTTGTTCTGAGGTTTGAGTTCAAGCCAACATGAATGGTGCCATCTGGAGCTTGACGGGCATGAACTCGGTGTATTCTGTTTCGAGATTCGGGAAATGGATTATCGTCGAGTATGTCTGCTCGCCTATCCCTCCCTGACATGGCTTGTGTTTATTGGGGTTTGATTTGAAGCCTCGCATCCGAAGTTTGATGCCCTAGTCCACCACCAGCACGTTGAGGACAAGTATGTCAATGCCGAGGCGTGCCATGAAAGAGATGGGTTTTCAAGCCTGTTGTTTACGATGTGATGCTGTAGATGTTGCGGCATCGGCTCGGTGTAAGCAGTGTATTGCTCGCCACACTACGATTCGAGATAAACTCGCAAATATCTCTTATGATGACCCATTGACGCAGTTTGCAAAAGAAATGTTGATGATGGCTGCCGCACCACACCGATACGATCATGATGAAGTTCATGGAAAGGTACTCCATGAGCAACAAGAACTTGCTGCAGCACTTTCCGAACCAATTCCAGAATCAACTGTTGAAGAAGTTCAAGCCTTATTTAATCAACAAAGAGCGAAAAAGAAGAAGAATATCATTCAAGATGTTGCAAACCAAAACGAATGGAGAAACCAAGCCCCCACAAAACAACTTCAACAAGAAATGATTGGTCTTTTTGATGAAGAAACTCATTCTGAGTACGGGCGAAGGACGATTCCGTCAAAGGAGATTAAACAAGTCGACAGGAGTGATAGAAGTGGGGAGGATAGGGTGCTTTCCGACCGGTTAGAAGCAGAGAAAAACGCCAATATTGGTGATGTTGAACAAAACGCTATAGTGCAAAAAAGGATTTTTAATGAACTGCAAAAGAAACGAGAAAATTGGAAGGATGTTGTGGATGAGGTAACCGAATTACTTGAAGATTAATGAATTATATTTAATCGTCTAATAAAAAGTTTTTATTTTAAAAATAATATTCTTACATTTTCACAGTGTTTGGTCTAGGAATGGTTTTTGGAATTCCTAATTCATACGTTACTCTTTGAGTTCCTTTACCCTTAGATTTTTTCCCAATAATCTCAATGTGTCCAATTTCAGAAAGTTCCTGGACGTGGGTTCCTGCACATGGGCAAAGATCTATTTTATCTCCGATTGTAACGACCCTTAATTCCTGGACGAATGACGGGAGTAAGTCCATATTTGTTCTTTCGGGTGGAACTTCTGCATTAACTTGTTCGCGGGTCATCGTCGAGTCGGTGACGGGGTGGTTTTCATCGATAAGTGAGTTGACAGCGTGAGTGACCGTTTCAAGCATTTCGGGTGTGAAGGAGATTGGATTGAAATCTATTCGCGAACGGTCGTGATGGATTTGATTTCCTACAGTTCGTGTTCCATTATATAATTCATATACGACGCCTGAAACAAGGTGTTGTGCTGTGTGCATTCGCATGTGTGCATGTCTTCTGCTCCAATCAATAATTCCTTCAATTTCATCACCCAGAGTGAGTTGGTGATCTTCATCGAGCGTGTGGAGGATTTGATTTCGTCCACGAACCTCATACACATTTTGTACTCCGTTTGGTCCTTTAATTATGCCCGTATCCCAATTCTGACCACCGCCTAAAGGATAAAATAAACTACGGTCGAAAGCAACTTTATCACCGTCTACATGCACTACCTCTGCATGAAAAGTAGTGGAATATCCTGACAAAATACTCTGGAGATAAAGGCGTTCGGTATCCTGCATAGAAATCCCTAGAAGGAGAACTATGTTGATGTTTTCATGAGTTATCTACGAGAAGAGGATCTTTTAACTCTCCAGATTCATCGAGAATTAACGCAGGTGTTTTCCATGCTTTATGTAAAGCAACAGTTGATTGCCATAATGCGCTAAAAAATCCTAATTCCTGATATTCCCAGCCTCGTTCCTCTGCATACTCTTTGACTAAAGGAGCAGCTTTTGGGAGGTTGAAGTGGGAAAGGGCGGGTAACAGATGGTGTTCGATTTGGTAGTCAAGGCCAACAAAAAAGAAGGAACCTATTGGGCCCATCTTAATTCTTCGAGCTGTTTCGATTTGAAGACGCCAGTTTTGATCGTATTCTGTAATTACAGGGCGGCCTGCATGACCAACAATGAATATAGCAGTCAAACATGTTCCGACTAAACTCCACAAAAGAATGTAGAATCCTATGACAATTTGCCACGATATGCCCAAAAGAATTGGGAGTGCAATCCATAATGAAAAGTGAGCGAGGATGAGGGATGTATCAAGAAGCCAGATCTTAGTGAATCGTTTTTTCTTTTTTGACTTTTTGAAGGGTTTAAAAGCGATGTATTTGAGGCCGTCAAACCGCATTAAATGTCCAACAAGAAGTGATATTGGCCAGAATGTCCAACCCTGTAAATGGCGTTGGAAAAACTTTCGAACAGGTCCGCTAGTGACATACTCTTCTTCGCTGAAGGTAAATGGCCATGAATGTATATCTGGGTCTTTTGAGTGCACATTCGGGTGGGCATGGTGTTCAATGTTGTGTTTCTCGCGCCAATATTCCATTGATAAACCAGCAAATAAAGGGAAAACTATAGCGGCAAGTGAAATGTTCCCTGCTTTTGAACGGCATGCTGAAGAGTGAACTCCTTCATGACCTGTCATGGCAAGGGTAGTGGAGAACAGAGCAGTTATGGGTATGAGCATTAATCCAAATTTGAGTGGTAAAAATATATGTGCACTGTACAAAGCACACACGACAACAAGTAGGGAGATTACTTTGAACCAAGATTTCATTGTTGGTTTATCTAGAAGATTGGCTTCTTTGAGCTTTTTGCGAAGGTCTGCAACTGGATGTCCGGCCATTACGATACCTCTACTTGACTTTGGGGCGGTGGGGTTGGCTTTTAATGTGGTGTGTTCAGCAACACCTAATTTATTCCTTTTAGATGGAATGCAGTATCTTTCCCAACGACTATTTGCGCATCTATTGTCCTCTGCTTTTGGTCTATAGGAAGAGAACAAGATATACTTTCAATCCAACCATGTAACGGAATCCAGTGTTGATCTGTTTGCCAAACTTCTGTTAATCCTTCATGACGGGAAAATGAAATTACATCATTTGGGATATGTGCGCAATCTGAGGTTAATGCTGTACCTCCATGTATATCTATAAATTGGCCAAAGTCGGGTAATATCGTTGGCTGGATTTTGATATTATGCTGCTTTGAGCCTGGTGAATTGTACGTCCACTGACGATCATCAACCAAAAAATCACAATCGATTTGACCCGTGCTGTTAGGTCCTGCTCCAATGTATTCAATTGAATATCCTTGTTCAGTAGAAAAGGATTGAGTAATTCGTGTTCGAGTAAATATTTCAACCCCTTTTTCAGCAGCGACAACTGCGAGATGTTTGAGAACCCATTCTGATCGAAGTGCATAACCATCTACTACATTGTTAGGTTGAAGAAATTGGAGCTGTTCCGAAGTTAAATAGCCTTCAAGAATATGTATATTTGTTATAATTCCTGGAGATATTGAGGGCAAACCTATTTCGGCATTAAGTTCAAAAATAGTAATTTTAAACAAATCTGCCAATTCAATTGCAGAAATCATATTCGAAATCGTTCCACCGATTAATACTACAGATTTCAATCAATCACTTCCTGGGGGAGAATATCAAGAGCAAAAACTGGACAAGATGGAATACATAGCTCACAATGAGTACACTTCTCCTCATCGACTACGGCGAGTTTGTCAATTAATGATAACACGTTTACTGGGCATAAAGCAATGCATGCTGCACAACCAAAACAGCGATCTTCGTCGACAACAAATGAGTGACCGACCTGCCTTGGCATGTACTGCGCTAATGGTTATAATTCAAGTCACCTTCGTTAAAAGATAATTAAATTAGGGCTATTCCAAAGGAAACTAAATTATCCAGACAGTGTAAATCACAAGAGAAATAGTTGTGATGAATTCAAATAAAATCTCTATGGGAAATAATTCCTAGATGTTAAAGGAACCAAATGCTAGAAGGTGTCGACACCCCTTTGTTTCCAGTAGAGATAAATTTCATTGAGAAGGTAGTATGTTCAATGTATGAAGTGTATGTGAATGTAGTATGCCCCCAATGTTATGTGCGCGTAAAGCACTTAACTTAACCTCTATAAATCAAACAAAAAAACCTGCACTATGGTAGAAAATAGTTCCATAGGAAATTAAGGGGTGTACATGTCCAGAATTGAACAACTTCAAGAGTTACACTTATCTCGGTTATTCGATTGTAATGGTGTTTTATTCTCCTGGACGTACTTCTACTTACCCTAAAGATAGCCCAATACGTGGAATACGTTACCACTGTTTAGGTGGCGGTGATGAAGTTGGCAACGTAGGTATAATGCTTGAAGATTCAAAAACCACCCGATTACTACTTGATTATGGTTTAGCACCAACCACGCCGCCCCGATATCCTTCTGAAGCACCAGAAGTTCGTCATGCTGTTATTACCCACTCACACGTGGATCATTTAGGAATGGCTCCATGGCTGTGTTCGAACCATCGAACTCAACTCCACGGTACTGCTCTAACTGCAGAGATATCTGAATTAATGTGGTACGATTGCCATAAAGTGAGTTCAATTGAAAAATATCCGCTTGCCTGGGACAAACGTGACATTAGCACCGCTCTTGACTCATGGAATACCCATGATTTTCACGCTCCATGGCAACACCAAGACTGGAAACTTGAATTGCATAGAGCAGGACATATCCCGGGAGCAGCTATGCTTAATATCGAAACACCACAAAGGAAAATTCTACTCACTGGCGATTTCGATTCTCGAGACTCACCGCTTACATCAGGCGCAAAACCTGTGAAAACCGACACATTATTTCTAGAAGGCACGTATGGAGGTCGAAATCATCCACCTTTGGAAGAAGAAGAATTACGATTTGTTCAACATGTTCAACGTGTCGTCGACCGAGGGGGGACAGTCCTCATTCCTGCATTTGCAAACGGTAGGACTCAAGATGTTATAATGAGGTTACACAAACATCTACCTCATCTTGATGTTCATGTTGATGGCATGGGTAAGAGAATCGCCAAAATGCAACTCAACCATCCCGAAACACTTCGAGATGCTAGCGCCTTGCAAACAGCTTGGTCTTGGTGTAGGCGTGTTTCTAGTAAATCCGATCGTAAAAAAGCACTCAATGCGGATGTTATTGTTTCAACATCAGGAATGTTGCAAGGAGGGCCGTCAATTTGGTATTTAAACAGGCTACGGCATGATTCTAAGAACGCTATTTTGTTTACAGGTTACCAAGCATCCGGTACTGGTGGGCGTAAAATGCAAAGTGAGGGAAAGGTAGATATTTTTGGAAATGAAACACCAATTCCTCTAGAATGGGAGTCGTATTCGTTTTCAACACATGCAGGACATAAGGAAATAGTCGAGTTTGCATCAGCATGCGAAGCTGAAGAAGTCGTAGTCTACCACACCGATCCAAATAACGCGCGCCCCCCACTAGTAGAGGAACTCACAAAAAGAGGACATATCGTACATACTCCAATAAATGGGATTTCAGAATACCTTGGTGAAGAATACGGCCGAAGTAATTGAATACAACAACGCCGAGCGGTGGTTGATACCCATGGCGGCAAAGGCACCTAAAGGCACCAAACCGAGGAAAAAGAAAAAGCGCAGAATGCGTCTTTCTCTCAAGCAGAAGAAAATTAATGTTAAAACAGATAAATACACTGATTCTTTAGGCTGGTCACAAGATGTTGGACGTACATTAGGCGACGCACCTGCGGGTCCTGCAGAACCCGAAACTCTGAAAGTTCAATGTGAAATGTGTGGATCGATGCTAAAGATTCCAAAACCTAAAAAATCCCGATACACCGTGAGTTGTGCATATGCAGAATGCGGCCATGTGATGAATTTTGAATGAGGTTAAACAATGGAGCAAGGCTTTGCCCTTCTTGTGATTTGCTTAGCACTTTTCTTAGTATCTCTTCTTTATTCGAGTGTAGGCCATGGTGGTGCTTCAGGGTATCTGGCTGTTTTATCGCTAACAAGCTATGGGCAGATGAGCAGTCCATGGCTTAAACAACACGCATGGGTCCTCAATCTTGTTGTTGCCGGCCTTGCATTCTATCATTACTCAAAAGCGAACCATCACCTTTTTTCAAAAACACTACCATTCATTATTGCAAGCACACCTTTGGCTTTTTTTGGCGGTTATCTAAAAGTAGATGGCACAATATATGACATCATACTATCATTTACTCTTCTTTATGCTGCAATACGTTTAATGTCGAAGCCAGAAACTTTTTCACAAGAAATCACAAACCCTCGTCCTGCAGAAGCGTATTCATTTGGAGCAGGTATTGGATTTCTAAGCGGCATCATTGGAGTAGGTGGAGGTATATTTCTATCTCCAATCCTTCTTTTGAAAAAGTGGGCCACACCAAAGGCTGCAGCAGCAACAGCCGCCTTGTTCATTTGGGTGAATTCAGCAGCTGGCTTACTCGGCGCTACCGCTTCAAATCAACTAATTCTTGAGTTTTCAACACTTATTCCGTTTTTAATTGCGGTCCTTTTTGGTGGTTTTATTGGTTCGCGGTATGGTGCTAAACGCGCCCATCAAAAGACAGTCCAAACCCTTCTCGTGTTTGTACTCCTCCTTGCATCTTGCAAACGGATTGCTGAAATGGTGCTTTAATATCCAACCGTGAAAGTCAAACGAATAAACGAGGTGGTCGCGTCATGTCGGATACTCCATACTTCATTTCATACAATGAGGCACTGGAAATTCTCTCACAACATACGATTAAAATAAACACTGAATCAATCCACCTCGATGATGCCTTTAATCGGGTACTATCGAAAGAGCTTCAATCAAAAGTCGACGATCCACGTTTTGATAATTCGTCAATGGACGGATTTGCGTTTCGTCATAACGATTCTCTTCAACCTCCAACAACACTTTCAATTATTCAAACAGTTCAGGCAGGAACCGATCAAAATTTAACATTTGTAAACAGCGGACAAGCCTCCCGAATCATGACTGGAGCGCCCATTCCTGACGGCGCAGATTCTATATTACCAATCGAATTATGTCAAGTAAGCAATAACGGAAAAGCAGTAACACTGTTACAAGAAGGTAAGAAACATTTCATCCGAAAACGCGGTGAAAATCTTTTTGTAAATCAGGTAGCCTTGGGAAAGGGAACACTACTCAATCCATCTTCTGTGGGTTTATGTGCAACAATGGGTTATTCACATGTTGATGTGTTTAAACAAATGAAAATTGGAATAATTTCTACAGGTGATGAATTGCAATTACCAGGAAATACGCTCAAAGAAAATGAAATTTTTGAATCCAATTCTTTTGGCCTCGCATCTTTGATACGACTGAACGGGCATAACCCAATCCGATACGACTCAGTCACAGACACGATTGAAGATTTACGCTTACAGTTTGATAAGGCTGCACTTGAGTGTGATTTAGTGCTTACATCAGGTGGTGTTTCAATGGGAGACTGGGACCTTGTCCGAAAACTAATGGAGGAGGAAGGTGATGTGAAGTTTTGGAGAGTCAAAATACGCCCAGGTTCCCCACCATTGTTTGGTTATTGGAATGACACACCACTCTTTGGCTTACCCGGTAATCCGGCAAGTAGCCATGTTGTTTTTCGTATGCTTGTTGCACCTTTTTTACGTCAAAGCACTTTTGGAGGCGGATTTCAAGAGAGGAGAGTTCGCGTTAAACTTGCTGAAAAATTCAAAGCAGATCAGAACTGTCTTGTTTTAAGAAGGATAAAAATCGATACTTCCGGTGAGCAATTACTCGCCTATTCTACCGGATATCAAGGCTCGGGAAATCTTCACAGCCTTGTTTTAGCAGACGGCTTAACACTCTTAGAACCCGGGCATAGCGGCGAACAAGGAACTTGGTGCGATGCATTGATTTTGTAGGTGATTGAATGAAACACACAACCACTGGCGCCAAAATTCTACTTGATGTACTCGCCATAATGATGCCTAATACGTCAAAATCCAAACTTCGAAAAATGCTTACTGAAGGTAGAATTCATGTCGATGGAACGACAATTCACAAAGCGCGGTCACAGGTAGAAAAAGGGTCTGTTGTCGAAATTCTAAGTAAGAAGAAAGCCTTTGAAGCAACCCCACCCCCTCCGTCAAAGAAAAAATCCAACCTCGATATATTGTGGGAAGATGATGCCATCCTAGTCGTAGAAAAACCTGCAGGTTTGCTTTCTATTGCGACTGACAAACTCGAAGTCGATACACTTCATTCGCGTTGCGTCGATTATGTCCGACTTACAAATGAACGAAGTTGGTGCCACATCGTTCATCGTCTCGATCGAGATACTTCAGGCGTCATGGTGTTTGCACGCCATGAGCGACACAAAGAATACATTCAATCTCAATTTGCCGAACGTGCAGTTCACCGAACATACCATGCCCTCATCGAAGGGCGTCCAAAACAAGAATTCGGCACAACACGAGAGTGGCTTGTAGAAGACAAACACCTTCATGTAAAACGGGTCAAACCAACATTTCATGGTGCTAAAGAAGCAATCACACACTGGAGTCTATCTGAAACAGATAACCACTTTTCACTCCTTCAAATTACCATTGAGACCGGTCGCCGACACCAAATTAGAATGGCAATGCGTTCACTCGGTTGTCCGGTTGTTGGGGATGAATTACACGGTGCAGAAACAAACCCGTTAAACCGGGTTTGTTTACACGCATCTGCCCTAGAATTCCTCCATCCCGAGAGTGATGAACCTGTTCGTTTTGAGTCACCAATCCCAAGAGGATTCTATCCGCTTTAGACCGAACTCGGAACATTAGCTACGAGCCAAACCTATCTCGAGTGATGCACTTTTTGCCCTATTGTTTTGATTTTTTGACTCGGTGATAGGAAAAGCAGGACTTGAAGAACCGTTGACCGTCACGAGACACTGAGGGGAACTCATGAGTCAACCGGGTGATGAAGGCTGGATTGAAGTTCGCGGGGCTCGAACCCACAACCTCCAAGACATTACAGTCAAACTCCCCCGCGGCCAATTCGTCGTTATATCAGGTGTTTCTGGTTCGGGAAAGTCGAGCCTTGCCTTTGACACATTGTATGCTGAAGGACAACGACGCTACGTCGAAAGTCTCTCTTCTTACGCTCGCCAGTTTATTGGTCAAATGAAAAAAGCGGATTGTGACGGAATAGAGGGTTTATCACCAGCCATTTCAATCGACCAAAAACAAGGTTCACACAATCCACGTTCAACTGTAGCAACTGTTACTGAAATACAAGACTATCTCCGTTTACTTTGGGCCAGGGTTGGTAAGCCACACTGTCCTACTTGCGGGAGGGAAGTGGCGCGTCGTACTGTACAGGAGATTGTTGATGACATCATATGGCACATGGAGGGCCATGCTGTTGCAATGTGGGCTCCCGCTGTCCGTGCACGAAAAGGCACACACATGGACCTTTTTCGTCAACTTGTTGAACAAGGCTATCTTTACGGTAAAGTCAACGGCCATGACGCTGAATTTGAAAACCCACCTGAATTAGACAAGAACTTTCGCCACGATATCGATGTTCGAATTGACAGGCTAAAATGTACGCGAGAACGCCGACAAAGGCTAACTGAATCTGTAGAAGGAGCCCTTCGATTGGGCGGGGGCACGGTAGCAATTGAGAGCCTTGAATCCCCCCCTCCCGACGCCGAACTTTCTGAAGGCTCGAAGTCTAGGTTAACTCAGGAAGGGGAAACTATTGCTTGGTCTGAGGAATTTGCTTGTCCTGACCACGGTGCTTTCATGCCTGAACTTTCTCCACGTGTCTTTTCCTTCAATTCCCCTCTCGGTGCATGCGTCGTTTGTCAAGGCCTAGGTGTTGAACGTCAATTCAATATTGAACTCATAATTGATGGCACACTTACGGTTTCTAACGGTTGTGTAAGGCCGTGGCGCCAATCAATGTCACCCTCATGGTACCGTCGATTACTAGAACAAGTTTGCCAGCATTATGGAATTTCTCGCAATACCCCGTTTGAACTTCTTGACGAAGATGATAAAGACATCCTGCTTTATGGTTCAGGTTCAACTATTATCAACTTCCATTTTGAGTCGGACAATGGCTCAGTATACAAGATGAACCGCCCCTGGGAAGGCATCATTGCTCGCTTACAGAAGACGTACACCGACACCACATCTGAACGAACCCGTTCACGTCTCATCAGTTGTATGACGGACCTCAATTGTTCTTCTTGTGGCGGTGAAAAACTCAATGCTGCCGCCCGATATGTCTCTGTAGGAGGCATTCGCTTACCAGAAATAAGCCAGTGTTCGGTACACGATTCACTTTCCCTTGTTCGTGCTTGGCAGCCCGATGGCGAAGGCGCCCCGGAAAACTTTGCAGATGCACTTGAAACACTCGATGAACGCAGCCTTTTCATTGGTAAAGACATCCTCAAGGAAATAGAAAACCGTTTAGGATTCCTAGATAGCGTTGGTCTTGATTACCTCACTCTTGACAGAAAGGCAAACACCCTATCGGGGGGTGAAAGCCAACGCATCCGCCTTGCGACTCAAATCGGCAGCCGCCTCACTGGAGTAATGTACGTCTTAGACGAACCATCCATAGGACTCCACCAAAGGGACAATTCACGCCTTTTGGCAACCCTTCGTGAATTGAGTGATTTAGGAAACACACTCATCGTTGTCGAACACGATGAAGACACCCTCCGTCAAGCAGACTGGCTGTGCGATCTTGGCCCAGGTGCTGGACTTGAGGGTGGAACAATTGTAGCCAACGGACCCCCAAAAATCGCTATGGAGGCTAAAGATTCAGTTACCGGGGCTTTCCTGAGTGGTCGGCGTGAAATTCAAGTGCCTGAGAAAAGAAGAAAACCTTCCAAAAAATGGATTGAAATAAAAGGAGCTCAACACAATAATCTTCAATGCATTGACGCCAAATTTCCTATCGGCTGCATGACAGCAGTTACTGGCGTATCAGGCTCTGGAAAATCCTCTCTTGTTTCTGGAATCCTCGCGCCTACTCTACAACGCCACCTCCACAACGCAGATACAGTTTCGGGAAAGCATGCCAAAGTCAAGGGTCTCGAACATGTCGATAAGGCGATTATAATCGACCAATCACCTATTGGTAGGACACCTCGCTCTAATCCGGCAACATACACTAAAGTGTTTGATGAAATACGAATACTGTTCTCAAAAACAACATTATCGAAAGAGCGCGGTTACAAGCCAGGACACTTCAGTTTCAACGTTAAGGGAGGCCGTTGTGAATCTTGCAAGGGCGCCGGTTCAATTAAACTGGAGATGAATTTCCTCCCAGATGTTTGGATTACCTGCGATATTTGCCAAGGTCTACGTTACACGCGTGAATGTCTAGAAGTGACTTGGAAGGGTAAGAATATCAACGACATTTTACAGATGCCGATTGGTGAAGCAGCGGTATTCTTTGAGAATCATCGAAAAATATTCCGAACGCTCGACACACTTCGTTCAGTTGGACTTTCCTATGTCCGCCTCGGCCAACCTGCAACCACCCTTTCAGGCGGAGAGGCACAACGGGTAAAACTCGCGAGTGAACTACGCCGCCCACCGAACAAACATACGGTGTATATCTTAGACGAACCCACTACAGGACTTTCCTTTTCAGATGTTGAACTTCTCATCAATGTTCTTCTTGAACTACGAGAAAAAGGCCACAGCATCATCGTCATCGAACATCACCTCGATGTTATCAAGTCATCTGATTGGGTTCTTGATCTCGGGCCAGAAGGCGGTGAACGCGGCGGAATGGTTCTTGCTCAGGGCACACCAGAGGATGTCGCCGCCAATACCGAGAGTTTTACTGGCCAATATTTGGCCAAACTTCTCAATTGATTCCTCCGTATTGTTCAAAGAGCGTAGTCTATGGCATTCTTTACGCCCCTCGGGGGGCGGGTGCTATCATTGCCAATCTCACGTGTGGAAGTTACGCCAAAACAAGGCGAAGGAATGCGTGATGTGCGAGGTGATGTTGTTCGAAGACAACTCAAGGCAGATCACGGCATCGAAGTTCTAGAAGTCCGCTCAATTAATGGATTCCTCATTAAGAGCGTAGTTGAGGCTGAACAAATATCAGAGCGCGTCGATGACCTTTTTTCCGATCCGATTATCGAACATGCATCCACAAACAGTCTCCTTCTTACATCGCCTGAATATTTCCCAACCACGCCCGATGCAGCAATCACTATCGGGTTTAAGCCAGGGGTCACCGACAACCCAGGAAATGCTGCATATGACGGTTTCAAAACCATATTTTCACAACATGAAGATTTTGAAGATGCATCAATATCAACATATCAAACATATGTTTTCTATGGCGTACCTGAAAATATTTCTGTTGAATGGATTGCATCAACACTTCATAATAATTTGATTCAACGTGCCTTGGTTTCGGGCGCTGAGGCATGTCAACAATCGATGTGGCCGTCTCTAGAATATCCCGAAAAACCCCCACAGGTCTTTTCTCCACCCCAACCCATGAACTTAGAAATCAGTGACGAAGCCCTTCTCGAATTATCCGATAAGGGACTTTTAGCTCTCAATTTAGAAGAAATGCAAACTATACAAGGACATTACAGAGATGAAGAAATTCGTGCTGCTAGAAATGCTGTTGGAATTGTCACAGATGCTCCAACAGATGTTGAACTTGAGTGTTTAGCCCAGACTTGGAGTGAGCATTGCAAACACAAGATTTTTGCTTCCAAAATTCACCATATTGACACCGAAACCGGTGAAGACACAATCATTGATTCTATTTTCAAGACGCATATTATGAAACCAACACACGACATGCAAGGTGAGGTTGACTGGCTACTGTCGGTATTTCACGATAATTCTGGCGTTATAGCTTGGGATGACGATTGGAGCGTCTGTATGAAAGCAGAGACACACAATTCGCCTTCTGCCCTTGACCCTTATGGGGGGGCGATGACGGGTATTGTTGGCGTAAATCGCGACATACTTGGAACAGGGCTAGGCGCTCGCCCAATTGCCAATACAGACGTATTCTGCTTTGGCCCTCCTGATTGGAATGGGGATTTGCCCGACAATCTGTTTCACCCTTCACGAGTTTTGCGAGGCGTTCATGCGGGGGTCCGAGTTGGTGGAAACGAATCAGGAATACCTACTGTTAATGGGGCAATCGTCTTTGATGACCGATATATTGGAAAACCACTTGTTTATTGTGGGACAGTTGGAATTATGCCCCGGCAACTCCCAGACGGCCGCCAATCCCACATCAAAACTCCAAAATCCGGGGACATTGTTTACATGGTCGGTGGGCGCGTAGGTTATGACGGCATTCACGGAGCAACATTTTCTTCCCTTGAGTTAACAGAGGAATCTCCTTCAAGCGCCGTCCAAATAGGCGATCCAATCACTCAGAAGAAAATGCTCGATATGGTCTTGGAAGCGCGTGACGCCGGCCTCATTACCTGTATTACTGATAACGGAGCAGGCGGGCTTTCCTCTTCAATTGGAGAAATGGCTGAATACACCAATGGTTGTGAAATCGATCTTGCTAAAGTCCCCCTTAAACAACCAGGATTATCAGCTTGGGAAATTCTTGTTTCTGAGAGCCAAGAACGGATGACCATTGCGGTAAAAACATCGGATTGCGAAGCGTTTGAAGCGATGGCTGACCTACATGAAGTTGAAGCAACACCCGTTGCTACTTTCACCAGTAGCGGCATGTTCCACGTCAAATATGGTAGTGACACCGTTGCCTATCTACCAATCGAGTTTTTGCATGACGGAGTTCCGCAATTACAACTTGAATCGGAATGGGTTGCTCCTGTCAATGAACTGTTTAGAACCGATTTAGTGCCCTTGGATGACGGAGCAGGACACACATCGCTTTTGTTACGAATGTTGGCTCGACCAAACATTGCATCGAAGGAGTCTTGGGTACGGCAATACGACCACGAAGTCATTGCCCAAACTGCAGTTAAGCCCTTTGTCGGTATAGAAAGAGACGGACCCGGCGATGCCGGCGTCATTGCACCTATTCACGGAAACCCTCACGGACTTGTCATTTCCTGCGGAATCGTCCCACGTTATTCAGATTTGGATGCGGGAGCAATGGCAGCAGCCTCTATTGATGAAGCAGTACGAAATGCAGTTTGTGCAGGTGTAAATGTCGACAAAATTGCTGGATTGGATAACTTCTGTTGGCCTGATTCCATTGAATCTGTCAAAACACCCGATGGCAAATTCAAACTCGCACAACTCGTTCGGGCAAACCGTGAACTAGAACGAGTGTGTCGCGCATACCGTTTACCTTGTGTATCTGGAAAAGACTCGATGAAAAATGATTATGGTAGCGGCGAGAACAAAATTTCTATTCCGCCGACGCTACTTTATTCGGTTTTTGGAGATCAGCCTGATGTGCGTTTTACCGCTACCAGTGATTTCAAATCGGCAGGAGAACGAGTATACTTAGTAGGCATTTCTAAAGAAGAACTCGGCGCATGTGAACTTGCCTATATGTTGCGTGATTCAGGCGAAATCTCTGGTATCGGCGGGCAAGTTCCTCTCCTTCCAAACCCAGAAGAAAACATCTCTATGTATCGCTCTCTATCTACTGCTATACAATCGGGTTTAATTCGTACGGCACACGATTGTTCTGAAGGTGGGGTTGCAGTAGCTGCAGCCGAAATGTGCATTGGCGGTAGACTTGGTGCTGACTTAGACATTGACGGTACCGGCCCATCAAGTGTTTGGTCTCGTATGTGGGGCGAATCCCTCGGTCGTTTTTTGGTTGGTGTCGAGCCGGAAGATGAGGCGGCTTTCGTCGAATGGATGAAAGGCCATCCACTCACATTCCTTGGTACAGTGACTGAAAAACCAACCCTTGTGATTTCGGATGGATACGATGCCCTTGTCGATGTTGGAACCGATGCCATGGTAGAATCATGGCAGAAAACACTCGATATGACTGGAGGTGTTGCTTGATGTCATTACCAAAAGTTGCGGTTTTGTTTGGATTTGGCATTAACTGCGACCATGAAACAGCAGCAGTATTCAATCTGGTAGGGGGGCAATCTGAACGAATACACGTGAACCATTTCGTTGAGGGAAACCGAAGCCTCGATAACTTTGATATTTTGGCAGTCCCCGGGGGTTTTTCATTTGGAGACCACCTAGGGAGTGGGCGCTTAATGGGCAACAGACTTCGTTTTGCTCTCCGCAGTCAATTGGAAAAATTCGTAGCCGATGGAAAGCCAATCATCGGCATCTGTAACGGTTTTCAAGTTCTCGTTAAAACAGGCCTTTTACCAGGGCCATTCGGCGATACAGGTCTGCCAGATTTTACCCAACGCGCTAGCCTAACACTCAACGATTCTGGCAGATATGAAGACCGTTGGGTGACTCTAGAGTTTGATTCAAAGAGCCCGTGCATTTGGACAAAAAACATCCAACGTATCGATTGTCCCGTCCGCCATGGTGAAGGAAAGTTTGTGATGCCTTCCACAACAGATTTCGATGCCCTGAATAGAAATCACCAACTCGCGGTTCGATATGTCGACCCATCAACTGAACTCGGCCATGGGATTACTGATGAGCCGCTCCCGTTCCCAATTTCTCCGAATGGGAGTATGAGAAATATCGCAGGTATTTGCGACTCTACCGGCCTTGTTTTTGGCCTCATGCCCCATCCCGAAGCAGTATATGCTAAGTGGCTACATCCACATCACACACGTAACTCTGCACCTGGGCCACAATCAAGTGACACATTAGGTCAGTGGGAGGGAGAAGGCTTGCAAATATTCCGCAATGCAATCCAGTATGTTCTTTCAAAGCGCTGATACAATGTCACAAACAGTACGAATACTTCACATCGATTCCCTTCGAGGAATTGCGGTTTTACTTATGGTAATGGTCCATGCCGCTGCAACATGGAATCCGTTTTCTGAAGTGCAACTCAGTATTTTAGCATACGTTGTTTCAGGGCTTGGGGGTTTAGCAGCACCCCTTTTTGTGACTTTATTTGGGTGGGGTATTGTACGTGCCAACCTTACATTTCAGTCACGTTTATTCCAGTTTTTCTTTTTTCTAATCGCTCAAATAGCTGTGAACCTCACATCACCCCATTTGTTTCATCCATTTACTCCAGGAATATTGTCTCTCATGGCAATCATGACACTTCTATTACCGCTTATCTTTCATAGAAAACGCAATTCCTACAGCAAAACTTTCGTTATCTCTCTAAGCAGTATAATCGTTATTCAAACTTTCTTTCCAGATCTCCAGGGCACAGGCATTTGGGCAGACAGAGTCGATGACGCCTCTATACCAATCATACTATCCAATCTACTTTTGACTGGCACATATCCGCTTTTCCCGTGGTTTTTCTTTGCATTGTTTGGGGCAATGATTTCAACACAACCAGTGAATGACGGAAAATCTCTTGAAATAAGTCTATCAGTAAGATTAGCACTTGTTGTAGGGCTTATGTATTGTTCAATCACCCTCGTGTATGCTCAATTCAAAAATACCCTCTGGGCGCATCCTACAGAAGATGCAGTGTTAACGTTCTTTCCAGCGAATCAATCGTTTCTAATCGCAAGTTTGACGGGTGTTGTGCTGTTGTGGATATTGGTTCAAAGATACTCAATGAACATACTGTCTCATACAGGAAAACTTTCGTTGTCAATCTACCTCATGCATTTCATACCCCTAACACTGATGCGCGACTTTGAAGTCACGCACCAGTGGGGATTACAAACTTCTACTCTGGCAGTGCTTATCTATACCCTCGCATGGATACCAACGGCTGTACTGTGGCAGCGGTATTGGCCTAAGGCGAGCGTAGAGACGCTTCTTCGTGCGATTCGGAAATCACTCTTCTGATGCAGCAGACATTGCTTCGGTTGCTTTCTTAGCACCCATCCAAGCAACAACACCGAAACCGATTTTGTTGATGATGTCAGCAATGTTGTATGCAACAGCCATGTATTCTGCACCATTATCGATTTCGATCAATGCTACTTCTGGACTGAAAAGGTAGCCGAGTGGGTAGATGATCCAGCCAACGACGATGAACCAGCGGAGAGCATTTGCACTCCAAATGAGCTCTTCAGAAATCTTGCTGTTGTCAACACCAAGTCCTGAGGACCATGGCGTTCCAGTTGCTACAATAATCATAGCCCAGCCCATACCTCCAAGAAGTAGGGCAAGAATACCATTCATCAAACCTGCTTCTCCAGCATATCCGAATCCAATCATGATGAGTGCGCCCAGGAAACAGATTCCAGTGAATCCAAGTCCAGCGAATTTGTTGTCAGTGATTGCATTCTTACCGACAAGGGATGGGAATTTGAGGGCCATCAATGGGACCGTAATAATCCAGTCCATGTATCGATATTCGACTGAGACTTCACCGAAGTCAGCGTAGACCCCGCGCATGTAGTAGTAGTGGAAGGCGGCAATACCTACAATCAAAGCTGAAATGGTCATTGTAGTTCGGTATTCTGGTGCAACGTTGCTTCGCTCACTCATGAAGAAGACAAAGGCAGCACCCATTGCGATGTATCCTACAAAGAATAGGAAGAACGTCAATGTTTGCAAACCATCGTCAGCACCATCCGAAAGGAAGGCTGGCAGTCCGGTAGCTGCGTCCATGGCGCCTGGCGTGATGTCCGCAGCAGAAACTGTGGATGCCATAGCAAGGGCAAAGGTGGCAATCAAAAGCAGGCTCGTTGTCTTAGAGAACTTATCTGTAATCATGTTTCTCAGTCCGCTGGCGGGTAGTCTCACTTATAATAGGGTGTAATGAACCATGGTCTAAAATAACCATTTTCGACCTTTTTTAGCCAAGCCGCAGTCACACATTTTGGCCAGTTTGAACGGCCCACATCCTTGAATAAACGCCACCCATTTTCTCTAAATCCTCATGTGTTCCATCCTCTATAATGCCGCCGTTTTGTAGGACTAAAATTCTGTCTGCGTTACGAATGGTGGAAAGTCTGTGTGCGATAATAACAGCCGTTCTACCCACTGAGATTTTATTAATCGAACGCTGGAGAGCGGCTTCAGTCTCATTATCAACTGCGGAGGTTGCCTCGTCAAGGATAAGTAAAGGAGCATTTTTTACCACCGCCCTGGCAATAGCAAGCCTCTGCCTTTGTCCGCCAGATAACCTGTGGCCCCCTTCACCCACCATAGTGTCCCACTGGTTTGGCAATTGCTCGACAAAGTCCCCTATTTCTGCGAGCCGAGCGGCTTCAAAAACCTCTATGTCTGCGGCATTTGGCTTTCCATAACGAATGTTTTCAAGAATTGTAGTGGGAAACAAGGTGATGTGTTGATCCACCAACGCCATTGAAGAACGCAGGGTATTCAAATCCCATTCTTGCAGTGGACGTTCTGCCCAAACTATTGTGCCAGAATTTGGCTCAGCAAATCGGAGTAACAAACGAATCAAAGTCGTTTTACCCGCACCCGTCGAACCAACTATTCCAACGGTTTCACCTTGTTTTAGAACAAGGTTCATGTTTTCAAACACCGCCTCCCTATCTGGATACCCAAAATTTACATTCTGAAAAACAATCGAGGATGAATTAATCAGTTCAAGAGTTGGTGAAAAATTACCTTGCTTCACCTCAGTAGGCGAAGTTAAAACATCCAAAACGCGCGTAGAACTCGCCATTGCTCGCTGGTACAAGTCGAAAGTTTCTCCAAGTCTAGTCAGGGGCCATAACAGCCGTTGAGTCATGAAAACAAGCACCGAATAGGCGCCGATTGCTAAAGTTCCCTCCAAAGTCATCCATCCACCAAGAAGCAAGGTAGCGGTAAAACCACACAGAATCGCCATTCGGATTAACGGAGTAAATGCTGCTGAGAGCCGAATTGCTTCCTTATTCGCTTCTCGGTATGTATTACTCAACGCCTCAACACGCTTCATTTCTCGTTCTTCAGCCGTAAAGGATTGGATTGTCGACATTCCAGATAAGTCGTTCTCAAGTAAAGCGTTCATTGCACCGGCAGATTTTCTCACTTCAGCATATCGAGGCTCAAGGCTTCTTTGATACTTGAATGAGCCCCAAATGATGATGGGGATTGGCAGTACGGCAAAAATTGCAACTTGCCACGATATGAACAGAAAAACACTACCAACGACCAAAACAGTAGTGCTCACTTGTAGCAGGTCATTTGCTCCTTTATCCAAGAACCGTTCGAGTTGATTGACATCATCGTTTAGGATGGCTAATATGTCTCCTTTTTGACGCTCATCAAACCAACCCATGCCTTGCTTTTGGACATGGTTGAATGTGTCAAGCCTTAACTCGTGCTGTACCGTTTGGGCCAAGTTTCTCCATAAAATTCCGTAAAAATATTCGAACAGCGATTCCAATCCCCAGATAAAGAAGGTGAGTACCGAGAGGAAAATCAACTGATGCCACGGGTCGATAAGTCCGAATGATGCCAGAAATGAATCTTCTTTCAAGACGACAACATCAACGGCCAGCCCGATGAGTAATGGAGGAGCTAGGTCCCATATTTTGTTGGTTACTGAGCATGCTGATGCTAGACGAATTGTTGATTTGTGTGATTTCATGTGCCTAAGCAATCGCCGAAAGGGACCAACTTCTGCCACAAACGTCCCAACCGGTCGGGGTATGAGAACTCTATGCATCGCCCTTTCGAAACCATTCGATGCGCAATGGCTATGCTGTGTCCGTTGAACGGATGTATGGGGATGACATGAGAAGGCCGAATTCAACGACACTGGAATATGTCACATCGAAAGAACACTCAACCCGTCACATAACACTCATAGATCCGGCAAAACAAGATCCCAATACCGCAGCAAACAGGGCGATGGTTGCTGTTGAATGCGGCAGCAGTATGGTTTTTGTCGGCGGCTCAACAGATACGCCAGACGAAGTCGTCCACTCCACTTGCAAAGCGATTCAAGAAGCGTTTGAACTTAGAGCGTTTGCCTCAAGCCAGGACCCTGATTCAGATGAGTCTGAATGGCATATCCCGGTAGTTCTGTTTCCCGGTGGTGCACACGCCCTTTCTCCAGCAGCCGACGCAATTACTTTCATGATGCTCATGAATTCAAAGACAAGGCGCTTCCTTATTGGTGAACAAATTCGTGGTGCGCCTTATCTTGAAAAATTCGAAGTAGAGGCTTTACCTACAGGCTATCTCGTTTGTTCTCCAGGAGGGAGGGTTGGTGAAGTTGGCGACGCTGAGTTGATACAACCCAATGATCAGGAATTGACTCATGCATATGCCTTAACTGCACGAATGTTCGGATTCAAATTACTCTACTTAGAAGCCGGAAGTGGTGCTAAATCACAGGTCAACCCCGACCTCATCAAAAGCGCACGAGCAGTTAACGAGTTGACACTTATTGTGGGTGGGGGAATACGGACTCCCGAACAAGCATTGCTGGCTTCAGAGGCCGGTGCTGATTGGATTGTTACCGGGACATTAACTGAAGACGCCTCAAATTTAGAGGAACTCCGCACACGAATCAGCGAGATTGTTTCCGCAATTCAAAAGGCTTAATCTTCGTCTTCAAAAACAACCGGGTCCCCAGAGCCGCCTGGGGATGGGGGCCGTACACCATCAACATCGACACCTGGTTCAATTTCATTTTCATGGACTTCTAATGATACGCGCCCGCCGTCAGCCAATTTTGCCATATCGCCAGTATTTGGGGTAGAGAGTGTGCGTTCTACATCCGGTGCGTTACTGTACGCATCCCTCTTCGCTTCTCGAGCATCATGTGTTCGAACAAGAGAAAGAGAGTCCGCAAACACCCTTCCAACAACTTCTCGGGTTCGCTCTCCTCTACGTACGGAATCCAATTCATGGACCATTGTTTCTCGTTGCCCTTCAATCTCTCTTAATTCAGCAGTTCTGTCTTGCAGTGCAGCCTCCATGTCGGTGAGTGTTAAGGTGATTTGTTGGATACGCTCATCGCGCTCAAACACATCGTTGTGAAGTCTACGCTCTCTTCTACGCAACGAATCATATTCCCTATTTCGTTCTAACAATCTGCGCTTGAGTTCATCAATCTGCTCAACTAAATAGTCGTGTTCTGCGGAGACTGAACGAGGCCCCTGCATAACTCGTTCAAGTTGTTCTTCAAGTTCTCCAAGACGGCCATCTCGAGCATCCAAAAGCCCTCTCAGTCTATCTGCAATGTCACGCAGCCTCTGCCTTTCTTCTTCGAGTGCTTTGTTTGCAGCCTGTTCAGCATCATTTTGAGCCAATGCCGTGTCGAGTTTTGACTTTAAACTACGGACTTCTTCAGCAGTTACGGATGTAAGTCCAGCATCCGCTGCTCTTTCAAGCGCCTCAACCATCTGAGTAATCCTACCTTCCATTTCACCAATGACCTCGTCTTGTTGACTAGTAAGTGTACGAAGTTGTTCTACTTCAGTGGCCATAGTTGAACGTTCTTCTTGGGACAGTGAAGATTGCTGTGAGGCCAATTCCTCACGAACATCAGCAAGAACTCGTTCCAAATGGATGATTTTTGCCTCACGATCTTTGAGAGCCGAATCAACTTCAGCTAATCTGGCAACCTCGGGAGCAACCATATCTTCACGCTCTGCTAAATCCAGTTCTAAGACACGAAGTCGTTGTTTAACAGAAACCATTTCCTCATTACGTGCAGCAAGTTCATTCCAAGCGATGAGAACTTCCTCAACAAGTTGTTCAACAGGATAACCCTTGAGCATACCTTCTAACGCAGCCCGCTCGTCACTTGAGGTTACACCAATTCGGTTAATGCCGCTGGTTCCGGAAGAGTCTATCGTCATACAGGCGGCTATCGCCGCCCAACCACACTTGAACTTTCGCCATCAAATGAGGGCATATACGGCGGATTATCCACCCTTTGCAACTGTTCGACAATCAGTTGATTGAAGTGAACATATCATCAGGCATCTCGCCTGCAAGTTGAAGGGCGCCTGTTGCGACAGCATTGATTGGATCATCAACACACCATACATTGACATCGCCGATATCGGAGATTTCGTCAGCCATACGTGCAGCGACTCCGTCAATAAGTGAGCCACCGCCAGAGAGGATGATGTTGTTTCGAAGTATGGGTTGATATTCCGGATCAGCGCCAGCAACAATACTCTTGATTGCGTTTCCAATCTTTGGAATAATCAACTCACAGGCTTTGTTCACAAGGTCGCCAATATCGACGACCTGCTTTTTACCTTCAACAGATAGTTCGACCATTGCTTCACGGTCATCGCTGCCAACATAGGACACTTCTTCTTTCCACTTGCGCACCATATCTTTTGTTACTTGTGCGCCGGTGTATTTCTTTCGAATAAGTTCCATGAGTTCGTTGTCTAACCAGTCTCCAGCCTCTTGGATTGTAACTTGGTCTTCGTCAGTAGGGAAAGTACCGTAGATTCGAGCGATGTCTGTTGTTCCTGCTCCAATGTCTACCACAATTGAACTTGCTATTTCTCCAATTCCGAATGCTGTAGCAAACGGCTCTGTAACGACCATGATGGCGTTAACTTGTCCTCTGAGGGTAGCAACAAGATTTGACTTATCTGTAAATGAAACGTGGCTTGGAGAGCATATTACGCCGAAAACCTCGTCAAATTCTTCAGGATCTACGGTCTCGAGTAGGTGTGAAACGAATGCTTTGGCAGCAGCCAAATTTGCTTCATCATCTTGAGCAACACCGGCAGCCATTGGACGATAGAGGTTGCATGCAAGCTTGTTCTTCAAAGCATCATTGCCAAACAAAACATCTCTTCCGAGGAAATTTCTAGCAACCGGGTCTTTTGGACGGCCAACGACTGTTTCGACTGTGTGGCTTACGCCAGCGCTTGATGCAATTGTAGATTGGTAGGTACCTAGGTCGATTCCAACGTATAGACGGTCACTCATATTCTTCACCCTCCGCTTTGCGGATGTGATGGCGAGCATGCCACCACCCTTCAAGGTTCACCTTCGTTTAAATCACGAGGTTCAGGCTTATTGAACATGATAATCGATTGCAGTCACTCGCTTTCATCGTATGTTTCGGACAGTTGAAGGCCCCCATCATCTTGAAATGCCGAAGGCACTGTTTTATCGTCATCATCCCGAAGGACATTCCACCCAAGTTGGTACATTAACACAAATCCAGCCAGTACGCCCAATATTCCCCAAAACAAGGCACGGCCTTGTGCACCCGCCCCCTCCTTCGTTAGCGAAATATCATTTTCTGAGGCGAGTAACGGGTTTTCCCAATCACTTGAGAAAACAGCGTCGTCGCGTAAGAGAACCAAATCTCTCTTCGCTTCCGGAGAATTGTTTCTTGTCTCCACATACAATTCAATCTGCAACCATTCACCCCGAATATCCCACACCGGCAGATCTTTCGGAACAGTCCATGAACAAGAAAAAGACCCATTTTGAACATTCGTTTTCAAGCAACTTGCTATTGGATATGAAGAACTGTTGTTTGAAGAATCAAGTACCATTATTCTTGCGCCCGTGTCAAAGAAGTCATCGTTTATGTCACTAGCGACCCACTCAACGACCAATTCATCAAACCAAATACTCCCGTTATCGGGCGATAAAAGATAATCAATTTCTGGCAAGGAATCTACCGGTCTACAACCTTCTTGGTCGACCGGCCAAAACAGGGACAAAACCGAGGTGTGACACATATCAACATCATCCAGGACACCGTCATAATCAGAATCATCTATACATCCATTTTCATCCCAGTCATAGGAATGTGAATTTTGGTTTGGACAGGCATCAAAAGGATCCTTGACACCATCGCCATCCCCGTCATCAATACACCCGTCAAGATTACCATCCCATAATCGGGCATCTTCATTGGGGCATTCGTCTTCAGCATTCATAATCCCATCCCCGTCTCCATCCAACCACAAAACAGAGTCTCGAACTACCCCTTGTACAGCAAGAGCAAAACCAACCAT
The DNA here is from genome assembly GCA_036846305.1 of Candidatus Poseidoniaceae archaeon. GTDB lineage: Archaea > Thermoplasmatota > Poseidoniia > Poseidoniales > Poseidoniaceae > MGIIa-L1. The sequence goes on along the minus strand of DAIUCF010000012.1, from coordinate 14,981 downwards.
ATTTCCATCTATACCAAGCATCCCGGGATTGTTCCCCGGAGAAACATATCTTGCTCGCACTTCAATCTCGACCCAATCAGTGTTTTCGAGATCAAATTCTGATAATGAAAGAGCAATTGTGGTTTCATTTTGTTGAGGGAACTGGGTTGTGTTAGAAAAGTCTACAACTTCGCCCGAGAATAATGTTGAATCTCCATCGTTTTGATATTTTCCAGCAATTGCCGTCTCACCGTTTGAAAGTGTGAGAATAAGTTGCAAGTCATCAATGAGGTGTGGTTCAGGTGGGGCCGACCATGCGAGACGGACATCGAGGTGTTCACCTGTCAGTTCAAATTTTTTCTTCCATACATCCCCTGATTTTAGGAATGGACCAACCGCCCCAGAACCGTTCCACGGGCTCGCAAGTAAATTTTCTAGAGCAACAACACCCTCATCTCTAGAATTTAGCCATTGAGAAGGTGTCTGTTCCTCGAGCCTATACGAGTCATGAATCCAAATATTTGAGGCCGGCGAGACGTTTCCTTCATGCAAACCGATTTCTAGAGAGTCAAAATCTATCAATTCTGAAAGATTGAATTGCCCCCAACCGTCGTGCGTATTTTGTATATCATGCCCCCCCAATCCGCCGTTTCGCTCTTCTAATGTAAGGGGCGTTGTCGATAGGGACATCAATGTCCGAAGCAACGGCCCAGATGGCGTGAATCCGTCAGCCAAGGATAGAGAGTGAGTTGAGTTTTTTGAACCCTCAACCCAAGAAGGCCGCAACGTATTGACCGGGGCGAATGTTCTGTTTTCATCGCCTGAAATCCACCCATCCTCGATCATTTGTTGAATGACAGCAGCAACTCCGGCTGCGGCTGGAGTGGCCATACTCGTTCCAGAAGATGAACGGAGACCGCCGTTATACGAGTCATGAATTCCGTCAGACCGCGCTGATTGAACCGTTGTACCCGGTGCAAGGCCAAAGATTCCATATCCACCTGATTCAGTTGGTCCGATGGAAGAGGATGGCCACAATGCTGAATTTTGTGATTTCATCGACGCCCCAACGGCCACAACATTTCTTCCGTTTGCAGGCTCCATTAACTGCGCACCATTATTCCCAGGTGCGATAAATGCCAGAGACCAAGGCATTTCCAGAGCCCACGAATCGAAATCTCCACTTCTAGCTGTGTATTCAGTGGTTGCGTCCCCCCATGAATTTGAATGAATAACTGCACCATGAGCCCCCGCCTCTGCAAAGAGAGCATCGACATCCGGCGGCACCCACCCGGTGTCGTTTACAATGTCTTGGAAGATGAGTTTTGCACCGTACGAAAGTGAAGTGCCGTTTTCAGGAAAAGCCTCTTCTCGCATATCAAAAACATCATGACAAACCAACGTTCCAGCAACGTGAGTGCCATGACGGTAATCTTGGTGACCTACAGTGTCCCACCCATCAATTGAATGATTTACAAGTATTATTTTCCTATGATTTATGCTAGGAGAACCAACTCCATCCAACCCCTCCGAACCCACCTCACCTGGCGCAGTTGCGTTTCGGAAGCACGAATGGTCGTAGTCAACCCCCGAATCTGCCATTGCAACTACAATGTTGTTTGCGTTTAATCCTAAATCCCAACTGGGATTTTCGGTCGTAAACCCATGTTGTAATAGCGAGCCAGTAATGGCATTTCTCGGGCTCGTATTCAACACGGGTTCAACCCATAGGAGTCCTTGGATTTTTTCAAAAACGGGGATTTGCATCATTCCTTGCCATTCAACAGTCTCCACATGAGGCAAGGGCCCGCCGTATACTGTTGGATTACTTTCAACATGAATACCCAATAATTCGAATTCAGCAACAATTTGATGAACAGCATCAATAGGCAACCTTGGCTCAAAAACAATTCTCATTTGATCAAATTGTTCTTGTCCCACCGTATCAAATTTCAAGCCTAAAGGTGGTGCTTGTAACATTTTTATTTGGGCCGGGAGTTCGTATTCGGCCGAGCGCCAAACCAGTAAATTTGATTGGTCAACCAGCCGTAGAGGCGCGAAACCCGTACCTTCTAAATCCTCCCACTGCATTTGACTCCATACCCCTCCATCGAGTTGAAGTACGTGTTCAGAACCAAATTCTCTTATCTCTGGCAAACCGTCATCGAAACCTTGTGCAAGAGGGGCTAACATCAGCACAGTGACGATGATAACGGCCCGCATGAATTGAGTTGAACCGTCAAACTTTGTCAATCTCGTGGTCAAAAAATCCAAATTTAGCGCGACGGCGCGTTTAAGTCGGGTTTGCGAGTCGCCGAGCCATGAAGGCCTACAGAGTATCCGGAATCGCCCCATTTGGTAGCATGCGTCAAGCATTTTCTTTGGACTTACCAGCATCTGATGTCGCAGATGCAGAACACCGCACTTACTCCATTATGGGGTCGAGGCATAAAGCAAATAGACGCTCAATAGATATTCAGTCCGTTGACGAAATCGACCCGAGAACATCTACTGAACCGCGCATTACAGATTATTTCCGCGAACAGATAGCTGCTGCAGGTGGACCAATTTCTTCTTCGAACGAGGAAGAGTAGTTTTAGCGCACTTCATCTAGTATCGCCTCTAGGGGTTGTTGAGTCGTATGGTTGAACGCAGTGAATTGCAAGAGATGGCACGCATTATTGATGCTCATCGAAAACAACTTGATAATTTACATTCACGCATTGAACAAGTAACAGCAATCATCGATGAACACGACATCACTTCGAATATTCTTCAAAGCCTGAAATCTTCCGCCAGTACCGGCCGCACAGGCGCTCGTCTCTCAATCGGCTCGGGAGTTACTCTGAATTATGTTCATGAATCCAAGAATGAAGGGACTGCGCTTGTTGATTTGGGGAGCGGAGTTTATGGTGAGAAATTATGGAGCGAAGCACTCACGATAACGAACGAGCGAAAGGATGGAATCGGCTCACTCCACACAGACTTATCTGAGCAAGCAAGTACATTAGAGGTCAAAATAACCGAACTGGCCCAACAATTCAATGACGCTGCTGCGACACTACAAGCAGCACCAGAACCAAAACCTTCGTCGAAAGAAGAAAAGCCATCTCCCTCCGAAAAACCTCGCCGACAACAACGTCGCAGCAACCGTTTTGGGAATGAACTAACACTTGATGATTGAGGGATAACATGGGGCTTTTTGATCGATTTCGAAAGCGTGTTACTGAGGTCGCTTCTGACGCTGATACCAATGCTCTTTCCGCAGAAGAAGACAGTGATGAAGCACGAGCAGCATTACAGCAGGCTGCGACGGAATCTATTGAGCAAAATCAGTTCCAACCCTCCACTCAGTCTGGAGAATACCCAGCCCCGATTGGAGATGAAGACGAAGAAGAGTGGGAAGATTTGGATGCAGTCGATGATAAAACTTCAGTTGTAGACGCTGAGGATGAGTGGGACGATTTCGACGCAGAAGAAGATATTTCACTTCCAGTAGAATTATCTCGTAAGGACAAAAAACGCCTTGAGAAAGAGCGTAAGGCAGAAATCAAACGGATTTCGAAACAACAGAAAGCTATGAAAAAACGCGGTGCCGTGGATATGAAACGTCCCGAAGGCTCACAAGTTGACCTTTCGATGATGCGTACCACAACAGGCCGCCAACTTGTTCAAGTACAACACACCCCTAAAGGCTCAAGCAGGCAAGCAGCAATTGAAACAGAGGCTGGAACAACCGTAAAAGTTGACCTTGGCGGCGGCGTTGTTACTGAAGGGGGGCGCATCATCAAATCAAGTGGGGCATTAGATAACCTCCTTGAAGAACTTGAATGGGTGCTTCTTGAATCGGATATTTCAAGCGATGCTGTTACTGCTGTAATCGATGCCCTTCGGACAAACTTAATCGGCGCCCGATTACGTAAAGGCGCTGACTTATCTAAAGTGTTAGAAGCGGCTCTCAAAAGGGCACTACGCAATATTTTATCCGCTGGTTATTGGGATTTTGATGCCAGTGTCCAATCATATATTGATGCGGGAGACACTCCAGTTGTTGTTATGCTGGTTGGGGTGAACGGTACTGGAAAAACTACTACAGCGGCGAAGATAGCCCAACGACTTTTGGATAACAACATCTCCGTCGTTGCTGCTGCAGGCGACACATTCCGGGCTGGTGCAATTCAACAACTCCAGAGCCATTGTGAAAACCTTGGTATTCGATGTATCTCCAGCCAAAGAGGCGGCGACACTGCCGCTATTGCTCGTGATGCTATTGAATCTGCGAAAGCTAAAAACATCGATGTCGTGCTAGTTGACACTGCTGGACGAATGCAAAACAAAGTCAACTTGATGAATGAATTAAACAAAGTTCGTCGAGTAGCAGAGCCCCACCTCACCCTTTTCGTTGGCGATTCTTTAGCTGGTAACGATGCCGTTGAGCAAGCAAGAATGTTCCAAGAAATTATGAAATTCGATGGAGCCGTATTGACCAAAGTCGATACAGACGCTAAAGGCGGCGCCGGGCTGTCTATTGCATTCGCAACCGGAAGACCCATTGTCTTTGCAGGCGTCGGGCAAGGGTATCATGATTTGAAGCAATTTGACCCCGATTGGTTACTTGAACAAATGTTCGAATAAACCAACCGATGAAAACATACACTGCGGCTACTTGGGTTTGTCATGGTCGACATGTTCAAAGACGAGGTCACAGAACAGTTTTTCCAACTCGTTCACATGTTCCAACGTTCTGCAATGCTCCACATGGGACTTATTCCTGACCAAGAAGGTATGATGATGTTCAATCTTGGCGAAGCTAGAGCAGGAATAGACCTTCTACGTATGCTACAAACCAAAACAGCCGGCAATCTTACAGACCAAGAAGAGAGAATGCTCAAAGGAATCGTAAGTGAGTTGCAATTACAATTCTTGAAAGCGCCGACGCGCCAACGAAACATAGAGAGTGATGCGGCACAATCCGAAACAATTCGAGAGGCATTTGCTAATCCAAAGAGTGGACCGGTTGAGGACCTATCCTCTCCAGAAGAGAGCGAAGAGTAAACTCTCTTTGCGGTTGTTTGATGTGCAATGGCGTTTTCAGAGGTACGATTCACATGGCTTACGTCACGGAAACTGACGAAGAAACAGCGCCAACGGTGCTGATTGTTGATAACAACCCCATGTCTCTCATGCGGCTTCGAGAAGTCTTCAAAGTTCGAGAATTCAACATCGAGGAATGTCAAGATGGAGATCAAGCGGTAGATGAATACATCCGCCTCGACCCAGAATTAGTCGTTATCGCTCTCGACATCCCGTCTTTGGATGGTCACCTTGCAGCACTAGAGATGAGAGAACACGGAGGCGAAAGCAGGATTGTGTTTATTGCATCACGAAGACACTCTGTTTTGGCTGAAGATGCAATGCATTCCGCTGGTGCAGTCGCTTGGCTTGAAAAGCCAATATCGTCAGCATCTGTAGAACAGGTGTGGGAGAAAATTCTCGGTCCTATCCCCGAAGCCCCAGGCCTTGAAGACTTGGATGACCTTTACCCCGAGGACCGAATTAAACCAGTTGCAGATGAAGGCCTCATGCCATTACCCCCCCTTCCTGGAATGCCAGCAATTATTCCCGAACTTGAATCACTTCCACCACTTGTTGCTACAGCTGAGACAACCGAACAAAAACCAAAACGCCGAGTATTCAAATTTCTCGTATTGTTGACAATACTCGGTTCAGCAGGATATGTAATCTATTCACAGGGTTACATCTGATGGTTTGGATTTTGAGAAACGACGATGTTTGCATTGTGTGTTATCACGCTGTTTGGTGGAAGAGCCGTCATTTGGGTGATTATAATGCCCTTTTCATTCAATAGTGTTGCATCGTTTTCAGCCAGTCTACTGTCTAACACAGATACTTCTTTCACCGCTTTCAACAAGATCCAAATTGGCACTGCAGTCATAGCCATTGTAATGCTCCATAAGAATACATCAAACATTCCCTTCACCACTTTGTCGTTCAATCAGTGCATTCCACGATGCATCAGCATATGCTTGGGCTTGTAATGCAGGCTGGTTGGACTTGTGAATTCCAGAACCGACAATGATACAATCCGAACCTGCCAAAACAGCAGCACGTGGGTCGCCGTAGCGCTGACCCATCTCCCCATCACCGACGGAGAGGTTTACTCCCGGGGTCCAGATAAGTTTCCCTTCACCTACTGATGAGCGGAGTAAAGCGAGTTCTTGGGGTCTTGAACCGTTGCCAATAAATCCAAACACCCCAGGGTGTTTTGAGCCACTTGCAACAACTTCCGATGTATAATCGGGCTGTAAGAGATTCCCCCGACTTGACATTTGGGCAAGTAAAAGTACGCCACCTGAGCGCCCTACATCGCTCCATCCGGCCTGAAGACCATCAACAATATCTGGGCCAGAAATCAAGTGGGCCGTAACCAAGTCAGCCCATCCACGAATATTGTACACCCCTGCCATTTGTTTACGGCTAATACCGCCAATATCGGCAAATTTCCTGTCTTCAAAAATCAAAAGATCAAGTTCTTTTGCCGTTTCACAAAATTCCGCCCATCGCTCCGAAGACCAGTCATCAACCAAATCGACATGTGTTTTCAATGCAGCAATATACGGTCCAACTGTGTTAACAAGATCGAAAAGTCCGTCCATAGTGTTGCGGTCTGCTGCTAAACACACGAGAGATTTTTTCCTCATTGCTACTTGCATGTATGAGCGAGCCATCGGCAGTGAATTTTCATCCCACCTGCGCCCCCATACCTCTTCAGCCTGCATGGTCCCCCCAAACGGTCTTGTCACTCATACCTTACGGCGAAGTTTCTCTAGGCTATCGATTGAATCGGCAAGCGTGTCTTCTGTACTTCTAAAACTAAAATTGAGGCTTTCTTCAACCCTTCCAACATTGTAATCCACGTGCCGTCCAATGGTTGAGCGAACTTGTTTTACGGTTAGTTTAGGGTGAAATGCGGCCATTACCACTGCCAAAACTGCGGGTAGTCGCGTAACTGGCCAGCGCCTTCCAGGCTTTACTTTTCTCAAAACCTTACCAATTTCATTCATCCACATACCTTGGCTATGAAGAATATATCTTGCTTTATCTTGTCCTAAATCCATGGCATGAACATGAGCTAGAGCGACATCTCGAACATCAACAAAATTAAGATGTGAGTTCAATACGAAAGGCACTCTTCCAACATAATGGTTTAGATATGCCATAGAACCTCTCAGATGCCTTTTATGGAATACTGGACCAAAAACGATCGAGGGATGGATTGTGATTAAACGAATCTTTCTCGATTTTTTTTCACACTTTTCCACAAAAGAACGCATCAATTGCTCGGCTTCAGCTTTTGCCATGCCGTATGGGTTTGAAACGAGTGTCGCATCATCACACCAATCATCTGCAGTGAAAACTTGGCCGTTTATTGACCTTGTACGTCGTATCGCAGCAACTGATGAGGTATGAATAACAGATTTTACAGATTGATGTTTTTCGATTGCAGAACACAGATTTTGTGTTCCAATCACTGAGGGGTCGACAACGTCTTTTTGTGCATCCTTCACATCTATCATAAGGGCGGCAGCACAATGAATCACAGCAGTACACCCGTGAACAGCATCATTCACAGATTGGGGCTTGAGTAAATCCATTTTTACGATTTCAAGCACACCACTCTTGCTTTTTGGAAAACCCTCTAGAAAACGGGCTTTCTCTATGTTACGAGCCGTAGCACGAACCTGATACCCTTTCTCCAGTAAGAGGTTCACGACATGTGAACCAATAAATCCGGCAGCACCCGTAACCAACACGACCATGACCACCCATCAACCGTTACTTCATCAAACATCACATTGATGACAGTTCGCCAGTTGGAGTGTTTCATGCGAAACGCAGTTTTCTTGACCCTTTTGGTTCTTCTTGGGCCATTGTCAGGATGTTTCGGTTCAACACAAAATAACAACGAAGAAATTCAAACTACCACTTACCCTGAAGTATGGGAGCGCCACACATTAGACTGGAATTGGACTGATAGCTATTCGTATGTATTAGAGCCAGGCCCCTACACTGCATTAGAAGTCCAAGAAGCGACATTTGAAGTCGACACTTCTGAAGTCTGGGAAACAGGCCCCTCAACCTCAAACGTTCATCTTTCATACTGGCTACCTTCGAACACGCAACTCGGTGAGAAAGTTCCCGTTATTGCCGTAATTAGCCCGTATTTTTCCTATGGACAGCCCGGTGATGAATCAGGAGCAACATACGTTGTAGGAGCCGGCCGTGGCGAATTTATCTACGACAATTACATTCCACACGGGTATGCCTTTGCCCAAGTTTCGGTTTTTGGGACAGAGGAATCTTCCGGGTGTTTTGATTACCGAGGGGAGGGTGAAGGCTGGGGCATTCATCATGCAGTGGAATGGCTTGGAGACCAGAATTGGTCGAATGGCAAGGTTGGCCTTTACGGAAAATCGTATGAGGGGGCAACACAGTGGGAGGCTGCAGCCCTTGGTAGCGACCATCTTGCTACCATCGTTCCTATTTCAGGTACGACTGGATTGCATCCTTTATTGTACAAAAACGGCAGTGCAGAAGCGCGAAGTCAGATTATGCACATGAATTACTTCAGCAGCACAGTAGATTATAACGAAGATGATTTTGATAATGTTTGTCCAGATATTATTGAAGGATTTTTTGCTGGGCCTGTAACGTATGGTGCCGGTGAATTGGACCCGTACATGTCAAATTATTACGATGAACGAGAACATCTTTCCAAGGCTTATGAGAATTACAACGGAAGCGTGTATTGGGTGCAAGGGATGCAGGATTGGAATGTAGACCCCCACCAAGTATTTCCTGGGTACCAGATGTTTGTTGACGGCGGTTTTGATGTTCGGGGAATGCTTGGCCAGTGGGAGCACAATTATCCCGATCAATGGAGCAAACACAATGCTCAAGACAGCGGTTATGGGGGTGAGGCAATACACAACATGACCCGCTGGGATTGGGGTCAAGATTTGTTTGAATGGTTTGAGTATTATCTCAAAGGCGTTGGAGAGAAGCCACAGTTGCATGCTCAGATACAACGTAATGATGGAGAATGGAGAATCGAACCTACTTGGCCACCTCTTGATGCGCAATCGATTGAGCAACCACTTTCAGATTGTGTTCAAACCGGACAACGCGTTGGCGGGGCGAGCGTAGTCGGGGGTGGCTTTTCGGGTGTAATGTTTGAATGCCCAACGCTTTTTGAGCAAACAGACACACTTCTTTCAGGACTATTCACACTCCACCTCGAAGTGACTGCTGCGATGGATGGTGGGCAAGTATTTGTTGAAATGCAGGATGTCGAGACAAATTTACGTCTCGGCCACGCCACCATGGATATCCGGTATCATCAAGGCGGCAGTGAGCCTACAACCGTGCTTCCCGGGCAGAGTTTAACGATGCTTATGGAATTCCAGGCCATTGACGCCCTTCTGCCTGCAGGTCATGGATTACGCCTCGTTCTCACAGAAACAGGCGAGGACTATCTTGCCCCCGCCTGCGGCGCTCTTTGTCCAGTGACAGTGAATGGTGGGATTCTCACTCTAGATTATCTCTTGAGGGATGGCAGCAATGTCTTGATTACCCCCCAAGGGGAGAACGCTGCAAACAATTAATCTTGATTTCTTCTTAGCGCCCGAATCATATCGATTCGACTAACCAAACCAACCAACTCACCTTTACTGCAGACTAAGAGTATTTCACAATCGAGAAGCAACCGTCGCGCCTCACCAATTGACTCATCGATATCGACAAGGGTGAAATCAACTTTCATGACATCATCGACTTGTATTTGACGCGCTCCAACTTGGTTTAGGAGTGAAGATTCAGAAACCAAACCGACAACTGAACCATTCGTATTTAGCACCGGTAGATGACTAATTCCACCCAGAACCATCTTATCGATTGACGCCTGCACAGTATCTGTTTGAACGAGTGTTGTAATTTCCTTGACCATGATATCTCCAACAGTGTGATTCTCTTCCGGACTTTCTTGGCGTTTTAATGCCCCCACTATTTTCCTCAAGGTCGATGCACGAGGATCTACAACTCCTGTCTCAACCTTCGCAATAACAGATTGCGTAAGACCACTCAAATCTGCCAAAGCTGACTGCGTAAGGCCAAGGTTCTTTCGCCACTGGCGCAAAAAACCACCGGTTGGAATCTCCATTAGACAATCCTAGAAGTCCTCAAAGAAGACTTCATCGGTCGGCTTACGGGATATAAGCAATAATTTACTGCCCAGAAAGAATATTCAATCGCTCATTCCCTTTGAGAATCCGTTTTCAATCGATTAACAAATGATACAAATAAATACTATTTATTCTATCGTATGATTATAATATTTTATTTAAGTCAATCATTTGACGAAACAAAAAGGAAAATTATTGAGCGTATGTTTGATATACCGTCTCGTTCGACCAACCGGCGATACCTATGATGGATAAAGCAAAATTGGAATACATCTGGCTTGATGGATATGAACCGACACAAAACATGCGAAGTAAGACTCTTGTTCGCTCAAACTTCGAGGGAACTTTGGAAGAATGCCCAATGTGGTGTTTTGATGGCTCCTCGACCCGGCAAGCCGAAGGTGGGGATTCAGATTGTTTGTTGAAACCAGTTGCCATTTTTCCAGACCCTCAACGATTCAACGGTTTTCTTGTCATGTGTGAGGTTTTGAATGCAGACGGAACAGCACACTCGAGTAACGGACGTGCGACAATTGAGGACGATGACGATGATTTTTGGTTCGGTTTTGAGCAGGAATATTTCATTATGGACACGGAGACGCAGCTACCACTCGGATTCCCGATGGGCGGTTATCCAGGCCCCCAAGGTATGTATTATTGCTCAGTCGGAGGAAAGAACACACATGGGCGCTCCTTGGTTGAGGAACATGCAGACTTGTGTCTTGATGCTGGAATCAACTTTGAAGGGATAAACCAAGAAGTCGCTTGCGGCCAATGGGAATTCCAAGTATTTGCTAAAGGTGCTAAAAGGGCCGGTGACGAACTTTGGATTGCTCGTTACCTTTTAGACCGTTTAACAGAGAGTTATGGTTGCTATATTGAATATCATCCAAAACCAGTCAAAGGAGACTGGAACGGTTCAGGAATGCACGCGAATTTTTCGGATGGAAAGATGCGTGACGAGGGCGGAGAAGAACTCTTCACCAAGATATGTGATGAATTCGGGAAGAACATTTCTCGACACATGGATGTATATGGGGAACACAATGAACAACGCTTGACAGGGTTGCACGAGACACAATCCATAGACCAATTCTCATACGGTGTTTCGGATCGTGGAGCCTCAATACGCATTCCTATCACAACAATTGAAGACGGTTGGAAAGGCAGACTTGAAGATCGCAGGCCGGCTTCAAACGGCGACCCTTACAAGATTGGGGCCGTTATCATCATGACGACCAAAGAGTCCTACAAGTGATGCTCGCGTTCGGATTTCCTAACGCGAAAAACACCAACGATGACGGCAAGAATAACTGCCAATGTCATAATATTTGCGACAATCATGGCCAGCGAATCTACTAGAATCCCATACACGAGCCATAAACTAAGGGCGAATGAGACAACTGCGAAGGTAGTTAGAGAAATCCCGTCGTGTCTTTTTTCCACCCAAACTTGAACGATTTGAGGAATCCATGCGACAATCCCAATGATTCCAGCGAAGAGCCCGATAGCCTCAATCCAAGCTTCGGCCATATTATCGACCGTTCAAGCAACCCACATCAAACCTCGTGTGCGTTAGACATTTTTTGCCCATTCTGCAGGTGGCTTTGAAACGCTGACTTTTGTGATCTTAGCCCAATCGATTTTCCTCGGTGACTTTTCACCAACAACATGCATTTCCAATTCCATTCCGAATGGGATTTTAGCCACGATGTTTTTTCCACCGGTCTTTAGCGTCGCTTGGCTCGGATTGTTTGCAAAAAGGGAGAAGAGCGAACGCTTGTGTTCAGTCGATGCCGTTACGCTATGTTTTCTCTGTTCAAACCATGAACGTAATTCCTTACCCAGCCCTAGACTGTAAACATCACCTTTCAACATGAGTCCTCCATGTAGGTGCACTTCATCCCATGTGTTGAAACCTTCAAGAGTTTCGACCAATTGATGATTCATCTCTCCTGGATTTGTGGTCTCTAAAATTTTGATAAATCCCGCTTCATCGACCATTTCTGCTGCCAAATCAGCGGGTATTTTGGGCCATTCAAGACGCTGATGAGTCATTGCCACAATGACTCGAACTTCTAAATCTCCAACATCTTGCTTTTCCAGAGATGACGGCTTATTATCGTGAAGTGAATGCAAGATACGCGCCTTGCGCGCAATTCTGTCTGCCACACCATCGTGGTTATGTTGTGATCCGTTGTTTCTGTTTTGGATAAAATGATGCTCATCGTTGATAACAAAAGAACCGGCCCAATGCTTCTGTTCGACAACCAACATCGTGTTTCCACCAATCACAACCATGTCAATTTCTCTGCGCCCACCATCCGGATCAGGTATTCGTACGGATTCATAAATCTGCCACCCGTTATCTTTTCCTGCGGCACGCGAGAGTTTACACAGCCGCATTTCGGCCAAATCGCCAGCGCGATGAATGTCGTCTGGAGGGTGCTTAATGCGGCGAGTGCGCCACCAATTCCACCTAACTTTAATCGACATGTCTTCATTCACCGTAATAACTCATTAACGCTGGCAACAATAACAGTTGGTTGCTGTTCAGCATCAGCACTCAACGCCTCAACATCTGCAACCGTCGCTTCTCCTGAAAGAACAAGGACGCCGACGCAACCCGCTCTTGAGGCCATTGCAATATCTGTATACAATCGGTCTCCTACCATTGCACAACGAGATGGCTCTAGCCCCAATTCCTCAATTTTGTGAAGGATCATTCCGGCATTTGGTTTACCACTGATGTGTACTGGATCAACGCCTGTCGTGGCCTTTAGTAACGCAAGATAAGCACCTACATCTGGTAAGCCCCCTTCGGGTGATGGGCAAACCATGTCAGGGTGACTGGCAACGAGAGGAACTCCAGCATGCAAGAATATACTTGCTTGAACCAATTTGTCATAGGTAATTTCTGTATCGTACCCCAGCACCACATATTGTGGTTGTTTACTCTGCGTATGGATGCCATTTTGTTCAAGCATCTGCTTCATCCCCTCAGTTCCAATTAGCCAAGTTCGACTGATTTGTTCATTGGCCAGCCACGAGAGAAGGTCGTGAGTCGATAGCAACACTTCGTCTTCAACAGCCGGGATGCCAAACTTGTGTAATTTCTCAACGTATTGTTTGACTGACCGGCTTGAATTGTTGGAAAGGAAGTATCGTTTCACCCCTTTTGCATCGCACCTATTGAGAAATTCAAGCGCACCGGGGATTAATTCCCCTCCAAGATAGATTGTTCCGTCGAGATCCAGAAAGACCGCGTCAACATTCTCCAACCGAGCATCCATTTGATTCACCTAGAACAACAAAGTTTTCATCATAAACCAAGGAGAGTGAAGATTTTCTTGGGCTTCTTTACTTGCAATCATTTCAGTCATCATCTCCTGTAAAGCGGGCTTTCGTTCTGCTTTGCCAACAAACCAATTGAGGAGCCAAGGCTTACGACTCAATTTCTGCATTCGGTATGAATTTGTCAGTTCTGGGCCTAGAACAGCCCACACTTCTTTTTGATATTCAGAAAATGGTCGTTGTTCAATGATATGGCGTGCAGCCATTTCTCCTGTTACGAGAGCATTGCCCACCCCCTCTCCTGAGAATGGGTCGACAAGAGAAGCAGCGTCACCAACTAAGCGAATTCCATTCATACTCGACCGGCGCGGCTGCATCTTTGATTTTTTGCGCGGTGAACCAAACGGCAATTGCCATCCCTTTGAGGACCCGCGTATCATTTCTGCTTCTGCAAATCTTTCCTTGAACATTGGGTGGTTTGCAATAACATCTGCTTGCAGCGCTCTTAGTTTCTTTTTCTGCTTGTCCATAAGGCCCATTACCATTCCAATGCCAACATTAACTACATTTTCAGAAACGGGAAACAGCCAAAAATAACCAGGAATGACAGAATCTACAAAGTGAATCTCAATATCTCCGATATTTTCTTCACAGCCTTTGACATTTTTCCAATATTCTCTGTATCCGCCACAATAATGGTCTTTATCCATCATCTCTTCACCGTACGAAGATTCAACCACGGAACGCGCCACCGGACAACGATATCCTCCAGCACCAACCAGTTCACGCGTGTAAAATGTGCGCTCTTCCCCATCACGGCCGCCAATACGGACAACTACGCCACTTGCATGACGAGAATCGCCACTACCTTCACCAGGATCTTCTCCTCCGTTCCCGTCATCGAACAGAACTTCTCGTACATCTCCACCCTGCAATACAGCGCCGCCTGCGTCTCGCACAAGTTTTTGACAACGATTAAACAGCAATGAATCAAATTGAGCTCGAGGTAACGAGTATCCCGCTTCGAGTTTTTGCACATCTTCTTCAGGCAGGGGGACGCGTACTGAGTTTCCTTTAGGGGATGAGAAAAGGATTCCAGTTACCCTAAAGTGTGGCGTTGCTTCTAGATCTGCTTTCACTCCAAGTTCTTTGACATGGGAAAGTGATTTTCCGCCGACGGCGTCCCCACAGACTTTGTCTCGTGGCCACACTGCTCTTTCTATGAGTAGGACACGGGAGCCAGATTTGGCGAGGTACCCTGCTGCTGATGACCCCCCGGGGCCGCCACCTACAACGATTGCATCAAACACGCTTTCGTTTTCAGGGGCGGCCCCAGTATCGATGGGTAATTCCCAAGGCCGCTCATCCTTCTCGAACATGACCGTCATGGTCGACACACAACGCATTCACTCCTTGAGTGTTCGCGTTCCCGCTGATGCAAATCAA